>NZ_JBFUKW010000014.1:0-157954 GCF_056400665.1 Variovorax sp. P5_A3 | reverse complement strand
CTATTCGGGCATCGTGCAGCGCGCGATCGGCATTCCGGTGCCGCTCTTCACCGCCATCTTTGCGCTGGCGCGCACGGTCGGCTGGATCGCCCAGCTCAACGAAATGATCGGCGACCCCGAGTACAAGATCGGCCGCCCGCGTCAGTTGTACGCCGGTGCCATCCCACGCGAAGTGTTCGTGCAGCGCCCCTGAGCAAGCGCCGCTGCCCTGCAGAAGTTCTGCCGTTCGCCAAAATGCATCTTGCATTTGTCTCGTTCTGGGAGTTTCCAAGGGCAAACCCGCATTTCCACCGTAAGATCGACAAATAGAATGCATTGTGCGTTCAATGCAGTTCGATTCGAACACCACAGGAGAACAGTATGCGCAGAAGGACCTTTCTTTCGACCGGTGCCGTGGCCGCTTCCATCGCCCTTCCGGGTGGAGCGCGTGCTCAGCAGGCTTCCCCTGGCATCGATTTGGCCAAAAAGACCGTCACGGTCGGTGCGTTCACACCGATCACAGGGCCGGTGCCTTTTTACGCAGTGCTCACGCACGCTGCCGAGGCCTGCTTCAGGTGGGCGAATGAGACCAATGCGTTGAACGGCTGGAAAGTTAACTTCGTGACGTATGACGATGGCTACGAGCCGGCACGCAGTGTCGCGGTCACTCGACGTCTGGTCGAAGAAGACAAGATCTTTGCATTGACGGCTGCGACGGGCACGGCGCAATCCGTGGCAGTAATCCCCTACGCCAAGGAAGTAGGGCTTCCGATGATTGGGCCGATCGGGGGGGCGAGCGCGCTGTTCTCAGAGAGGCTGGTGTTTCCTTTGCTGCCGGACTACGGTTGGTCGGCGGCATCGAATCTCGACTATGCCTTTTCTGGCCTCAATGCCAGTCGCGTCGCGCTCCTGTGGGAGAACGACGAGCTGGGCCGCTCGGCCAAGCGTGGCTTCGATCTGTACATGGAGGCGCGCAAGAAGCAGCCGGCGGAGTCGATTCCATTTGAGGTACGCAGCACCGATTTCACGCCGCATGTGCGCCGGCTTGCGAATGCCAAGGCGGAGGTGGTGATTCTGTTCGGTTCCAACGCCAATCTGGCCGCAGCCCTCAAGGCCGCCGATCGCATAAGCTACGAGGCTAAGTGGATGGGTCCTTTCTTCACGGCGGACCCCACCACACGAAAGCTGGCGGGCCCATTGCTTGATGGCGCTTACTTTTCGTCATGGCTTCTGCCCGTCACCGCCGACGAGCCAGAGGTAAAGGCCTACAGAGAAACCGTCGCCAAGCATTTCCCCAACGACCCGATCGGCGTCTTTGGCCTCAACGGCTGGAGCAACGGCGCGTTGTTCGTGAAAGGCTTCCAAGCCCTGCTGGCCAGCGGCAAGCCCTTGACGCGGGAAAGCCTCGTGGAAGTAATGGAGACCATGACCAATCAGACGATCGGTGGCGCACGCAATGTGACCTTCAAGCCGGGCGACCACCGCGGCGTGCGGCAGGAGGGAATCATCCAAGCGATGCCGGACGGCAGCTTCAAGTTGTTGAGCGAGTTTCGGCCATTTCCGTCAGAAGTGTTCGACGCAAAACTTTCTTGAGGATTTGAATTGACTACTGCATACGACGACTGGATCGGACGCGAGGAAGAGCGCTCGCAGCGCATCCTCGCGCCTGCGGCGCAATCCATGGCTGCAACGCTCGATCTGGAGGTTGCGCCTACCGCTGGCGAGCCCCTGCCACCAGGATGGCAGTGGATGTTCTTCAATCCCGCGGCACGGCGCAGCGAACTTGGCATTGACGGCCATCCGAAGCGAGGTGGCTTCCTGCCGCCGATCGAACTGCCGCGTCGGATGTGGGCCGGGAGCCGGGTGCGCTATCTCTCTGACCTTCCAATCGATGCTGAGGCCACGCGGCGAAGCCGAATCCTCAAGGTCGAGAACAAGGTCGGAAAGCGCGGCTCACTGTGGTTCGTTACTGTGGCGCATGTCATCAGCTGCAACGGACATCCCTGCATCAGCGAAGAGCAGGACATTGTTTATCGCGAGGCGACCCCGCCGACTACAGCGGCGGCACCATCACCCGAGCCCTACGACGGTCAAGCGCAGTGGGGCCGCAGCGTCGAGCCAGACACAACGCTCTTGTTCCGCTATTCGGCCCTGACTTTCAATGGCCACCGGATCCACTATGACCAGACGTACGCTCGTAACGAGGAAGGCTACCCCGACCTGGTGGTCCACGGGCCTCTCACCGCGACACTGCTACAGCACTTCGCCGTCGAGCATGGCGGCGGACGTCGGCTAGCGACTTTTGACTTCCGTGGTGTGTCTCCCCTATTTGTGCGTCGACCGTTTCGATTGGAAGGTCGACAGGGCGACGACGAAGGACTTGCGCTGTGGGCTCGCGGGCCGGATGGCGAACTAGCGATGTCTGCGACTGCCACCTTTCGCTAAGAAATTACCCTTTTCCGAATTGATGACTGAACTGGAGATACAGAGAATGGCTCAACATATGAGTGGCCCCGCGAGCCTTGAAGGCCAGGTCGCGTTGATCACTGGGGGCGCGGGCGGCATGGGTCGCGCGATAGCAGCCGCGTTCAAGGCTGCCGGCGCCCGCGTAGTGGCCACCGACCGTGCCGACACCGAAGACGTCGGACCCGGTATCGACTACCGCCGCTACGATGTCACGTCACGCGCTGACACTGACAAAGTGATAGATGAGGTCATTGCTACGCACGGGAAGATCGACATCCTCGTTCTGTGCGCGGGCATCATTGCACGCACCCCGTTGGGAGACAGTTCCGATGAAGAGTGGGACTCGATCATGTCGGTGAACGTCCGCGGTGTCGTAAATCCTGCGCGCAAGCTCTTTCCATTGATGTGCGAGCGCGGATTCGGAAAGATCCTCGCCGCAGGTTCAATTGCCGCCAAGAACGGCGGCGTCGCCTCTGGGCCGGCGTACGTTGCCTCCAAGGCGGCCGTACACGGGATGATGCGATGGATCGCCAAGGCGGGCGCACCTCATGGCGTCTATGCCAATACTTTGGCGCCCGGTCCCGTCGAGACGGCAATGTGGGCCAATGTCACCGGGAATGTGGCGCCTTCGGCGAATGCCACAGTTCCTCTTGGTCGCTACGGCAATGCGCAAGACATCGCGCAAGCCGCACTGTTTCTGTGCTCCCCCGCTTCCAACTGGATCACAGGCACGTCGCTGGACATCAGCGGCGGCATGTGGATGGACTGAAACCAAGGAGCCGCAGCATGTCAGACAAAGCAGTGCCGGTCATCGGTTTCGTCGGGTTGGGCGTGATGGGCGGACCAATGTGCCGAAATATGGCGTTGAAGCATGCGGGTGAGGTCGTCGCTTTCGACTCAAACCCCAGCGCATTCCAGATCCTGGAGGGAACGAAGGCCCGTCGCGTTGATGCGCTCGCCGAAGTGGCCGCACAGGCAGACGTAGTATTCCTCTCGCTACCTGGCGGTCCCGCGGTGGAGCAGGTCTGCCTTGGCGCGAATGGCCTCACCAGCGGGAAGCGTCATCCGGCGGTCATCGTCGATCTCAGCACAACCACGGTCGCAGCAGCTCGCAGTGTGGGGGAGCAACTCGGTGCGCGCGGCGTGGCATTTGCCGATTCCCCGGTTGCGCGAACCCGGGAGGCGGCCCAGCGCGGGGAACTCAGCCTGATGGTGGGCGCTGATGAGGCCCTCTACAACCGCATCGAGGCGATGCTGCGCTACGTCGGATCGGATATCACTCATTGCGGCGGGATCGGCTGCGGGCAAGTGGTCAAGCTCATCAACAACGCCCTGGTGTTTGAGAACACCGTCGCATTGGCGGAAATGATGGTCCTCGGTGAACGTGCAGGCGTGCAACCCGCGACGCTCTTGGATGCAGTCTCGAAAGGCTCTGGCGACAGTTTTGTGCTGCGCAATCATGGCCGCAAAGCCATGCTGTCGAGACAATTCCCAGACAAGGCGTTTGCGCCTGAATATGTGCTGAAAGACATCAGCTATGTTCTGGAGTTGGCGGGGCAAACAGGTGTTCAAGCGCGCGTCACCGAACTTGCTGAGCGCTACTACTCGGCGACCGCCGAGAACGGGTGGAGCGGACGCTACTTTCCCGCTGTGATTGAGGTCGTTGACCGTGACATCCGGTTAGCGCCGGTCGGTGACGCCGGGAAGGGCTGACATCATGGCCGACTTCATTGGGCTCCTTTGGGCGGGTATTGTGAGTGGCTGTCTGTATGCCATGGGCGCGATTGGCATCGTTCTCATCTACAAGAGTTCCATGGTCGTGAACTTCGCCCACGGCAACCTTGCCGGCCTTGCGGCATTCCTTGTATTCGGATTCACCGCCGGGACCTTTGGGAACGTGGCCTGGGGCGCTGCCGTGATGATTACGTTAGTAATCATGATTGGAGTGATGGCAGTCAGCTACTTGCTGATCGCTCCACTGGTATTCAGATCCGACCTCACAAGCACCATCGCAACCCTGGGAATCGGTCTGGTCGCCCAAGGCGTCACGCAGCTCCTCTTCGGCTCGAACGTTGTCTCGATGGATCTGCCGTTGCCGGCGTGGCGGATGAATGTCGGCGCGGTTCGCGTCTCTTCCTATGACATCGCGGTTCTCAGCGTCACCGCGCTGGTCATCGGGCTTCTGTATCTGCTTATTGAGCGCACCCGAATCGGCATTGCGTTTCGTGCCGTCTCTGCCAACCCGTTCGCCAGTCGAGTCTGTGGACTGAGTTTGCGTCGAGTCCACTTGTTCGCATGGGTAGTGGCGGGCCTGCTTGGTTTGGTGGCCTCTCTCCTCATCGTTCCGACTACGTTCTTATCCTCCACCACCGTCGCGGCTTTCATGCTACAGGCATTCGCCGCGGCTGTGGTGGGAGGGTTTAGCAGCCTGCCCGGAGCGGTGGTCGGAGGCATTTTCATTGGCGTGCTCATGAACATGCTTTCGTTCTATGTATCCGCGGAATTCAACAACACCTACTTGTTGCTGACCATACTGCTGGTGCTGAATGCCTTCCCGAAGGGTGTGCTCGCCGTGCGCGGAGGTTCACGTGTCTGATGTGTCGATCATCCAAAGCGCCTTGACGCAACCCTCGCGGCAGCCTAGTCAGACCAGAGACACTCGCGATGGACGCACGAAGCCGCGATTCGCAAACGTACTTGGCCTACTGTTCCTGGTGCTGCTGCTATTGCTGCCGCTGATAGCCGGCGGGTACTGGACCTTCACGCTCGGCTTGTGCTTCGCAAACGCCATTGCGATCATCTCGGTGGGCTTCTTAGTGCGCTACGGTGGTGAAGTCTCCATTGGGCACGGGGTTTTCGTGGCGGCAGGCGCCTATACCGTGGCCCTAGTCGAAAAGTATCTAGGCCTATCGTTGCTTTTCAGCTTGCCTCTGGCGGCTGTGGCCGGCGCCATCCTCGGCATTCTCTTTGCCTTCCCATCTCGCAACCTCCAAGGGATCTATCTAGCCGTTGCAACGATGGCGTTGGCCCTGGCGTTGCCGGAGTTGCTCCTGCGATTTTCGTCGGTGTCTGGTGGCTATGAGGGCCTGTACGTGAAGCTGGACGCGCTGCCTGGCGTCGCCAAATCGGTTCAACGCTACTACCTTCCACTTGTTGGGCTTATCGTGATTGTCCTGCTCTTGCGGCATTTCCGCCGCTCTCGACAGGCAATGGCATTGCTGCTGATCCGGACGTCGGCGCATGCAGCAGAGTCTTTCGGCGTGCGGCGCAGTTGGGCGCGTTTGTCCTGCATGGCCTTGAGTGCCTCGATCGCGGCGGTCGCTGGGGCATTGTTGTCCTTCAGCTCATCCACCGTGTCCCCGAACAGCTTCACGCTCTGGACGTCTATCTTCTTGCTGGTCGGTTCGGTCGTCAGTTTGTATTCGTTGTCTCTGGTGGGAAGCATCATTGGAGGCATTTTCCTAACATTGATGCCGTTGCTTCTCGCGGGCGCTGGTGATTGGGTTCCGATCCTGTATGGCGGAGCGCTTCTGGCCGTTGTGTTAGGTGTCAATGCGTTGCCGGCTGCGCTGCGCGCGCGGCTTGAAGGGGGGCGTGTGTGAACGTTCGCTCTGTCATTGACGCCGCGCCACTGGTAGTAGATGGTCTCTCACTTTCGTTTGGCGGCATCCAAGTCCTGAGGGACATCGCCATGCGCTTTCAGCCCGGTGAAATTACCGGGTTGATCGGTCCCAATGGAGCTGGCAAGACAAGCTTCTTCAATTGTTTGACTGGCTTGTATTCCCCCCAGCACGGCAGCATCCAGTTCGGTGAGTCACGCCTCGAGAAGGTGCCTCCAACTGGTCGCGCCGCACTGGGCTTTTCGCGCAGTTTCCAACATGTGGCGCTATGTCCGGAACTTAGTGTGGTCGAGAATGTGATGATTGGTCTTGATCGGCAGTCATCGGCTGGGTGGGTGGAAGCATTTCTGCCCTTGCCGAGGGGGCGTGCAGAGCGTGCAAGCAATCGTGCGCTCGCCGTGGCGGCGCTTGATCGACTTGGCATCTCGGAAGTAGCGGACGCATTGCCCACGGAGTTGCCACCAGGGGTGCTGCGACTTGCCGAGATTGCACGCGCGATCGCTGGAGAGCCGCGCGTCTTGCTGCTCGATGAGCCAGCAGCCGGACTGAATTCCGTCGAAACCGCAGACTTGTCCAACGCGCTCAAGAAGTTGCGTTCGCCACAATTGGTACTGGTCGTCGTCGAGCACGACATGGATCTGATCATGGACGTATGCGACACGATTTACGTGCTCAACGTGGGCACTTTGCTCGCCTCCGGCGCTCCAGATCAGATCCAACGAAATCCCGAAGTTGTGCGGGTTTACCTTGGAGACGACGATGAGTGAAGCGTCCGAAGTCTTGTTGCAAGTCGAAGGGCTTACCGTGCGCTACGGAGCTGGTCCGGTGGTGCATGGGGTGACATTCGGCGTCGCGGGCGGAACGGTAGCGGCCTTGCTGGGCGCCAATGGCGCAGGCAAATCAAGCACGTTGCGGGCAATCGCAGGTCTCGAGCCATCGCAGGGTCGAATGCACTTTGACGGGAGGGACATCTCACGCCTGTCCAACGAAGAGCGATTTCATGCGGGCATCGTGTATGTGCCCGAGGGGAGAGCAATCGTCACCGACCTCTCGGTCGCCGAGAACCTGACGCTCGGGTCCTACTTCGTAGACGCGCCAACGCGCGCCCGGCGGCAGCAAATGGTGCTTGAGTTCTTCCCGGAGATCGCCAATCGGCTGAAGTGGCCAGCCGGTCTGCTCAGCGGTGGAGAGCAGCAAATGCTTGCCATAGGACGCGGGCTCATGTCCGGCCCGCGGCTGCTGCTTCTCGATGAGCCGTCACTTGGGCTGGCCCCTCTGCTGGTCGGGCGGGTCTATGAGCGTCTGGCTTTGATTCAGCGGGAACAGAAACTCACGGCCCTACTGGTTGAACAGAGTTTCCACGCGGCCGCAAAGCTGGCAGTCAGGGCGTGGGTCATGCGGCAGGGCCAGATCGTGGGCGAACTGGACGCCAATGCGCTTTGCAGCAGGGAAGGACGACAAAGGGCGATCGACGCCTATCTAGGCGCCCGCCAGGAAGCTCCTGCAGCCGAAGTACAAATCTAAGGAGTCAAAGTGAAACTGAAGTTGCAAGGTCGCGTGATGGCATCGGGTCTGAACTTCCCGGAAGGTCCCGTGGCACTACCAGACGGCAGCGTCCTCTTGGTGGAAATCGCCGCGGGCCGGCTCACCCGTGTTCAGCCTTCGGGTGAAGTCAACGTAGTGGCCGAAGTCGGTGGGGGCCCGAACGGCGCTGCTCTTGGATCGGACGGGCATTGCTACATCTGCAACAACGGTGGTTTCAGTTGGCGTACCGACGACGGCTTCAGTCGCCCCACCGGGCCAGCCGCTGACTACCAAGGCGGGGCTATCCAGCGCGTAAACCTCCGCACTGGAGGCGTTGAAGCTCTTTACACCCAGTGCGACGGCATCCCTCTGCATGGTCCGAACGACATCGTCTTCGACCGACAAGGCGGGTTCTGGTTCAGCGATTTCGGCAAGACATTCGAGGACCGCATCATGCGCGGCGCGGTGTATTACGCCTCCACCGACGGCAGTTTCATCCGTCGTGCCGCCCATCCGGTCCTCACACCGAATGGGATTGGCCTGTCTCCCGATGGTGAAACACTGTATGTCACCGAGACCGAAACGAGTCGGTTGTGGTCCTTTCCCATCGTTGGTCGCGGAGAACTCGCACATGAGCTATGGCCATCCCCAAATGGTGGACGTTTGGTGCACGGACTTTCCGGCTTCCAGCGGTTCGATTCACTGGCAGTAGAGGAGGGCGGCAACATCTGTGTGGCGACCCTCGTGCGCGGTGGCATTAGCGTCTTCTCACCCGGGGGCGAATTGCTCGAGTTCCACGAAGCACCCGAAAGCTACTGCACCAACATCTGCTTCGGTGGTCCCGATCTTCGAACGGCGTTCGTCACGCTTTCGGGCCATGGTCAATTGCTTGCGGTCCATTGGCCGAGGGCCGGCTTGCGCCTTTTCGCCTGACTTCGCGCAGCTTTCTGAAAGTAACTTCCATGCAAAAAACTCCGTGCCAGGCGCGACGCTACGTGTTTATCGGCGGCTGCGCGCTCCTTGCTTCTGTCCTGACGGCTTGGTCGTTGCCTGCCATGGCCCAGAAGGCGTGGCCGGACCGGGCTATTCGTATCATCGTGCCGTATGCGGCGGGTCAGGGCGCCGACGTTCTGATGCGGCTCGTCGCGCAAGATCTGTCTAAGTCACTGGATCAACCGGTGGTCATAGATAACCGTGCAGGCGCTGGAGGCAATATTGGCACTGCTGCTGCGGGAAAGTCCGCTCCGGACGGGTACACCTTCCTCCTTGGGACCAATGCAACGAACGCGGCCAACGAGTTCCTCTACGCCAACTTGGGTTACAACCCGGCTGCGGACTTCGAAGGGGTTGCCATGGTGGGCTTGCTGCCGATGGTGATCTCGACTTCCAGTTCTGAAATTCCGACCAATGGCGTAGCGGAATTGATCGCCCTAGCTCGAGCGAAGCCCAATACGTTGAATGTAGGTCTGCCAAGCACTACAGCAAATGTCGTTTTTGCGCAGTTTGTCCTGGCAGCCCGAGCGCCATTGTTTGCGGTCAAGTACAAATCTTCCGGCCAGTCCATGACCGACATGCTCGGCGGACAGATTCCTTTAACAATCGACACCGTCATTGCAGCGCGAGCACATATCGCCTCCGGAAAAGTTAGAGCACTAGGCATCACTTCGCTCAAAGCCAGCGAGATGCTGCCCGGCGTGAAGCCCGTGTCCGAACAAGGTGTACCTGGCTTTGATGTGGTCGCTTGGGACGCCCTGTTTGCTCCTCGGGGAATGCCGCCAGAGGCGGTACAAAAAATGAGCGAGCATGTTCAACGCGCGTTGGATCAGCCCGAACTGCGTCGCAGGATGCTGGAAGTCGGCGTGGAACCGCTCTTCATGGGACCTGCTCAACTCGATACCTTCGTAAAAGCGGAACGGATTAAGTGGGGAGGGATCATCAAGGCGGCGGATATTCGCGTCGATTGATCTGAATTGACGATCGCGCCTTGACCGAACTGAGGAGGGCACCTCACGACGGTGACTGACAAGCAAACGTTTCCAGTCATCGTGAGTTCGAACATCTTGAAGCAGATCGCGGCCGGCGTTCAGGCGTTCAAGGGTCTGGCCGACAGCATCGCGATTGGCTGAGCCGACACGTCATGAATCTCGAATGTAAGTGGGGCTCTGCACCCTCTTGACGGCCGTCTGATCGATGGCAATCAGATGTCGAGCACGTGGCGAAGCATGTGGAACGGCACGCGCCATGAGTGACCGTCGCCGGTGTCGACGGTGGCTGTTCTCTGGTTGATGCGAACGACGGTGCCCAGCTGGGGTTGAAGGTACTTGTCGTCGAACGAGACCTTCTCACCGCCGCGGAAGTCATTGCGAGCGGCTTGATCGGTGGAGGTTTCGGCGGTGCTGCGGCCGCTGTCGGCTGAGCAGTTGCGGTCGGCGGTTCGACAGCCGTATAGGGAAGCTTCCACTCGCGCCGCGTCCCTTCCTCGTGCAGCGTGACCTGCGTGTTCTTCATCGCCACGACCTTGCCGTTGCGCATCTGGCCGTCGAGCCAGTCGAGGAAGCGCACGGTTTGCCCCAGGTTCATGTTCGTGCGCACGGCGATGATCCGTCGCGAATCGGTCAACAGGCGCTCGATGATGGCGCTCAGCTGGAACAGCTCCAGGCTGATGGGGTCTGCTGGTCGGCTCCTCTATCGGTTTTTCGCACTTTGAAGTGCTCCGGACGTTCTGGGCTTCGCCAACCACGGTCCAACCTGTCTTGCCATCACTGCGTGATTGCCTGAGATGCTATGGATGCCTCCCTCCCGAAGGGGAAGATAGCTGAAGCGCAGAGCCGGTGCAGCCGGTGATTAGCAAGAGCCGCCCCAACAAACCGGCGGATCCTCTGATGGATACGGCATCGAGTGCCTAAGCGTGATAGACCAAGGTCTTCACAAACACCACAGAGGATCCGCTGTGAATCGTAATTCAGGCATGAATGCGGGACAAATCATCGGCACCATGAACGGCCAGTTGGTCGTCGGTCTGGACATCGCCAAGCATGTCTTTCAGTTGTACACCGTGGACATGGACACGGGCGAGATCGTGAACATGCAGATCAAGCGAGCCAAGGTCATCGAACACTTTGCCAATCGCCGGCCCTGCCTCATTGCCCGGAACGAACCGCATGCTCGGTCTGGCGACGGCCTCGCAAATGGCCTCGGCATCGGCCACGTCGTTCTTGTTGCCCTTCACGTAGGGCTTGACGAACTGCGGCGACATCAAGCGCACCGTGTGGCCGAAGCCCTGCAGGGTGCGCGCCCAGTGATGGGCGCTGCCGCACGCCTCCATGCCGACGAGACACGGAGGTAAATTCACGAAGAACGCGGTCATCTGGTCGCGTCGCAGCTGCTTGCGATGTGCGACCTTGCCTTGTTCATCCACTGCGTGAACCTGGAACACGTTCTTTGCCAGGTCGATGCCAACAGTCGTAATCTTCATGGTGGACGCCCCTCTCGGTTCAAGTGGTTGCTGACACTTCCACTTTGGCACGTTGATGCCGCCTACGGGTGGGGGCGTCCATCCCATTGGTTTTGATGCTTCGCACATGGCGGCCCATGCACAATGCCGGCGTGCAGAACATCCTCGATCCCAAATGGCAACTGTTCGTGAAAGTTGCGGACGCCGGTAGCGTCTCGGGCGCCGCGCTTGCGCTCGACATGCAGCAGTCGGTGGTGAGCCGGCACATCGCGCGGCTGGAGCAGGAGTCGGGGACGCGCCTGTTCCGCCGGACGGGCCGCGGCGTCGTGCTGACCGAGTTCGGGCAACAGGTCTACCCGCGCGTGACGGCGTTGATCCGCGATGCGGAGCAACTGGCAGACGACATGCGTACGAGCAGCGGAACACCCATCGGCGACGTGCGCGTCGGGCTGCTGCCGTCCACGGTCGGCATGCTGGCCGGTCCCTTGTTCTCCACCGTCCGCAAGTCTTGGCCTCTGGTCCGGTTGCATCTCACCGAAGGGTCGAGCGCGCAACTGGAAGAGTGGTTGGTCCAGGGGCGGCTCGACCTTGCCTTGCTGCTGAGGGAAGAAGACACCGCCGCGCCGGAAGAAACCGTGCTCACGCGTATGCCGCTGTACCTGGTGGTGCCGGCCAAGGACGCGTTGGCAGCGCGCAAGACGATCGACTTCGAGGACGTGGCGAGGCTACCCCTGGTGCTGCCGAGCGAGCCGCACCCGCTGCGCGCACGCCTGGCGAAACTCGCGCGGCAGAAGGGCGTGACGATCACACAAGTGCTGGAAGCCGACTCGATCCGGCTGCAGCACGAGATCACGGCCGGCGGCGGGGGCTTTGCAATCACGGCGGGCACGCTGACGGCCAACGAGGCGCGACGGCTCGCGGCCGTTCGCATTGTCCGCCCCGTGTTGTCGCGGGCAATCGTCCTCGGGATCACCCAGCACCGTGCCCACACCAAGGCGACCTGGGAAGTCATGCGCCTGCTGAAGACCATGGCACCGGCCATGCTCAAGTCGGCACGGCAGAGCTAGCGGGATATCCCGAATCGGGAAAGCTGCTTTCGCCTCTGCCGGGTCGCCAGGAGAGAGGCGGCTGCCTACGATCGTGTCCATTACAGGAGACATCGCTTTGGGCACCCCCCTCTTCGCGGACACCATCCAGATGCCGCCGACCCTTTTTCTCACGGATGCCGACGTTGCACGGCTGACCGACTGGCGCGCTGCCTTCGACGCCTTGCGCGCTGCATACGCCAGCACCGTCGCCGCGGCCATGGTGCCGCCGCGCTCCATGGCTCGCGGCGACGGCACCTGGCTGCGCGGGCTCACGGCCGTGTCGCCAAGCGGCATGCACATGGGCTGCAAATTGATCTGCGCCAGCATGAAGGCGCGTCGTGCCAGCTACCTCGTCTCGCTCTTCGACCAGGAGACGATGGGCCTGGCCGCGCTCATCGACGGCAACCGAATCACCGGCATCCGCACCGCTGTCACCGCCGCAGTTGCGGTCGATGCCGCGGCGCCGCGCAAGCGGCTGAGCGTGGCGGTGATCGGGTCGGGCTTCGAAGCCAAGGGACTTCTCGCTGCCCTGGCTGCGGTTCGAGATGTCGCGCGCGTTCGTGTCTTCAGCCCGACACCCGCGAACCGGCAGAAGTTTGCCTCGGCCATTCAGGAGGAGTACGGCCTACGCATCGAAGCCGCTGCGTCGGCGCCGGAAGCGATCGGTGGCGCCGACGTGGTGCTCTGTGCCGCGCGCAGCCGCGACGAGTCCCCCGTGATTCGCGGCGAATGGCTGGCGCCCGGCATGACCGTGGTGTCGATCGGCTCCACGCTGCCCGAACAGCGCGAGGTCGATGAAGAGACCATCGCCCGCGCGTCCCTGATCGTTGCCGATATGCCCGATGAAGTCGCCCGCGACACCGGTGACATGCTGGCAGCGACACGCACGGGCGTGGCGTTCGCCGGCAAGCTGGTCTCGCTGGCCGACCTGGTGCGAGGCAGGGCCAAGCGAAAGCCGGACGACATCGTTCTCTACAAGTCCGTCGGCTCCGCGCTGCAGGACGTCATCACCGCCGAGATGCTGCTGGGGCGTGCGCGCGCCATGGGAGTCGGTACTGAACTCGCCCACAGCATCGTGCCGGTCGCCAAGTAATTCAAACCCAAGGAAAACCATGCCCAACTATCAACGCAAGGACGCCCGTGCCTGGGCGCGCGAACACCTCGTCGGCTGCTCCGCCGTCACCATTCCCAGCTACTCCGCAGACCTTCGCAAGCTCAACGAACAGGGCATTCGCCACGACATCGCGCTTGCCAAGGAATTCGGCTATGCCTACACGCTTCTTTGCGCCGAAGTGGCAATCACGCCCGAAGAGAATGCGCAGTTCACGGCGTGGGCCCGCGACACGGCGGGCAGTGGCCTGGGACTTTTCTTCCATGCGGCTTTCGGCACGCTGGCGGAAAACATCCAGGCCGTGAAACTCGCGGAGAAGGCCGGTGCGGACATCGTGCTGCTGTCCTATCCCCCGCAGTTCTGGCCGACGACCGAGCAGGAGATCTACGACTACACCAAGCAGTTCTGCGACGCGACGGAACTGGCCGTGATGCTGTTTCCGATTCCGCTCTGGGGCTTCGAGCGCGTCCACCCGGCCGGCATGTCGGTCGAGCTGGTGCGCCGCCTGCTGAAGGACTGTCCCAACATCGCGGCGATCAAGTCGGAGCAGGGATTTCCGCTGCCGGCGGGCTTGTGCGAGATGTACCACCACTTTCGCGACGAGGTGGTGATCAGTTGCCCCATCGAAGGCGATGCCATTCCTCTCATGAGCGTGATGAAGATTCCATTCTCCGGCACCAGCAACACGCAATGGATGAGCACCTACTACCCCCGCGCCTTCGACCTGGCGAGCAAGGGCGAGTGGGAAGCCGCAATGGAGTTGTACTGGAAGGCCAACCCGGCGCGCAGCGCCAACGGCGCCGCCGCACAGAGCTACGCCGGCGGGACCGGCGTGTTAAACCGCACGATGTGGAAGTACCAGGACTGGCTGGCAGGCTTCAACGGCGGGCCCCTGCGTGCCCCAGCGATGCGTGTCCCGGACCGTCTCATGAAGATGCTGCGCCAGGGGTTGGTGGCGTCCGGCCTGCCGGTCACCAAGGACCCGGACAGCGCCTACATGGTCGGCCGCCACCCATGCTGAAGGTCGGCACCATGCACCACCTTCTGCAGGATCCAAGGCTCTTTCGCGCCGCCGCCCACGTGGGCGGCGAGTGGATCGGCGCCACGCCGCACGGCACGTACACGCTGCGCAATCCGGCCGACAACGTCGTCCTGGCCGAGCTTCCGCGCTTCAAGGAGGCCGAGACCGGCAACGCCATTGAAGTGGCGCACACGGCTTTCCTGTGCTGGCGCAGGACCACGGCCAGGCACCGTTCGGAGGTGCTGCGCCGCTGGTACGAGCTGATGATCCTGCACCGCGACGATCTTGCAACGCTGATCACGCTGGAAGAGGGCAAGCCGCTTATCGAAGCGAGAGTGGAGATCGACTACGCGGCCTCCTTCGTGCAGTGGTTTTCGGAAGAAGCCAAGCGCGTCCGCGGCGATGTGATTCCCGCGCCGAAAGACACGCAGCGCCTTCTGGTACTGAAGGAGCCGATCGGCGTGTGTGCGGCGATCACGCCCTGGAACTTTACGGCTGCGATGATCACCCGCAAGGCCGCGCCGGCGCTGGCCGCCGGCTGCAGCATGGTCGTGAAGCCTGCCAGCCAGACACCGCTCACGGCGCTGGCGCTGGCCGAACTGGCGCAGCGCGCCGGCGTGCCGCCGGGCGTCTTCAATGTGGTCACCGGCAACGACACGCGTGCCATCGGTCACTCGCTGACGAGCCATCCTCTCGTGTGCAAGATCACGTTTACGGGTTCAACGGAAGTCGGGCGCCTGCTGCTGGCGCAGGCCGCGGCAACGGTCAAGAAGTGCTCCATGGAACTGGGCGGAAACGCACCGTTCATCGTCTTCGACGACGCGGATCTCGATGCGGCCGCCGACGGTGTCGTCGCCGCGAAATTCCGCAACACGGGCCAGGCCTGCATCAGTGCCAACCGGGTTCTGGTCCAGGCGGGTGTGTACGACGCGTTCGCGGCCAAGCTCGTTGCGCGGGTGGCCAGTCTGCGTGTCGGCAATGGCCTCGAAGCGGACGTGCAACTGGGACCGTTGATCGACGATGCCGCAGTGGCCAAGGTCGAGGAGCACATCGCCGACGCGATTGCCAACGGCGCCACCTTGTTGCATGGGGGCAAACGCCACGCGCTCGGCGGCCGGTTCTTCGAGCCGACGGTCATCGCAGGGGCCAGGTCAAGAATGGCCGTGGCTCGCGAGGAAACCTTCGGACCCCTCGCGCCGCTGTTCCGCTTCGAGCAGACGAGGAAGCTTTCGCGCTTGCGAACGCCGCCGAATTCGGCTTGGCCGCCTACCTGTACAGCCGGGACGCGGCCCGCATCTGGCGCGCGTCGTCCGCCATCGAGTCGGGAATGATCGGCATTAACTGCGGCCTGATCTCGAACGAGGTGGCCCCATCCGGCGGCGTGAAGCAGAGCGGCCTCGGCCGCGAGGGCTCCCACCATGGCATCGAGGAATTCCTCGAGATCAAGTACCTTTGCTGGGACGGGCTGGCGCCGGCCTTCGGTTGACGCCTTCCAGAAAAATCAGGAGACAAGAATGAAGCAACAGCTTCGCCCCACGTGGCTTTCCTTGCTTTTTGGCGTGATCGCCATGATTGCCGCAGCCGGCACGGCCCACGCGCAGCCGAACGTGACCAAGATGGTCGTGCCCTTTCCGCCGGGCGGCGTCACGGACCAGGTGGCCCGCATCATGGCAGAGCACATGGGCCGGCAGCTCGGCCAGGTCATCATCATCGACAACAGGCCCGGCGCAGGCAGCCGGCTGGGCGTCGAAGCCGTCATCAAGTCGCCCGGCGACGGCACGACGCTGCTGTTCACCAATTCGAGCTACAGCATCCTCCCGGTAGTCGATCCGAAGATTTCCTTCGATCCGACGAAGGCGCTGGCGCCGGTCAGCATGACCGCCACCTACGGCCTGCAGATCGTCACGAAAAAGGACATCCCCGCGAGCACGCTGGGCGAGTTCATCGCGTATGCGAAAAAGAACCCCGGGAAGCTGAGCTATGGCAGCGCCGGCATGGGGAGCGGTGCACACTTTGCCGGCGAGTATTTCAAATCGCTGACCGGAACTTTCCTCGTGCACATTCCATACCGCTCCACGACGGGTGCACTGAACGATGTCGCAGGCGGCCAACTGGACGTGGCGTTCGATGCCTCGGCCAAGCCGCTGATCGACGCGGGGCACATCAAGTTGCTGGCGGTCACGAGCAGGCAGCGGGATCCGCGCTTTCCAGGCACGCAGACGGCGTCCGAGGCCGGCGTGAAGCCCTTCGTGCTCGAGTCCTGGGTGGGCGTGCTGGCCCCGGCAACGACCCCGCAGCCCTTGCTCGAGAAGCTGAACAAGGCGGCCGGTGCGGCTCTGGCCGACCCTGCGGTGCAGAAGCGGTTCGCGGAACTCGGGCTGCGGCCCGAGGGCGGCAGCTCCGCCCGCTTTGCCGATGCGATACGGGACGACCTCGTGCTCTATCGCGGCATCACCAAAGAGTCCAAGCTCCAATTCGAGTAAGAGGAACATCATGAATTTCCCAGCCATCCATCGCGTGGTCACGGGCCACGACGCGCAAGGCAATGCCGTGATCACCAGCAATGGACCGCTGCCGGTCGTGGCGGAAATCAAGGCCATTCCGGGCACCGTCTTTCACGAGGTATGGGCGACCGCAGGCGCGCCGGTGTGCGTCGATAACGGCCCGGACCCGACCAGCGAGCCGCTGACGCTGCCGCCGCCGGCACTTGGAACGCGCTTCCGGTTCGTCGACATTCCACCGGACAGCGACGAACTGTTCACCCGCAGCGCCGACCAGCTGCGCGCGGGTTTCAGGGAGATCGGGGACATGGCGGCTTCCACGGCCGACCGAGGCGCGCCGCATCCGCTGATGCACCGCACGGAGAGCGTCGACTACGGTGTCGTGATGGAGGGCGAGATCACGCTGGTGCTGGACCAGGGCGAGGTGCAGTTGCGTGCCGGCAGCGTCGTCGTGCAGCGCGGCACCAACCATGCCTGGGCCAACCGTTCCGGTGCGCCATGCCGGATGCTCTTCGTCCTGGTCGACGGCACGTACGATCCCGCCATCGGCCAGGCGCTGGCCGGGCGGGGCTGAGGCGATGAAACTGGCATCCCTGAAGGGCGGCAAGGACGGCCGCCTCGTCGTCGTGTCGCGCGACCTGCGGCAATCGGTGAGCGCGCAGGCGATCTCGCCGACCCTGCTCGACGCGCTGGAGCGCTGGGCCGAGTGCGAGCCGCGGCTGCAGCAACTCTATGCACGACTCAATGCGGG
The DNA here is from genome assembly GCF_056400665.1 of Variovorax sp. P5_A3. Taxonomy (NCBI): domain Bacteria; kingdom Pseudomonadati; phylum Pseudomonadota; class Betaproteobacteria; order Burkholderiales; family Comamonadaceae; genus Variovorax; species Variovorax sp. P5_A3. The sequence continues at coordinate 140,439 of NZ_JBFUKW010000014.1, read as the reverse complement.
GCAGGTGGAGGGCGCATCCGTGTTCGATCGGCGCCAGGCTGCCGCGCCGCTGCCGAGGGCGCCGCAATGGTGCGACGGTTCCGCCTTCCTGAATCACGGACGACTGATGGAAACCGCGTTCAAGCTCGCGCCCATTCTGGATATGGAGACGATCCCGTTGATCTACCAGGGCGGTTCCGACGACTTCCTTGGAGCCGCCGACGACGTGCCACTGCCGGACGAGGCGCATGGCATCGATTTCGAGGGCGAGTACGGCGTGATCCTGCAAGACGTGCCCCTGGGCGCTTCGCCGCAGCTTGCCCGCAGCCGCGTCGCGCTGCTGGTGCAGATCAACGACGTGAGCCTGCGTGCCTTCGGCCCGCGCGAGATGAAGACCGGCTTCGGATTCTTCCAGGCGAAGCCGTCCTCCAGCTTCGCGCCGGTGGCCGTGACGCCGGACGAAATCGGTGAACATTGGCGGGACTCCCGCGTGCATCTTGACCTCCATGTCGAATACAACAGTGCATGGTTTGGCAACCCGAACGGCGCAGAGATGAACTTCGGCTTCGATGACCTGATCGCCCATGCGGCCGCGACGCGTCGCCTGTCCGCAGGCACGATCATCGGCAGCGGCACGGTCTCGAATGCGGGCGGGAAAAGGGGCTCGGCCTGCATCGCGGAGCGCCGTGCCATCGAGGCCATCGATCACGGCGCACCGAAGACGCCATTCATGCGTTTCGGCGACCGCGTCCGAATGGAGGCGCGCCAGGACGGCCGCTCCGTCTTCGGCGCCATCGACCAGCGCATCGTCCGCGCTCCCATGCCGCCGCAGGCATGAGCGGCACGATGCGAGTCCTGATCACCGGCGCGGCCGGCTTCATCGGCGCCCACCTTGCCGGCCTGCTGCGTGAGCGAGGGGAAATCGACGGCAGGCGCATCGACGCACTGGCGCTTGCCGACCAGAGCTTGCCGGATATGCCGAAGGAGATCGCCATTCGCGGCGACCTCGCGGACCCGGGCGTGATGGCCAAGGTCGCGACGTTCCGGCCGGACGTAGTCTTTCATCTTGCGGCCGTCCCGGGAGGTGCATCCGAGCAGAACTACGCGCTCGGCCGGCGCGTCAACCTCGACGCATCGCTGTCGTTGTTCGAGGCCCTGGCCGAGAGCGGCACGAGGCCGACAGTCATCTATGCCAGCAGCATCGCGGTGTACGGCACCCATCTTCCGGAGTGCGTCACACCCACGATGCCGCTCAGGCCGCCGCTCACCTACGGTGCCCACAAACGGGTGTGCGAGATTCTTCTGGCCGACTTCACGCGCCGCGGGCTCCTGGACGGCCGGTCGGTGCGGCTCCCCGGGATCGTGGCGCGCGCGAAGAGCAGCGCCGGGCTCACCTCCGCATTCATGAGCGACCTCCTGCATGCGCTGAAAGCAGGCGTCGCCTTCACCTGCCCGGTAGGTCCCGAGGCCACGGCATGGTGGATGTCGGCACGGCGCTGCGCCGAGAACCTGGTCCATGCGGCCGTTATGGATGTCTCGGACGATGAACCGGAGCGGGTCTGGCCACTGCCGGTGTTACGCCTCTCGATCAGAGAGATCATCGACACGTGCTCGGCACGCTACGGCGAATCTCGCCGCGGTTTGGTGGCATTCGAGCCTCGCCCGGATGTGGAGACGGTGTTTGGGCGCTATCCGCGCCTCGATGATGCCTCCGCCCGCGCGCTGGGACTGGGGGACGACGGTTCGGCGGACGAGCTGGTGCGCCGGGCACTCGGCGAGATCAACTGATCCGAAGCGCCACTTCAAGGCAAGCCGAAAAGTCCGGCTTGGTCGCCGAGAACCTAGCATCCCTGTCAGTTCCTTTTCGGCGAATTCTCCAAGATGGATGGAGCTCTTCTAGCGTTGAGGTATCCCGGACAAGGGCGAGCGGATCGCACCCCAGTGGTGCACTGTATTTGCAGAAAGTTGCACAGTTGCACAGTTGCGCAGTTGCGCAGGAGACCCTACATCTTGGGCGAGGGCGGTCTGCCCACGACCGTGAAAGCGGGGCTGCGGCTGCCTGGTGTCGAGACGGGCGTTCCCGGGCTGCCGCATCGACTTCCTGTGCGGCGTCGTAGCTTCTCGCGAACTTTCGGCGCTGGTGGGGGGGCGCGGGTATCCGGCCGAGGCACTTCGCGGCTACGGGCACGCCTATGCCAAGGCGCGAAGGCAATCCGAATTTCGCGGATTCTTGAGTGACCTGCGCGCGTAGTATTCGAAGGCTATTGTGTTTCGCTTTGGACGCAGAACCCAGTCATGGGCCTCAGCTCCGAGCGAAGGATCGATGGGCTTGATCTCGCCAGCGCCGTTGGGCCAGCACCCTGCGCTACGAACCTCGCGACGACGGCAACACGGCTCTACGCGAGCGCCTGAAGGAACTCGCGGGCCAGCACACCACCGCCACGGCTACCGAATGCTCCACAGCCAAGCCTGCAACGTTGCTAGTGGCTCCGGGACCGTCTGCCGAAGCGGCCAGATGGCTTCTCGCTCCATCCGCAGGACGGTGGGTTTGGACCGCGAGCGGCGTTCCGATCGGGTATCAGGGATGCCGCCGATCGCAGGATCTACTGCTCCAGCGGGCCGCGATCCGCTGGAGCCTGCGGCTGCTCGGGCGCAGACTTGCGCTTGAATACGCTCAACTGTCCATCCGCCTCGAGGCGCGCGATCCGCACGTCGGTGACTCGCTCGACACCGGACTCACGCAGCTTGCCTTCGAGCTCGTCCATCGTGATCATCTCGCGTTTCATGGCCCTGCGGTTCACCCGGCCGTGCCGGATCAGGACTGCAGGCTGGGGTTCCAGAATCTTCGACACCCAGGCGAGGCGAAAGCTGAGCCAGTCGAGGGCGAAATTCCAAGCGATCAGCGTGGACAGCAGCACAAAACCGTCGTTGATCGATTTGTACTCTCCTTGCATCGCGTTGCTCGCGGCGTCGGCGACGAGAACGACGAACAGCAGGTCTGCAACGCCCATCGAGCCGACATCCCGACGCAGCACGAACCGAAACACGATCAACAGGAACCAGTAGACGGCGGTCCCTCGCACGACCATGTGCCAGATTGGGAATTCCCTGGCGAAGAGTTCGGTCAGGCCGTTCATGCATCGATCCTCGCATCAACGCGCTCGATGCATCCGTGGGCTGAAGATCTCCCCGAGGCCCGGAGGCCGATGCACGGACCCGAAGGCGTCAGCACCAACTCGCTGGGGACGTCCTCCGCCTTTTCGAAAATACCGCGGACCGTGGCCGCATCCTCGAGTGCCATGTGATGCGTGTTGATCGTTTCGGAGCGCAACTTGCCCGCCTCGATGCGCTCGAGCAAGTTCGGCATGGCGCGTCGCGGCAATGACCCGCAGCGGCCTGACGCTCGACCCTGCCATCTTTGAATGGGTCAAAACGGTTTCGATCGTGCGCCGGGCCTCGAAGCCGACCGCGCCAATCGACGCGTCGACGCCTCGGAGGTCGGGCCGCTCTATGAATTGCTTGGCCGGATCGCGGATGTCTTCCCGTGCGATCGCCGGGCGCGGCACGGTCTCAGCGCGGGCATCTTTCGACGAATGGAAGGTCAAGGCTTTCAATCAATGCTTGGGTAAGAGAACAGTAGGAGGCCGCTGCAAAGCGAAGGGGCCGTCGTCCGACGACCGGAGTCGATCTGCCTTGCGAAGAATCCATTTCGCCTCCTGCTGACTGCCGCGCATGTAGGAAACCGTCCGCTGGGCGTGCGCGCGTTCCACCCAAGTGCAGCTTCGCTTGTGCCGTTGATGGATTCGCCAGGACCACTTCCGTTGCCGACGGCCACTTGTCGCCACGCGAAGCAGACACGCGGTCCGAGGACTTTGCGCATCAGAGAGGAAAGAAGCCATGCGTCCGAAGCATTTGTTCGATCTCTGCCGCAAGGCGGTGATGGCCTGGGTCGACGACTTTGCGCCCAGCACGGGCGCCGCCATCTCGTATTACACGATCTTCTCCCTCGCGCCGCTGCTTGTGATTGTGATCGCCATCGCGGGCACCATCTTTGGCCGCGACGCAGTGCACCAGCAGGTCGTGGAGCAGATCGGCGGGCTGGTCGGCCACGACGGAGCGAGCGCGGTGGAGGCCATGCTGCGCGCTGCCTCCGACACCGACAAGGGTCTTATTGCGGGCATCATCAGCTTCGGGGTCTTGCTCGTGGGCGCCACCACGGTGTTCGCCGAATTGCAAAGCGCACTGGATCGAATCTGGCACGTGCCCGAGAAGGCGAAGCCGTCTGGCGCTGGGCCGTCCTGCGCGCGCGCGTACTGTCGTTCGGGCTGATCCTGGGCCTCGCCTTCCTGCTCATGGTGAGCGCTGCGCTGGCCGCGTTCGATGGCTGGTTCGGCGGGCTGCTGCCGGGTTGGGAACTTCTTTTGCAGGGGCTCAACATCCTGATCTCCTTCGCGATCCTGACGCTCCTTTTTGCGAATGATTTTCAAGCTCATGCCCTCGACTGCTTCGCTATGTTGTTTGCACGAAGCCGAGATAACACCTTGCGCTTGGTGCGCATCTTCATCAGCTTTGCCCAGATTCAAGTTCTTGACGGTGGGCGGAATCGGGCCCGCAAGATTGCCGTGAACCGCCAGATCGACGCTACGTTTGCGAACAGGCCGACCGTGACGATCATGGCCGCGCGATCGGCGAACTCCTGACTCAGATCGAGCAGCAGAAGAGCGAGCGACCACGGTAGAGCGCACAGGATGGCGACCATGATGACGATGGTCTGTTCGCTCGGACGGAGCGTGGCAACGGCCAAGGTGGCGGCGAGAGCGACGACACGCCAGGCACCCACCAGGCATGGCGATACAGAGGCGGCAGGTGATGCGTGGTCATGACGGAAATTGTGCGAGCGCGCGGCAGTGACATGCGAGCTTCACACACAAGCTACCTTGTTCGCGACCCTGTCGCGCGCTCCCACAAAAGGCTGAAGGGTGGCCAGTAGCACCGTCGACCTTTTCGTCACACCTCCGCGCGAATGATCTCCACAGGCCCGATCCCCGAATACACGGTTTTGCCGGTTTTCAGCGCGACCACGGTCCATCGGTCGCCTGGCGTGATTTTGTAGTCGCCTGGCTCGAAAGGAAGTTGAGCCCGATGTTCGCGCGCTGGTTCGCCACGCTAGGCAAGCGCCTGGACGGCCACGGCGTCAAACTGTCTGACGGCGATGCGTCCAAGTTGGTGGTCAGGTTACTCGTGCTGCAGCAGGTCCATGAAAGCCCGGCTCACCGGGGACGGCGACCTACCCGCGCGGGTGACCAGCCCGATGGGCCGCGATATGGCGGGGCGCTGCAGCGGCACCGTCGCCAGGTCATCGTGGCGCGTGAGCTGCAGCGCCAGCTTCGGTAGCGCAGTCAGGCCCAGGCCGGCGGCGACGAGCGCGCCGGCGGCGGCCACGCTCGGGTACTCCAGCGCCGGCACCACCTGCAGCCCGCGCTGCAGAAAGGCCGCGTCGGTGATCGGACGGATGCTGCTGTGAAAGCCGCTGGCAATGAACGCTCGCTTCGCAAAGACCGACCAGGCCACCGATTGGCGTGTCGCCAGCGGATCGTCGCGCCGACACAGCAGCATGAAGGGGTCGTCGATCAGGTGGCGGTAGAGCATGGGCTCCTGCGGCGCGGGGCGCACGGTGATGCCGAAGTCCGCGCGACCCTCGTCCACTGCTGCGCGTACTTGGTCGGCCGGCCCTTCGATCAGCGAGAACGTCACCTCCGGGTGACTTCGGCGGAACCCCGCAATGGCGTTCGGCAGCAGCGCCACGCCGGTTGATGGCAGGGCGGCGATGGTGAGGTGCCCGCTGCGGCCTTCGAGAAACTGCGACAGCTCGCTGAACGAGCTATTGAAGTTCTCCAGGATGCGCAGCGCGATTGGCAGCAGCTCGCGGCCCGCGGGCGTGAGATCCACGTGCCGCGTATCGCGGTCGAACAGACGCGCGCCGGCCAGTTCTTCGACGATGCGGATCGTGCGGCTCAGGGCCGGCTGCGACACATGCAGCGCCTGCGCGGCGGCGCGGAAGTTCGAGGTCTTTGCGACCTCGACGAAGGCCTCTAGCTGCTGCAGCGTGATGTCGATTCGCATGGATGCCGCCCCTCTTGATTGATCCGATCAAGTTATCACAGATATAGAAACGTTCTCCTTCCCAAATCAATTCCCGCAGGCCAGACTGGCGGTCATCGAATGGAGACACGGGCCCGTCACCGGGCTGGAGCAATGGAAAAAATACTGCAAGGCATCCGGGTTCTGGAACTCGGGCAGGTCCTGGCCGGACCGTTCGCCGGCGCGATACTCGCGGACCTCGGCGCCGACGTCGTCAAGCTCGAACGCACGGAGGGAGGCGACGACGCGCGGCACATGGGGCCGGCCTTTCGCCACGGCGACGCACTGAACTTCCACGTTTTCAACCGCGGCAAGAAGTCGGTCGCCATCGACCTGAAAAGTGCCGAGGGCATGGTGGTCTTCGAGCGACTGGCGGGCGAGTCGGACATCCTGATCCACAACCTGCGCCCCGGTGTCACGCATTCGATGGGCATCGATGGGCCCACCCTGTGCGCACGCCACCCGCGCCTGATCTATTGCGAGATCTCCGCCTTCGGCCACACCGGACCGCTTGGCATGCTACCGGGCTACGAGCCCCTGATACAGGCCTTCAGCGGCCTGTCGAGCATCAACGGCGGCCCGGACGATCCGCCCATGCGCTCCGGTGCCTCAGTGTGCGACCAGGGTACGGGCATGTGGGCGGTGATCGGCGCGCTGGCGCTGCTGCAGCGGCGCCATGCAACGGGCAGGGGCGGCGTGGTCAGCGCTTCGCTGCTCGAAACCGCGCTGGTCTGGACGGGCCAGAAGTCCGACGCCTACGCCAACGAAGGGCGCCTGCCGGAGCGGCACCGCTCGGGCCATCCGGGCTTCGTGCCCTATGAATCCTTCGACACCGCCGATGCGCCGCTGCTGATCTGCTGCGGCAATGACCGGCTGTTCGCCAAGCTCGCCCACGAACTCGGCCGCGATGACTGGACCACCGACGAGCGCTTTGCTACCAACCGGCTGCGGCTGCTCCACAAGGCCGCGCTATTCGAACAGATCGTGCCGTTGCTGCGTGCGCGGACCCGCGAGCAGTGGACCGCGCGCTTCACGGCGGCCGGCGTGCCCTGTGCGCCCGTGCACACCGTGCCTGAGGCCATCGTGCATCCGCAAGTGAAGGCGCTGGACATGCTCCAGGCCGTGCCGGGCGAAGACTTCAAGCTGACCGCGTTGCCGTTGTCGATCGACGGTGTGCGCCCGGCGCACCGCGCGGTCGCGCCTCGGCTGGGCGAGCACAACGCGGAATTCGGCGCGCCCATTCAAGAGCTAAAACAAGGAGATATGAATGTCTGACCTGCCACGACGCGTCCAGCTGCACGAGGAAGGCCCGCGCGAGGGCTTCCAGATGGAGGCCGGGAGCATTGCCTCGGCCGACAAGGTGCGTCTGATCGAGGCGCTGGCCGGCACGGGGCTCGAAGAGGTGCAGTGCGTGTCCTTCGTGAGTCCCGAGCGCGTGCCCGGCATGGCGGACGCCGAACAGGTCGCCCAGTCGATCCGCAAGCGCGAGGGCGTGCGTTACACCGGCATATGGCTCAACCTGCGCGGCATGCAGCGAGCGATGCGCACACAACTTGACATCGAAGGCACCATCACGAGCAACGCGTCCGAAGCCTTTTCAATACGCAACAGCGGCAAGAGCCTGGCCGCGCTGCGGGACGCCCAGCGCGAGACGCTGGCCTTCTGCGTCGACCACCGCATCCCGGTGGCGCACGGCATCGTCACCACGGCTTTCGGCTGCAACCTCGAAGGCGCCATTGCGCCCGCCACCGTTGTCGAGCGCGTGGCGCAGATGCTCGACGCAATGGCCGAATTTGGCTTGCGCTTGCCCCTTCTTCGGCTCGCCGACACCGTGGGATGGGCCCAGCCCCACGCCATTGCCTCAGTGGTCGGCGCGGTGCGCGATCGCTGGCCCGATCTGCGGCTGGGCCTGCACCTGCACGACACCCGCGGCAGCGCCATGGCCAATGCTCTGGTGGGCCTGCAGATGGGCATCGACACCTTCGACAGTGCCTGCGCTGGCCTCGGCGGCTGCCCGTTCGCGGGCCACACCGGCGCGGCCGGCAATATCTGCACCGAAGACCTCGCCTTCATGTGCGAAGAGATGGGCATCGAGACCGGCGTCGACTTGGAGGCGCTCATCGACTGCGCGCGAATGGCCGAAGCGATCGTCGGCCATCCCTTGCCGGGAAAGCTCATGCGCGCCGGCACGCTGGACAGGTTCCGGCGCTGATGCCGGAAGCGGAAGCACACAGAAAATCATTCCACCGGAGACAACACCGTGTCGACTTTCTTCTCCCGATTCCTTGCGCCGGCGGCGCTTTGCGCGCTGGCGCTGTCTGCCGGTCCCGGGCATGCGCAGACCTACCCCAGCAAGCCCATCACCATCGTCGTGCCCTTCGGCGCGGGCAGCGGCACCGACCAGCAGGCACGCGGCATGGCGCAAGTGCTGGGCGCGGAATACAAGGTGCCCGTCATCGTGGACAACCGGGCGGGCGCCAGCGGCTTCATCGCCGCGCAGTACGTGGCCAAGGCCGCGCCCGACGGCTACACGCTGCTCATGACCACCAACACCACGCATGCGGCCAACGAGCATCTTTACAAGAAGCTGCCCTACGACCCGGTGAAAGACTTCACTCCGGTCACGCTGCTGTCCAAGGGCCACATGCTGCTGCTGGTGAATTCGGATTCGCCCATCAAGTCAGTGGCCGACCTCATCGCTGCGGCGAAGAAGTCGCCCGGCAAGCTCAATTTCGGCAGCGGCAGCTCGTCGAGCCGCGTGGCCGGTGAATTGATCAAACAGATGGCGGGCATCGACACGGTGAACGTGCCATACAAGAGCAATCCGCTGGCCCTCACCGACCTGATGGGCGGCCAGGTCGACTTCATGTTCGCCGACGCGCCAACCGCGCTGCCACAGGTCAAGAGCGGCAAGCTGCGCGCGCTGGCCGTCAGCGGCAACAAGCGGCTGGGCGCGGTGCCGGCGCTGCCGACGGTGGAGGAGGCCGGCGTGAAGGGCTACGACATGTCGTATTGGACGGCGGTGTACTTGCCGGCGGGCGCACCGGCGGCCATCACGCAAAAGCTCCACGAGATGATGCTCAAGGCCTCAGCTGCGCCAGCCGTGGTGGCATACCAAGCCACCACGGCCGGCGAGATCGTCACCAGCACGCCCGAAGGGCTGGGACAGTTCCAGGCCGCTGAGTCTCAGAAGTGGGGGCGCGTGATTCGCGCGGCGGGCATCGAACCCGAATGACGACGAAGTAGGTCGGGTGGTCGGGCGACGCTCCGAGGCCATGCGCGCACTTGCTGATCGGATGGCAGCTGGCGAACTATCCGCTTTTCTAGGCTCACGCACCGTGCCGCGTGCTGCAGAGAGGCGACGCTCCGCGCTGACGCAGTGCGGCTTTTCGAAGTCGGCGTAGCGATTTGCAGTGATCGCCAGCTATTTCTTGTCAGCCGCCTGCACGTTGATCGCTGCCTCGGCCAACTCGCTCATCAACTCGTCCCCACGCGCGATCTCTTTGACGGCGGAATCAAGTGCCTTCTTGTCCTCCGAGCGCTTCAAAGCACCCGCAAAAGCGGCAACGGTGCCGAATCCCGTGATGCCATAGTGCGTCATGCGCTGATACTGCGCAATGATCGCAGCGTCGAGCACCGGCCCCTTCTCGGGCCCCTCGTCGATCGTGTGCTTGGTTGCTTCCTCAACTAGTCCTTGCATGCCTTTGCAGTGCTCCTTCTTCAGCTTCTGGTCGAGGCCTTCGATCAATCCCTTGAGCACCTCAGTGTGCTTTGCGATGCCCTCCTGGGAACTTGACAGGATCGCTTTGAGCTTCTGGTGAGTAGCCTTCGGTGCGATCTTCTTGAGCACCTTTGCCATTTGATCGTTCGCCGACCAAAGGTCCTTCAGCTCGTCTGCGTACAGGTCTTCAAGGCTGGAAATATCGGACATGACAGTCTCCTTTCGAGAGAGGACAACGTAGTCTGCGCCGGCTCGCCTGGGGGCCATGTAGGCGAAGTCGCTACCCCGTGTGCAGTCCGTGTCCGGCCGGGCGGTATTTCCGTGAGGCACCCCCTGGGCGCCGGCGCGCCTCGGTTCTGCATGAGGGCGATAGGTAGGACATGGGCGCTTCCAAATGTTGGAAATCGGACAGGCGCGATGCCTACAGCGGCGGTCGCGCTGCGGGGGTAGGTTCATCTCACTGCCGGTACTCGACCATGAACACTCCCATCACCCTGAAGGCCGTTTTGCTGGACGTCGATGGAACGCTGCTGGACAGCAACGACGGGGACGCCGCAGCTGGGTGGAGGTACTCGAGCGCCATGGCCACGATTGCGCCTATGCGCGCGTCCGCCCGCTTATCGGGAAAGGGGGCGACAAGCTGCTTCCGGAACTCACCGGTCTCCGACCGGGCGATCGGGCATACACGCAGATTTCCCATGAACGCACAGACTCTTCCTGCGGCGGTACCTGCCAGGGCTCCGCGCGACGCGTGGGGCGAGATCCTTGCTGGAACGGATGCTTGAAGACGGGCTGCTCCTCGTCGTTGCGACCTCGGCGGGCGACGAGTTGAGCGCCTTGCTCAACCAGGCGGGGGTTGCAGACCTGATCGAGGTTGCTGCGACCTCCGACGACGCAGAGAAGTCGAAACCCGACGCGGACATCGTCCAGGCCGCGCTCGCAAAAGCGAGCATCGGAGCGCACGAGGCCATCATGCTTGGCGATACGCCGTCCGACATCGGGGCTGCTAGCGCCGCTGGCGTCGGCACAGTCGCCCTACGCTGCGGCGGCTGGTGGAAGGACGCCGACCTCGCAGGGGCGATTGGCATCTACGACGACCCGGCCGATCTCTTGTCTCGGTGGCCGCTAGTTGGCTAAGGAAGCGCGTCACGCTCGTCCATCGTCGTGAGGACCTTGCCATTGCGCATCTGGCCGTCGCGCCAGTCGAGGAAGCGCGCGGTCTATTTATCCAGCGAGGCTGCTGCCCCACGGCCGGTCCACCAATATCCGGCTCCGTCGCGATCGAGCACAGTCGAGCGACGACGCACATTGCTTCGCGCTGCGGCGCTCGCTGGAGGTCCAAGTCCTCATACCTGTGGGGGACAGCGCAATTTCCTTCATCGGCGGGGGTCTGTCCGACGACTGCCTGGTGCCACTTTGGGGCGGCGTCGATCCGCTTACGTGACACCGCGGAGGTGCCTCGTCGGCAAGTCACGGCCTAGAGGCCACGATCTCGTCATATAGTTACTCGAAAATCGTCTGGTGCTGACGCAAGCAAATTTAAAACACAGCCTGAACGTCGCATTGACATGCGGGCTATATTCTTTCTGAACCGCTTTCCAGACATCATTTCCGAGCAACTCGGAATTTAGGTCGCCTATATGCGGTAAGTAATGTTCGTCACGTTGGCAACTGCTAGGAGCTCTTCTTGATGCAACGTTTTCGCTGAAACCATTTTTTCATTTTGGTGACTTCCAGACTTCCTTCATCACGCGCAGCCAGTTCTCGCCCATGACCAAGGCGATATCCGAGTCGGAGTAGCCCTTGCCCAAGAGCGCATCCACCACTTCGGGGATGGCATCGAGTTCCACCTGCTTCATGTCGCTGCGCGTGTAGCCGCCGTCGGGCGGCAGCTTGTCCGCGTGGGCTGCTGCTTCGGCTGTGATTGCAGGCAGGTCGACGATGTAGTCGAGCCCCAGGCCGACATGTTGAGGCCCGACCAATTGAGCGATGTAGTCGATCTGGTCAGCGAAGTTCGAAGGCGATGCCTCATCGTCTCCGGTGAAGATCGAGAGCCCCGTCAGCCCGAACACCCCTCCGCTGGCCGCAACCGCCTTGATCTGGTCGTCTCGGTAGCAACGCGGATGCTGATGGATGTTCCAGATATTCCCATGGCTGCAGATCACTGGGCGATCGGAGTACTCAATGGCCTCCATGCAGGAGCGATAGCCGGCATGGGCAACGTCCACGAACATCCCGACTCGGTTCATCTCGGTGACCAGCGTTCGCCCGAATCGGCTAAGCCCGCCCTCACCCAGTTCGTGGCATCCATCCGCCACGAAGTTCTTCTGGTTGTAGGCCAGCAGCATGTGGCGGATCCCCAGCTTGTAGAAGACTTCAACCATCGAGAGGTCACGACCGACCGGAACCGACCCTTGAAAATGGAAGCCCACGGCGAGCTTGCCCTGCTTCCTCGCCCGATGGATGTCGTCCACGGTGTTGACCAGAATGCAGAGGTCGCTCTGGTCAAGGAAAAACTTCCGATACGCCGCGATGGCCTGGATCGCGCCGATCGTATCGCTGTTGTCCGCCGCCAGTGTGAACGACACGTAGGTGAAGCCGTCGTTGACGAGCCGTTGAACGAACGCGTCCTTGAGCCGTTTGTCCGCGGGTGCGCAAAAAGGCGAAGTCATATCGCACACGAGCAGGCGGGAATACAGCTCTCTCGCTCGGTCTGAGGCGACAAGTTTCACTGCATTGGATGCATTGGGCATGGTGTTTTCCTTGGAGATAGGGTGGTGGGACTCGATTTCCTGCCGACGATCACTGTCAGACCTTGAAGTCCGAGCCGCGTCGATGAAACGCAACCAGGACGGCCCAGAAGACGGCCGTCACGGCGACCACGTAAAAGGCAGGCACCAGAGGGCTTTGGACAGCATTCAGCATGACGGTGATGGCATACAACGAGAAGCCTCCGAAGATGGTCGCACTCAGGTTGTAGGAGATCGCCATGCCTGTCGAGCGAAGTTCGGGCGGAAAAAGATACGCCATCAACTTTGGATAGACCGCGTTGGAGGCCGACGTCACCGTGGTGAAGATTGCCGAGCAGACGATGAACTTGGTCGTCGATGGCCCGGAGGTCATCCAGACATAGAGCGGCAAGATCAGCAGGATCAGTGCGCCAAGGCTGACGTGCAGTTGCCTTTCCGCCCCCACCCGGTCAGCGACCATTCCCAGCAGCGGTGTCAGGACCATTCCGATGCTGCCGCAGACCAACAGGGCCAGAAACGGAACATGGGCTGGCAGCTTGAGTTCACGCACGGCATAGGTGGGCGCGTACACGAGTAGAACGTATTGCACCGACGTGCCGATCGCAGCCAGAGAGAGCGCGACAACGAGTGCACGGCGATGGTCTCGAAAGACGATTTGAAGCATCTCGATGGTTCCTCGGGTGTCGGCGTTCTTCTCGAACACTTCGGACTCCGGCAGGTATCTCCTGATGTAGTAGCCAACCGGCGCAATCAGCAGGCCGAAGGCGAAGGGAACCCTCCATCCCCAGCTGTCTCTGGATTCTGGTGACATCACCTGGGTCATCAACAGTCCGACGAGAGCCGCCATGACGGTCGCGAGCAGTGGGCCGCTGCTGTAGAGACCGCTGTAGAGACCTCGTTTTTTCGCCGGAACGGACTCCAGAAGGTAGGTCGCGGCACTAGCGAACTCGCCTCCCGCGGACAGCGCCTGCAGGATGCGCGCGATGACCATCAACACCGTGGCGGCGACCCCGATGGATGCGTAGGAGGGGACGAAGACCATGATGAGCATCGACACGGTCATCGACGCCATGATGAAGCTCAGCGCAGGACGTCGCCCGAAGCGATCGGCATACAGACCGATCAATACGCCACCGAACGGCCTCACGACGAAGGAGAGGGCGAATGTAGCAAAGGTCAGCAAGAGCGCTGCGGCGTCATCGCCGGGCGGAAAGAACTGCTTGGCAATGAAGACCGCCAGAAAGCCGTAGACGATGAAGTCATACCACTCTAGCGCGTTGCCAATGATGGCGGCAACAAGCGCCTTTTTCTTGCGCGCCGCTTGTAGAGAGACCTCTCCCCCCTGCAAAAGCGGGTGCAGTTCGGCGACGTCTTCGAGATGTACAGATTTCATGACAGCAGATCACATTCCTGAGATAGGGGTCCACGCACATCTCCCCCGAGCAAGTCGAGATGGTCACTGCGGACAGCCTCGGCGCTTGATGGTCGACTTGCAGAGGCTGCATGGTACGTTTCAATTTCGCATAAAACAATAAGCGTTTAACGCAACATGTATAGGGTTTACGCGAGGGCCCCGAAGCCGTTATTACAATGCGCGGAAGATGGCTACCTCCTCATACAAACCCCGGCGCGTTGTCAGAACCCAGGCGGAGCGCAGCGAGACGACCCAGCGTCGCATCCTGGATTCAGCGGTATCGCTGATTCGGCGACAGGGTTTCCAGAAAGCCAACCTGCAGAACATCGCATCCGGCGCGAAGGTCACGCTCGGTGCGCTGCAGCATCATTTCGGGACCCGGCAGGCCCTGCTGGAGCAGGTCGTGGAAGAGGTGATGGCCCCGCTGTCGGACAGAGGGCCTGTGTGGCCGGATGCAACGATCCCGCTCAGCGAACGTGCTACGGAGTTCGTGGAACGCGCATGGCTGCACATCTACGGTGCAGACTCGTATGTGGCTGCCTGGGGATTGTTCTTCGGCTGCAAGTCCATTCCCTCGCTTTTCAAACGCATCGATGCGAAACGACAGGCGGAAGACCCGGTATCGTTCGCGCATTTCCTAGCGCTCTTCCCTGAGATCTCCACGAACCATTGCGACCCCGACGGATTCGCCGAAATGGTGTTCTCCACGCTTCGCGGGATCGCAGTGTTCAAATTGTTTCCGGTGACGGAGAAGTCCATTGCCTCCCAACTCGAATGCCTTGCCGGGATGATCGTTGCTGGAGGCCAGGAGACGCCGCGGAAGACGGGAAAGTCGTAGCCCCCCCGCGCTCCTAGTCCTAGTTCGTCACGAAGAAGAGCCGGGCTTGGCGCCCGAAGTATCTGACCGTGGTCCCCTTGCGGATTTCGATCACATCGCCGGGGCGACCTTCAACGCGTTCTCCGTCGCCGGTCTCGACGCCGAAGACGCCCTCCAGCACCAGGATGATTTCGTCATAGGCGAGCGTCTTCGGCTCACAGGCTGCCTCGTGCCACCGACCGAAGCCGCAGGGCAGCGAAGCGCCTTCGCTGTCCGTAACCACCCAAGAGATTTCGGCCACGCCGTCGGATGCGCCCCCGCGCGCCTCGGAGGCGATCGTGTGTCCCGGGATGAGGCGAAGAGAAGTCATTCAGGCGCTCCGTGTGAGAAAAATGAGAGATCGTGCGGCCCCTGCCGCGTCGACGATGACGTCATCGTTCACCTCGCCCGGTCCACACGCCATAGGAAAGGGCCACGCTGACGCCGATGTCGCGCAGCGGGCGCGGAGGGATGTAGCTGGCCGTTCCTTGCGAGAGAAAATCGGCAATCAGAGAATGGTCCTGGCCGAGGGCGAGGTCCGCGATGAACACGCCCGCTGCGGTGTGCCGCACGATGCCGGACCCGTTGCAGCACGAGGCGGCATACGAATGCGGTCCCACGCGACCGAATGCGGGCGCGTGGTTGTGCGACACGGCAAGCCAGCCGGCCCAGAAGTGTTCCAGCTCGATCGGGCCGAGCTGAGGAAATCGCCGACACAGGAGCGCCAGATTGGTCTCCCGGGCCTTCGCGCGTCGGGCGTCAGTGGTGCGCAATGACGGCGAGTACTCGAATCCCTGGCGAATCATCAGTCGACGCTCTCGCGTCAGCCTCAGCGTCGGTCCGGCCATGCCATGCGCTGGCGTCACGCCCCAGGTCGACTCGCTGCCGAGCTGGCCGAGTTGTTCATCGCTCAACGCGGGCGTCAGGCTCGCGAACAGCAATATCGGAATCTGACGCGCCCTATAGACGCCGAAGGACTGCGAGAAGGCGTTGACCGTGAGGATGAGGGCGCTCGCGCGAATCCGGCCGTGCGGGGTCCGCACGCCGGGCGTCCGGCCGCGGATGTCTGCTTCGATCACTGGTGAGTTTTCGAAGAGCCTGACCTGGGGAGGAAGGCTGTCGGCAAGCCCGCGGATAAGACTCGCCGGATTGACGAGGTAGGTGCCCGGGGTGTGAATGGCAGCGCCGTAGTAGGCGGTGCCCAGTGCTTCTCGCAGCTCGCTTCGATCGATCCATCGGTACGGCTCTTGCCAGGCCTTGAGATTGGCCTCGTACGTTGCGAGAGAATGCTTCGCGACCTCTTCCGTGACCGCAACGTGGTATCGCCCACGCTTCTCCCAGCCGCAATCGATGCCGTGCGCCTTGACGAGGTGATCCAGTTCGTCGAGCGCGAAGCGTCCCACGCGGATCGCGCGGCGGCCTTGCTCTGTCCAATGTTCCGATGTCCCTGGTGCATGCGGAAGATCGATCGCGAAGCCGGAGTTCCTGCCGGAAGCGTTCTCCCCGACCACGCCGGCTTCGACAAGGGCGATGGATGCGTTGGGCTGGAGCCGAGCGAGTTGCCGGGCTGCAGCGACGCCCGCATACCCTGCACCGACCACCACCCAGTCGAAGACCAGCTCGCCCTGTACCGCGGCGTTCGCCCGTCGCGGCGGCAGCAATGCGCTCCATCCATTGCTTTGATCATCTACGGGCAAGCGCCCAATGCGAACCGACATGTTGGATCCCTGAGTAGGCCCCGCAATGCGGCCCCGGCGGCCTAAGACCGCGGGTGAGCGTGAATCCGGGGTCGGTATAACAATAAGTATGTAATGTATATTGAAACAATGCGACTTGCAATAGGAGCTTTGGCTGGGCGCATAGACGCCGCAAGTCGGGAGCGTCGCGGCCGCGCATGGACTCCCAGCCGGGGCTCGCGTCATGGCTCACGGGCTGTTGGCGCCGGCCGAAATTTGGCTCACCGGGGCGTCAAATAGAAGATCACGGAAACTATCCGTCCGGTGCCTCGAAAGAAGTCGCTTGCCGCGCGCTTCAACATTGCGCATGAACGCGGATGTTTCCGTCAGGAGCCCATGTCTGCGGGAGCTTGACGAAGACGGCTCCCATTTCGTTCGCGGGAAGCTGTGAGCGCGCCCCCTTCAGCGTGTTCAGGATGGCCTTTTCGTCGAACTGCTATAACTGGTTCCCCGAGGCCCGCCGGGCTCGACATACCTGAAGCGAATGCCCGCGAGCGCCAAGATCTTTCCGACCTCGAGTTCGGCGAATCGATCCTCGACGAGTCCGCGTTTCATTTCCTCGAGAACGCCCTTCAACCCCGGCACCTTCTGCAAGTTGGCGAGTGTTTCGGCGAGGTCCGCCACGCGAGCACGATGAAAGCTCTCGTCGCCGGCAGCGGCGGCCCGACTTCGGAAGAAGTTGCTTGGATCCGAGTCTCCGAGCACATGGAGATTTGTCCAGTCGGCCCCGAAAGTCCCGTTGAGCACCCGCACCGCCAGCGTATAGATGCGGTTCGCCCATGTCGCCTCAGGCATGAGCTCACGGACCTCCTGCGCATACCCGGCAAAAAGATCGACGATTGGCTGGGCGCTGGATTCGCGACTCATGTTGGCTGGCTCCGGCCTCATGCGATATCGGGCAAGTTATCCACAGTGTGCAGCCTCGTTCCTGCTGCGACAGGTTCCGGCCCGCAACCGCCGGCCGGCCAGGGTGTGTTCAGTCACCGGTCTGCGCCGTCGGCTCACCCGATCTCCACCGTGGCTTCGATGGGCCCGCCGCGCCTCAAGGTGTTGTAGATCGGGCAGGTGTCCGTGAAGGCATCCACCAGCGATCGCGCAGTGGGCAGGTCGACCCCTTCGAGCACGAAGGCCAGTCGGATGGCTGCGTAGCGCGTGCCATCCTCCGGGTCGCGCTCGAAGGACACTTCGACCTCGGCGGCTTTCAAGGGCAGTTCGCGCTCGCGCGCGGTCTTCTGCACCAGTCCAAGCCCGCACGACGCCAGCGAGGCCAGCAGCAGCTCGCCCGCCTGCACCGCGTCGCCAGGACCGCCGGCGGCCGCCTTTGCATCGGAGACGAAGTGATGCTGGCGCGCGCTCACGAGGAAGCGGCCGAAGGTGTCGATGGCGCGTGCGCGGACCGTCACGATCTCGCCGGTCACTGCCTCTTGGCTCATGCCGCCCTCCTGGCGTCGGCACCTGAAGCGGCCCGCTCCTTCCAGGCGCCGACGCCCGGACGCTCGAGCCCGAGGTTCTCGCGCAGGGTCGCGCCCTCGTAAGCGGTGCGGTAGAGGCCACGACGCTGCAGCTCGGGCACCACCAGCCGCACGAAATCCTCGAAGCCGCCGGGCTGGTAGGGCGCGCTGATCATGAAGCCGTCGCACGCGCCCTCGCGGAACCAGCGCTCCATCCCGTCGGCCACCTTGACCGGCGTGCCGATCAGGTCGCCTTCGTAGCGGCTGCCATAGCGCTTGCCAAGGTCGCGCAAGGTCAACTTGTCACGCTCGGTGGCCTCGCGGACCTCCTGGTAGTGGCCCTGCACGCCGGGCACGTCGATGTCGGGGAGCGCCGAGTCGAGCGGGTATTTCGAGAGGTCCACATCGAGGTGATAGGACAGCGTCGAGAGCCCCGCATGCGGATCGACCAGCGCCCGCAGCGCGTGGTCCTTCTCGTCCGCGATCGCCTGCGTCTCCCCGACCAGCGGCGTCGCGGCGGGCAGCACCTTGAGCGAATCGGGATCGCGGCCGTGTGTGCGCGCTCGGTCCTTGATCTCCTTGTAGAAGGCCTTGGCGCTGTCCAGCGAATCGTGGCTCACGAAGATCGCATCGGCCCACTGCGCCGCGAAATCGCGGCCGCGGTCCGAGGCGCCGGCCTGCAGGATCACCGGATAGCCCTGCGGCGGCCGCGACACGTTCAATGGCCCCCTGACGCTGAACCATTCGCCCTCGTGGTCGACGTAGTTCACCTTGGCTGGGTCGGCGAACAGCGGCGTCGCGCGGTCCTGCACGAGCGCGTCGTCCTGCCAGCTGTCCCACAGCTTGAAGACGACCTCGAGAAACTCGTCGGCCCGGTCGTAGCGCTTGTTCCGCGGAACCTGCTGCTTCTTCGAGAAGTTGCGAGCCTCGGCGTCCTGGAAGGAGGTGACCACGTTCCAGGCGGCACGGCCGGCGCTCAGATGGTCGAGCGTCGCGAAGGAGCGCGCGACCTCGAAGGGCTCGTAATGGCTGGTCGACCGTGTCGAGGCCAGTCCGAGGTGCCGCGTCGCGGCCGCCATGATCGACAGCACCACCACCGGGTCGAGCCGCAGCGAACCGAGCGCGCCGAAGCGCAGCTGCGTGTCATTGCTGCCCTGGTAGCGATCGGGCACCGCGAGGATGTCGGCGAAGAAGGCAAGGTCGAACAGACCTTTTTCGAGCGTGCGCGCGATGCCCTTGTAGTAGTCGGCATCGAGCCAGCCACTCTCCGAGGCCGGGTAGCGCCAGCCGCCGGGGCGCCCGGGCCCCGCGGTGACGAAAGCTGCAAGGTGGATCTTCTTGTCCCTGGGTTGCGTCATGGATCAGGCTCCGAGCTCGGCGGCGACGAGCTTCTTGATCGGATCGAATTTGGGGTCGAGCAGGAAGCTGCGCACGTCGACCTTGTTCGGCAGCACGCCGAGCGACTGGAAGTTGTTGGCGAGGTCCTGCGTCGAGTCGGCGGCTGCACTGTCGATGGGCTTGAGCACGACGGCCCCCGAGTCGGACAGGCGGGCATCGACGATGAGCTGGCGATAGATCTTCTCTTCGACGCTGCCGGCCTCGAACCCCCCGAGCTTGGCCCAGGAAGCCACCGTCTCGTCCGGATGCGCGACCGCGTATTGCTGCGCTTGGCGAATCAGCCGCACCAGGCGGGCGACCACCTGCGGGTTGTTGTCGGCGAAGTCGGCGCGGGCCACGTAGAAGGCATAGTCGTAGGTCTGCACACCCGGCAGCGTGCGTGCCTTGTCGCCGAGCTTGGCCAGGGCCAGGCCGCTGGCGGGCTGCCAGTGGATCCATGCGTCCACGCTGCCCTGGGCGAAGGCCGTGTAGGCGTCCGCGCCACTGAGGCTGACCGCCTGAACGTCGGCGAGCCGCAGGCCCGCGCCTTCCAGGTACTTGATCAGGCTGTAGGTGCCGGTGGTGCCGTTCTGATGGGCAATCTTCTTGCCCCGGAGATCGGCGGCGGAGAGGATCGGCGAATCCTTGGCCACCAGCACGTCGACCTCGGTGGCCGGCAGCGGGTAGGCCGCCAGTGGCACGATCGGAACGCCGGCCGCGACCGCGTTGACGATCGCCGTGGCGGTCGCGAAACTGAAGTCGACGCCGCCGGCCTTGATGCCTTCCATGACTGGAAGCGATGCGGTGAAGCCGGGCTGCCACACCACCTTGGCGGCGATCTCGTCTTCGAGCTTTCGGCCGCCGTCGCCCGCGCGCAGCGACGCGAAGACGCCCGTGCGGCCGTCGCCGATGATCGCGATCGTGAGTTGCGGAGGGGCGGGGGCGGTAGTTGCCGCGGGTGCCGCGGCTGCGGCTGCGGGCGCGGCGGTCGGCGCGTCGCTCTTGCCGCAGGCGACCAGCGCCAGTGCGCCGGTGCCGCCGGCCAGCGCCAGCCCGCTCAGGCTGAGGAAGCGACGCCTTGCGGCCAGGGCTGCGGTGTCGGGGTGGTAGTGCGTGTGCTTCGGCATGGGCGAGAGTCCTGTGATGGCCTTGAGAAAAAGTAGGGGAGGGGGTGGTTGGAGAACTGCTCAGGAGCCCGCCTGCGCGGCCTGCGCAGTCACGAGCCCTTCGAGCAGTTCCTCCTTGAGTGCGGCCAGCTCCGGGTCGCCGCGATGACGCGGCCGCTCGCGGTCGATGAACAGGTCGCGGGCGACGCGGCCATCGCGCATGAGCAGCACGCGATCGGCCAGGATCAGCGCTTCCTCGACGTCATGCGTGACCAGCAGCACGGTGCGCGGCCGGCGCGCCAGCAGGCCTTCGAGCAGCAGCTGCATCGACGCCCGCGTGATCGCATCGAGCGCGCCGAAGGGCTCGTCGAGGAGCAGCAGTTCGGGCTCGTGGATCAGGGCGCGCGCCAGCGCGACGCGCTGGCGCTGGCCGCCGGACAGCACCACCGGATAGTCGGTGTCGCGACCGGCCAAGCCCACCGCGGCGAGCAGCGTGCGGGCGTCCTCGTCACGGCCGCGCAGGCCCAGTGTCACGTTGCGCAGCACCGAGCGCCAGGGCATGAGCCGGTCTTCCTGGAACATCATCCGGATGTCCGGCGAGGGGCTCCGCGAGCGCAGTTCGACGCGGCCCGAGCTAGGTGGCTCGAGCCCCGCCACGATACGTAGAAGGGTCGACTTGCCGACGCCGCTGGCACCGATCAGCGCGACGAACTGGCCGGCCGGAATCTCGAGGTCGAGCGCGTGCAGCACGCTGCGCTCGCCGAAGGCCTTGGCGACACCGCGCAGGCTGAGCCCGTCGCCCTGAGGCGATGCCCGGGTCATCGCACCGCTCCCTTGGCGTAGTTCGGATGCCAGCGCAACAGGCGGCGCTCGATCCCGCGCGTGATTGAGTCGGCCAGCCATCCCGCGATCGCGTACAGCACGATCGCCAGCAGGATGACATCGGTGCGCAGCAGTTCGCGTGCGTTCTGCACCATGTAGCCGATGCCGTCGCGCGAGGCGATGGTCTCGCCGACCACCAGCGTGAGCCAGGCCACGCCGAGTGCGTAGCGGACGCCGGTCAGGATCGGCGGCAGGGCGCCCGGCAGCACCACGCCGGCGATCAGGCCGAAGGGGCCAAGCCCGTACGAGCGGCCGAGCTCGATCAGCTTGGGATCGACGCCGCGGATGCCGCTCATCGTGTTGATGTAGACCGGGAACAGCGAGCCCATCGCCACGAGCAGCACGCGCGGCTCCTCGCCGATGCCGAACCACAGGATCATCAGCGGCACCAGCGCAAGATGCGGAATGGTGCGGACCATCTGGAGCGAGCGGTCGAGCAGTCCGTGCGCCAGGCTGGACAGGCCGACCAGGAAGCCCACCACCAGGCCGGTTGCGGCACCGGTCATGAAGCCGATGGCGACGCGGCGCAGGCTGACCAGAATGTCGCGCTGGAGTTCACCACGTTCGGCAAGCAGCCAGGCAGCGCGCAGCACGTCGGACGGTGCCGGCAGGATGCCCGCGGGCAGGCGCCCGATGGCCGAGAAATACTGCCAGAGCGCGACGAGCACGACCGGAAGCAGCCAGGGCAGCAGCAGGCGCCAGCGGCTCGGCGCGCTGCGCATCGAAGCCTGTCGCTTCGGATCGTTCGCAGCGTCCGCGACGACGGTGATGTGGCTCGCGGCGACAACGGCCGGCGGGGCGGTGGATGGCTCTACGGTCAGGCGGGGGAGTACGGCACTCATGGAAGACGATGCGAAGGGTGCGCGAGCAGAAGCAGCAGCACGGGAACGTGCGGGTCGAACACACTGGGGGCGAGGTGCAACCTTATCGCCGGCGGTCCGTCGCGTGAACCTCGATCTACGCATGTGGATATTCGGCGAGCGAGCAAGCGGTATCGTTCGGGCTCCTTCAGGAGCCGCTCCGCATGGCGAGCACCTTGCGAGTCGTCGTTGGGCTCGACAGCCGCCTGCATCGACGAGATCCGCCGAGCGGGCAGTTCGCCAGGAACAAGATCACCGCGGTCCCCTTCCGTCGAGTGGCCAGGCCAAATGGGAGCCTGGTGGCAGGCTTCGCGGGCGCGCTGATACTGGGTGCGCTTGTGCGCCTGGGCGGGTAAACCGCCTCAAAGACGCCTGAATCGCTTCAGGCGTCCGTCAGGCATTTAAAAAGTGCTCGGTGCTCTCTGATAGCGCGTAATGCTGCGCCCGAGGGGATGGGCCGGCCGTTTTACCTTGCTGCCCGCATTGCACGAAGTCAAGACAACACCAGTACTCGGCATCTTCGGCCAGACCCAGTTTGTGTCGGACATCGCCATCAAAGTGGTGAAGACGCCTGATCGAACCGTACCGAAGGCTAATCTCCCCGGCGGCGCCGCCCGCCATTGCCCAACAGCGTTGTGAACGCTCCTGCTTCCTCAACGTGTGTGCTGTCTTCCCAGTCTTCCAGGCACTCGGCGATGGCTCGGAACCTGTTTCAAGGGTTAGCCCAGTATGCACGCCGCTCATCAACATCATGTCGTTCATGAGCTTGCCCCATGGGTGGAGGAACCCTATTCTTGCTCCACGCCGGCGCCAATGCTCGGCGAGACACTGGAGACAAATCGATGAAATTCTCGCGGCTTCTCGCGCTTTCGGCCATTGCAGTGGCCTGTGTCTCAACTTCGAGCGCTTTCGCAGATGTCAAAGTCGGAGTGACTCTGTCCTTGACAGGACCGGGTGCCTCGCTCGGTATCCCGACTCAAAATGCCATCAAGCTCTTCCCCAAGGAAATCAGCGGACAAAAGATCAGCTACATCGTGCTCGATGATGGATCCGATCCGACGAGCAGCGCGAAGAACTTCAAGCGCCTAGTCGAAGAGGACAAGGTCGATGTCGTCATGGGATCCAGCACGAGTCCGGCCACGATGCCCCTCGTGCTCATCGCTTCCGAGCAGAAGGTTCCGCATATCAGCCTCGCAGCAAGCGCTCGCATCGTGGAGCCTCAGGACGCGACGCGCCGCTGGACCTTCAAGGCCATCGCCAACGAGAACATCGTCGCTGCGACGACCATGAACCACATGGTGGCGAACGGGGTCAAGACCTTGGCATACATCGGCTTTAACGACGCCTACGGTGAGTCGTGGCTGACGGAGATCGACGCACAAGCCCAGAAGGCTGGCGTCAAGCGGGTAGCCACGGAAAAGTATGGTCGGACCGATGCCAGCGTAACCGCTCAGGTACTCAAGATCATGGCTGTCAATCCCGACGCAATCCTGATCGCCGGCGCTGGAACCCCCGGCGCCCTGCCGCAGAAAACACTGCTCGAGCGCGGCTACAAGGGGAGGATCTACCAAACCTATGGGATCGCAAATCGCGACTTCCTGCGGCTTGCAGGAAAGGATGCAGAGGGGGCTCTCTTTGCTGCCGGCGGAGTGCTCGTCGCATCGCAGCTCGAAGCGTCGAACCCGATTCGCCCGGTCGCGCTGGAAGCGACCAAGTCCTATGAGGCCGTCAACGGTCCGGATTCGATGTCCGTCTTCGTCGCAAACGCCTTCGATGCCAATATGCTGCTGCGGGCCGGTCTGACCTCCGCACTGGCCAACCAAAAACCGGGCACGGATGCGTTCCGGTCCGCACTTCGCGACTCTCTTGAGAGGGTGCAAGGGCTGGTGACCACTCAGGGCGTGATCAACATGTCGGCGACAGATCACGTCGGCTATGACCAGCGAGCCGCCGTGATGATGCAGATCACCAATGGTGGCTGGAAGTACATCAAGCAGGACACCGCGCCGGTGAAGTAGGAGAAGCGAAGTGTTCATCAAGAACTGTTGGTATGTGGCTGGTTGGTCCAGCGAAGTCGAAAGCGACAACTTTCTAAAGCGCACGGTGATCAACGTTCCGCTCGCGATCTGGCGCAAGGCGAACGGAGACGTGGTCGCTTTCGAGGATATGTGCTGTCATCGGGGAGCTCCGTTGTCTGCGGGTCGGCGCGAAGGCGATTGCGTGCGTTGCATGTATCACGGTCTCAAGTTCGACGAGAGTGGAACGTGCGTCGAGATCCCGGGCCAGCCGCGAATTCCGCCAGGCACTCGGGTCAGGACCTTTCCCGTCGTCGATCGCAGTCATTGGCTGTGGGTCTGGATGGGCGACGTAGAGAAGGCGGATGAGTCATTGATCCCAGACACTCACTGGCTCGACGATCCGGAGTGGCGCTCGCTTCAAGGCTATACACACTACGACACCAACTATCTTCTCATCGCAGACAACCTGCTGGATCTGGCGCATCTGCCGTACGTCCATCCGACCACTCTAGGCGGCTCGGAGGACTACGCCGCGAACCTGCCGAAGACGGAGATGCTGGAACGCGGTGTTCACGTGAAGCGTTGGACGTTGAACACCACGCCGCCAGGCTTCGTGCAGAAGGTCAAGCCGTTTCCAGGGAAGGTCGATCGATGGAATCACTACGACTTCCTGGTGCCGGGCATCTTCATCATGGACTCGGGCATGCTGGATGCTGGGCAAGGTGCTCCTGAGGGCAATCGCGAAGGAGCCGCGATGTTTCATGGCTGCCAAGCACTCACGCCTGAGACCGAAAATTCGACCCACTATTTCTTCGCGCATCCTCACAACTTCGCGATCGACGATCCAGAGGTCACGCGATCGATCCACCAGAGCGTAGTTGACGCCTTCGAGGAGGATCGCACCATGATCACGCTGCAGTCGCGTAGCCTCAGTCTTCGCGCTGACTTCAAGATGCTTCCGATCCGCGCCGACGAAGCGCTCGGACGCTTTCGTTGGCTGGTGCAGAAGATGGTGAAGGAAGAGGCGGAGCAGGAAAAGCCTGCCACGATTCCCATCGCCACTGCGAGCGCCTGACGGATTCAAGAGAATCCGGTCATCGTGGGTTCCGCAGAACACATTCCAGAGTACGCTTGCTCATCTATGGCATATAGACAGGGCGAGTTCCTCAGATTGAAAGTCTTGTCACGTGTCATCCATTCTTGCAAACGGAATTCGGCATTTTTACCGGCGCGAAGGTGAGAGTTCACTGCCTGCGCTGATTCTTGCCCATCCAATCGGCTTTGATCACGGCTTGTGGGACTCCGTAGTTCCCTTGCTGACGCCTCATCGCCACGTTGTCCGGTTCGACTTGCGTGGTCACGGGGCAACAGAAGTCACGCAGGAGCCGTACGCTGTGGAGGTGCTTGCCCAGGATGCCCTTGCGCTTGCGTCTGCCTTAGGCCTCGACGAGTTCGACTTTGTCGGCACCTCGCTGGGTGGACTCATCGGTCTGCAAGTCGCCGCGATCGCTCCAGGCCGCGTGCGAAGTCTAGTTGTAGCCAACGCATCGGCTCGACTCCCGCTGACCACCGACGAATGGAATCGGCGCATTGCGCTTGCCGCGTCATCAGGCGTCGAGCCTTTCGTGGGAGGCTTGCTCGAGCGGATGTTCTCACCGGCCTATCGAGAGGCTGGCTCGCCGGCGTTGCACACGCTGATCGCGTCGTTTCGCGCGATGGATCAGCATGGCTACGCTGCAGCGATGGCCGCGCTCAGGGATGCCGACATGCGGGAACAGCTCAGGCTGGTGCGGGCGAGGACCCTAGTGATTGCTGGAGAGGCCGATTCGGCAGTTCCGCACGATCATTCGAGGTACATGGCGGATTCGATTGCAAGCGGTGGTCGACTTGTAGTTCTGCCAGGTGGGCACCTCAGCGCGGTGGAATCACCGGCGGATTTCGCCCACGCCCTTCTTGCGCACCTCGAGGTGTAATCCCATTTGTCATGAACCGTCGGCGTGCATTGTCGCCGCCCGCAGAAAGCCGCAGGCGGTAGAGCGACGTCATACTTGCTTGCCCTTGACCCCTTGACCCCTTGACCCCTTGACCCCTTGACCTCTAAGGGAGGAGTCCGACGCAGCGCTTCAGCTTGTGCCCATGCAGAGATACTTCGTCTCGAGGTACTCTGTAAGGCCATGGAGCGAGCCCTCGCGGCCCAGGCCCGACTGCTTCACCCCACCAAACGGTGCCACACGGCGGTGCTGATCAAGCCGGTATTCACTCCGACCATGCCAGCTTCCAGCGCAGCGTGGACGCGCCAGATCCGTCCAACGTCGCGTGCGTAGAAGTAGGCGGCAAGCCCGAACTCGGTGTCATTGGCCATGCGGATCGCATCTTCCTCGGTTTCGAAGCGGAGCAGAGGTGCGACGGGACCGAACACCTCTTCCCGCGCGAGCGCATTTCCGGCGTGCACCCTACGAGCACCGTGGGCTGGTAGAACGTGCCGCCGAGTTGGTGGCGAGATCCTCCGGTCGTGGCTCTCGCGCCGAGTTTCGTAGCGTCGGCCACGAGATCTTCGACCTTGGCGACCGCATCTTCATCGATCAGAGGACCTTGGGCAACATGAGGATCATGTTCCATGACCAACCTTCAATGCTTCCACTGCAGCGGTGAGCTTCAAGGCGAAGGCGTCGTGGAAGGACGACTGAACGAGCAACCGGTTGGCGCAGACGCAGGTCTGACCGGAGTTGCGGTACTTGGCGGCCATGGCCCCCGCGACCGCGGCATCGAGGTCGGCGTCATCGAACACGATGAAAGGCGCGTTCCCGCCGAGTTCCAGCGACATTCGTTTCAGCGTCGGCGCGCATTGCGCGGCGAGGATCCTGCCGACCTCGGTCGAACCGGTGAATGTCAGCTTTCGGACCGCCTTGCTCGCGGTCAACTCGCCGCCGATCGTGCGGGCATCGCCGGTCAGAACGTTGAAGACGCCTGGTGGAACATCTGCGCGTCGTACCAGTTCAGCCATCGCCAGGGCCGACAACGGGGTCTGCTCGGCAGGCTTGACGATGATGCTGCAGCCCGCCGCAAGTGCCGGAGCAACCTTGCGCGTGATCATCGCGGCCGGAAAGTTCTACGGCGTGATCGCTGCGCAGACGCCCACCGGCTCGCGTGTTACCAAGATCTGCTTGTCATTCCATGGCGAAGGAACGGTCTCGCCATAAGCACGCTTGGCTTCCTCTGCGAACCACTCGATGTATGACGCCGCGTAGGTGATCTCCCCGCGGGCTTTGGCAAGCGGTTTGCCCTGCTCTGCAGTCATCAGTAGCGCAAGATCCTCTGCATGTTCAACCATCAACTCGTACCATCGGCGAAGGACACGCGAGCGATCCTCGGCCGTTTGCCGGCGCCAGGTGGCGAAAGCAGCCGTTGCTGCCTCGATTGCACGACGAGTCTACACCGCGCCCATGTCAGGCACGGTGCCAATGACCAATCCTGTAGCTGGGTTTCGCACCGTGAGAGTGGCGTCATTCTCCGCGCGGAGCCAGCGGCCGTCGATGTAGCAAGCTGCCTTCAGCAGCTCGGCATCCTTGAGTACGAGAGAGGTGAAGATCGGATCCTTGTTGGCCATGGGGCTTGTCGGCAGTGGGGTCACTTCTCAGACGAAGCGGAACGAGATCGTTCCGAGAGGGCCGTAATCGGCGTGGATGCTGTCGCCCGCGCCGGCGGTGATCGGACGGGTGAACGAGCCGGCCAGCACAACGTCTCCGGCATTCAACTGTTCATCATGTGGCGCGATCTTGTTAGCCAGCCATGCGACACCTGTCGCTGGATGATTCAGAACCCCTGCCGCCAGGCCGGTTTCCTCGATGACGCCGTTCTTGAACAACATGGCGCCAACCCAACGCAGATCCACCGCGTCAGGGCGCACCGGACGGCCGCCCAGCATGATGCCCGCGTTGGCGGCGAAGTCCGAGATGGTGTCGAAGACCTTGCGCATGCCTTTGTCCTCGCGATCGAACTGCTCGATGCGGGCATCGATGATCTCGAGTGCAGGCGACACGTATTCCGTCGCAGCGAGGACGTCAAAAATGCTGACAAGGGGCCCCCTTAGGGGCCTGCCGAGGATGAATGCGAGTTCGACCTCGATGCGGGGTGCGATGAAGCGCGCGATCGGAACATCTGTCCCTTGCGTGAAGAACATGTCGTCCATCAGTGGCGCATAGTCGGGCTCGTCGATCTGGCTCGACTGCTGCATGGCACGCGACGTGAGGCCGATCTTTCGTCCCCTGACGACGCGCCCGTCGGCCTCTTCGAGTCTGACCCATTCGCGCTGTATGGCGTATCCGTCCTCGATCGTCATTTCGGGATATCGACGCGAGAAGTGACGGACCTGTACGCGCCTCTTGCGGGCATCATAGAGTTCGCGGGCAAGGGTCAGGGTTGTGTCGCTGGGCAGCATATCGGTGAAGGTTTGATGAACAAGTGGTTCGTCTAGGGGCTAAAGCCCTGGTGATGGCATCAAGCAATCTCCATCACGGCGATGGTCGCGCTGACCGAGAAGATGGGGATCGGTTGCAGGTGGCGCACCGTGCCGCGACCGCCTGCCGCAGCTGCCAAGGCGATGAAGGTCCGAATTTCGAAGCCCCCCTGGCCCGCTTCACGATAGATGTCGGCATCTTTGTAGGCGAGCAGTTCCTGCTTGTCGTTGCGGCACCACTTGGCCATGAAGTCGCGATCCCAGGCCTCATTGATTTTCCCGGAATCTGGCGTTGCCGGCCAATGGCTGATTCCACCCGTGGCAACGATCGCGATTCGTTCCGGCACCTTCTCGACCGCGCGGCGCAGCGCCTCGCCAAAGGCCCAGGCGCGGTGCAGGGGAGTCAGTGGTGGCCCCTGGCAGTTGATGTTCACCGGGATGACATCGAGATCAAATCTCGGCGTCAGAAAATGCAGCGGGACGATCAAGCCGTGATCAAACTTCCATTCCTCGGCGAACGCGACGTCGACCGTTTGCATCGTCTCCGCGACGATACGCTTGCCCAAATCCGCATTGCCAGGAATCTTGGTTCTCTCGATTCCCAGCCAGTTCGGATCCTCGATGGGGCCCTCATATTCATCACCCATGCCAATGGCATACGCAGGCATGTTGTTCATGAAGAAGTTGGCGAAGTGCTCGGCACCGACGAGAATGACCGCATCGGGACGCGTGGCCCGCATCTCCTCGCCCATCGCATAGAACGCGGCATGGAAGGGGTCGCGCAGCGCCGGATCGGCCAGATGGGCCCGGCCGGTAATCCCCGGCGCATGGCTGCATACGCCTGCAAAAACGAGGCTCATACGCCGGCCACCCTCTCATCCATCGACGTGGTCATTGCGTAAACGCCTTCGCGGACTGGTCCATGCGTTGCGACCCCATCGCGCATGGCCTGGATATAGTCGGCCCAGGGCATCCCGAGATATGCCGCGAAGTGCATCAGGAGCTGCCCGTTCGTACCAAGCACGTACATCAGACCCAGGTCGCCGCGTGCGATGGCCCCGCGCTCTTCGTCATTGAGCGGATAGTCATCCAGAAGCGATCGTTGGTCATCGCGAAAGCGGCGTTGCACCCCCGGGTCGCGGTTCAGCTGGTAGAGAAACTTTTGCATGCCATACAAGCTCATGTTGCATCCCTTTCGGTGGTCGCCTCAAGCGCCCCAATGTGGAATGTGATGGCTTCCCAGAGATACCGCCACGTTCTTGGGTTCCAGGAACACCTCATAGCTCCAAGTGCCGCCTTCGCGTCCGGTGCCGCTCGCCTTCATTCCCCCGAAGGGCTGGCGCAGGTCTCGGACGTTCTGACTGTTGACGAAGCACATGCCGGCTTCGATCCCGGCAGCGACGCGATGCGCCCGACCGATGTTTTCGGTCCAGACGTAGCTGGACAAGCCATACTGGATATCGTTGCTCTGACGAATGGCATCCGCCTCGTCTGTAAACGGAATCAGGCAGGCGACGGGTCCGAAGATCTCTTCTTGCGCGATCCGCATCTTGTTGTCCACATCCGCAAACACGGTCGGGCGAACGAAATTGCCCTTCGCGACCTCCGCGGGCAGATCCGGCGCGTCGAGGCCGCCGCACAGCAGCGTCGCGCCTTCTTTGCGACCAAGCTCGATGTAGCCGCGCACCTTGGCCAGATGCGCCTGGCTGATCATCGGTCCGATGATGGTCTTCTCGTCGAGCGGATCTCCTACGACAAGGCGTTTGGCTCGCTCGGCGAACTTCGCGGCAAACGCAGGGTAGGACTTCTGCTGGATAAGGATGCGGCTGCCGGCGGTGCAGCGCTCGCCGTTGTTGCTGAAGATCATGAAGATCGCGGCGTCCAGCGCGCGGTCCATGTCGGCGTCGTCGAAGATCACGAAGGGACTTTTGCCGCCGAGCTCCATGCTGAACTTCCTGAGGCCCGCCGCCTGCACGATTCGGTTGCCCGTCACGGTAGAGCCCGTGAAAGAGATGGCGGCCACATCCGGGTGGCGGCAGAGAGGCTCGCCGGCATCCTTGCCGAAGCCGTGCACAACGTTCAGGACGCCCGCGGGAATGCCCGCCTCGAGTGCCAGCTCGCCGAGGCGCGCTGCCGTCAATGGAGACAGCTCGCTCATCTTGAGGACCACCGTGTTGCCGAAGGCGAGCGCAGGGGCTGTCTTCCAGGTCGCGGTCATGAACGGCACATTCCAGGGACTGATGAGCGCGCACACGCCGACCGGGTGGTAGAGCGTGTAGTTCAGATGCGTCGGCGTCGGATACGTGTGGCCATCCACGCGCGTGCACATCTCGGCGAAGTAGTAGAAATTGTCCGCGGCGCGGGGCACGAGCTGCTTGCCGGTTTGAGTAATGGTCTGTCCGCAGTCCATCGTCTCCGTGCGGGCAAGGTCGGGAACATGCTTGGCGATGAGGTCGCCCAGCTTGCGCATTAGCTTTGCTCTTTCGGTCGCAGGCAAACCAGCCCATTTCGGAAAAGCCGCCTTCGCGGCATCCACGGCGGTGTCGACTTCAAGCTGACCGCCAGCGGCCACTTCTGCAAGGACCTCCTGGGTGGCAGGATTGATCGTTTCGAAGTAGCTGTTGCTTTCAACGGATTTCCCGTCGATCAGGTGTTGAATACGCATGTTGTCGTTCTCCTAGCGTCCGAAGGCGTCGTCGCCCACGATGGTATTGATGAGGCGGCCGATGCCGTCGATCTCCGTGATGACCTGGTCGCCGACGTCGACATTGACCACGCCGTCGGGCGTGCCTGTGAGGATCACGTCACCCGCACGCAGCGTCATGAAGCCGCTGAGGTACTCGATCAACGATGGAATGTCATTGATCATGTCGGCAGTGGAACCTTGCTGAGTCACCTTTCCATTGACGATGGTCCGCAACTGGAGTGCATGGGGATCGGGTACATCGGCAGCCTCGACGAACCACGGTCCGAGGACGGTGCACGTGTCGCGGTTCTTAACTCGGAGATTCGGTCGATACCAGTTCTCGAGGTAGTCGCGAATCGCGTAGTCGTTGCATACGGTGTAGCCCGCAACGTGGTTCATGGCGGCTGCACGGCTGACGTTCCGAGCCGTTTTGCCGATCACGACCGCCAACTCGCACTCGTAGTGCATGAAGGTCGCTTCCTTCGGTCGGCGGGTCAGCCCACGATGCCCGATCAGCGCGCCGATCGTCTTCAAGAACGCCAGCGGCTCGTCCTTGGAGGTCACCGTAAGCTCCTTCGACAGTTCCTTCACGTGGTCCGCGTAGTTAAGGCCCAGCGCGATCACAGTTCCGACATCGAGGGGCGGTAGCCAGACCACTTGGTCTTCTTCGAGAATTCGACCGTCTTCCAGTTGGATGCCGTTCGCGTGCGGTCTGGCTTGGTGCAGTGCGCCGGCATAGGCGACGTTGGCGGTTCTCATGCCTTGAACTCCGATTCTTCGATCTCTAGCCGTCCGCTCAGACGGCCGATGGGCTCACATTCGATGACAAATGCCTGCCCCGCACGCGCGCGCGGTGCACCGTGGGCGATCCCGAGCATCAGGATGTCTCCGGGGCGAAGGGTCATGAAGTCGCTGACATCTGCGATGAGTCGAGCCGCGGTCCGGACCATGCCCGACGTGCTCGCGGTGTGGACATGCTCGCCGTCTATGGATACGCGGATCGTGAGCTCGTCCGGATTCATGACCTCTGCGCTTGGCGTGACGCGGGGCCCGACGAGGCAAGATCCATCGAGAACCTTGAATCGGAGCGACGGGCGATAGAAGCTGTCGTGCGGTGCGCTGAGGTCTGCGACGAGCGTATAACCGGCAATGTGGCTCATAGCGTCACGCTCGTCGACACCGCACGCCGTCCGCCCGATCACGAGACCCAATGAGGCACCGATTTCCAGGGCGGCGTGCGCCTTAGGCACAGGAACCGCAGATTCCGAAGGCGAAAGCGTATTGCGTGGCTTGACGTAGAGCACTGGGCCCTTGGGCGGCGCCTTGTAGGGGTTCTCCCTCACCGAGGTACCGAGTGCCGCCAGAGCGGCCGCATGGTTCAGCAGCGTGCCAACGACGATGCCGGAGAGGCGATAGGGGGCCACGTCGAATTCGACAGGGAATCCAACGGTCGTGGATGTTTGCATGGTCTGTCTATATGTCGAGGACAAGTTGGCGCGTTTTCGATCGGGAACAACAGGGAGTGAACTGATCGTTCAGGGCTTGCTCCTCAGGTGTCATGAATAGATCCTTGTGATCGGGAACGCCCTCGAGGACGCGCGTGAGACAGGTGCCGCATACGCCCTGCTCACATGAGGTGGGTACCTCGATGCCAGCGGCAGCCAGCGCCTGGACGACCGTCTGGTCCTGCGCCACTACCACGATTCGACCGGAACTCGCGAGCTTCACCTCGAAGCTCTCGTCGGAGTCGCTGGGGGCAACGTCAGACGCAAAGAATTCATAGTGCAATTGATCGGCCGACCAGCCGGCGTTTCTCGCTGCGGCCAGGGTTGCATCCATGAATCCCTTGGGGCCGCACACGTACAGATGCGTCCCGGGTTGGGGGTTGGCCAGGACGGAAGGAAGATCAATGCGTTGCGATGCTTCCTCGTCGTCGAAGTGGAACTGGACTTTCGGAGCGAATGAAGACGAGGCAATACGATCTTGAAATGGAGTCCGTGAGCGCGATCGCGTGCAGTAATGCATCTCGAACTCGGCTCCGATGCTCGCCAGGCGTTCGGCCATGCAGAGAATCGGGGTGACGCCGATGCCGCCGGCCATGAGCAAGCTGCGCGTGGCTGCGTGGGCGAGCGCAAAGTGGTTCTTCGGTTCGCTGATCTCCATCAGGTCGCCGACTTGAACCTTCTCGTGCATTGCGACCGAGCCGCCGCGAGACTCGGCGTCACGCAACACACCGATCAGATAGCGATGACTCTCTGCGGGATCGTTGCACAGCGAATACTGGCGAACGATGTCGCCGGCAACGCGAACGTCGATATGTGAGCCGGCAGAGAAGCGCGGGAGCGATTTACCTTCCGGGTCTACCAATTCGAAAGTGGCGATGTCGGTGGCGGCTGCTTCCTTCGCCGCTACACGCACTCGCAGGGTTGCGCTGGTCATTTTGTCTCCTGGGCCAAGTACATGCCCGACTGTTGGCACAAGGTTACGGTCGGAGTTACCATTACTCAACCACATAGGAGACATAACTAACATGAAGGACACTCATCAGATTGTCGGGAAGCTAGACCTCAACCTGCTGATCGTTTTCGATGCATTGCTCCGTGAACTCAGCGTGACCCGCGCCGGCAAGACGCTGGGCCTGACGCAAAGCGCGGTGAGCCACTCCCTGACGCGTCTTCGCACGTATTTTGACGATCCCCTGTTCGTCAAGTCGGGCCGCGGCATCGTTCCGACGGCGAAGGCCGAGGGGCTTTCATCAGTGATCCTCGATGTGATGGGAACGATTCGTGATCAGGTGCTTTCCGAGTCGAAATTCGACCCGGTGCATGTAAAGCGGACGTTCAATTTTTGCTTGAGCGACATGGGCGAACTGGTGTTTCTCCCCACGCTTGTCTCCATGCTGAAGAAGGTCGCGCCACAGTGCCGAATCAATACCCTGCAGGTCGTGCCGGAACAGCTTACGTCCGTGCTTGGCTCGGGCGAGGGTGACCTTGCGCTTGGCTCAGTCCTCAACGCCACGGAAGGTCTCTATCAGGAGGACCTGTTCTCCCACACTTTCGTCTGCATCGTGAGCGTGAAAAACAAGAAGGTGGGCAAGACAATCTCTCAAGAGGAATACAGCGCCATGCCGCACGTAGCGGTGACGCTGACCGGACAACCCACGACACCCTATGACCGCGCAGTGGACGATGCCGGGATCAAGCGAGAGCTGCGAATCCTTACACCGCATTTCCTTGTGATCCCTTTGCTGCTGGACCAGCACCCTGAGTTCATTGCGACGGTTCCGCGGGAGCTCGGATCGGTCTTCTCACACCACGGCGTGGTCAGGATGGTCGAGCCGCCGGTCTCGTTGCCGACATTCATGCTCAAGCAGTACTGGCACCCGCGCTTCCATCACGACCGCGCGAACCGTTGGCTTCGCGAGTTGACACGCAGGACGTTCCATCAACTGCCGGTGCCGCACGGGCGTCGATGAGTGGCCCCCATGGACTTGAAACCTCGAGGCGTCGCGCCACTGGCAGATGGGACTGTTACGCGGCGCCCGCTTCGATGCGCGGTTAGCCCGCCAGACCGAGGTAGCTGGATATGACAGTCGGGTCCTCGAGAAGTGCTTGAGCAGGTCCCTCCTTGGCCAGCCGCCCGTTCTCGAGGACATACCCGTACGAGGCGCACTGGAGTGCGGCGCGGGCGTTCTGCTCGACGAGCAGGATGCCGACCCCTCGGTTCTTGAGGTCGGTGATGATCGTGAAAATCTCTCTGACCACCAGCGGCGCAAGGCCCAGGCTCGGCTCGTCCAGCATGAGAACTGATGGCTTTGCCATCAGAGCTCTTCCGATCGCCAGCATTTGTCGCTCGCCTCCTGACAATGTCCCGGCCAACTGGTCTCGTCGTTCGAGAAGCCGAGGAAACAGCCCGTAGACCTCGTCAAGAGTGTGCTTCCACGTCCGGTCTCGGCTGCGATGCCGGAGGTAGGCGCCCAGTATCAGGTTGTCCGAAATGCTCATGTTCGAGAAAAGCTCTCGCTTCTCGGGCACCAGGCAGAGAGATTGTCCGACACGCTCCTCGACTGGCCCGGTCATCACGGTCCCGGCCATTCGCGTCGTTCCGCTGACTGAGTCCAGAACGCCCATGATCGAGTTGAGGAGCGTGGTCTTTCCTGCTCCGTTGGGACCGATGACTGTCACGATCTGGCCGGCATCAACCTTGAGGGTGACGGACTGGAGTGCCTCGACCTTTCCATACCGGGCGCCCAACGCATCGACTTCAAGCAAGGCCTCATTGGATTTCTGCATGCTCGTCATACCACCGCTCCCAGATAGGCCTCGATCACGGCAGGATTGGTTCGGATCGCTTCGGGCGTTCCTTGCGCAATGAGGGTTCCGAACTCCATCACGATGATTCGGTCGGCCAGGCCCATCACGAAGTCCATGTCGTGCTCGACGAGCAGGACCGTGACACCTTCATGGCGCAACTGCCGCAGCAGAACTGCCAGGGCCTGCTTCTCGAGGTGCCGAAGGCCTGCTGCAGGTTCGTCGAGGAGCAACAGGACAGGATCGCAGCACAGCGCCCGTGCGATCTCGACGATGCGCTGCTGTCCCAAGGCCAGGCTGGCGGCCTCAAGATGAGCGAAGGGACCCAGACCGACACGCTCGATCTGGCGCAACGCCTCGGCTCGCAGCCCTGCTTCCTCCGCACCGTTCAGCTTTAGGACGCTTCTCAGCGTTCCCGCCTGGCCGCGTGTGTATGCACCAATCAGCACGCTGTCCAGGAGCGTCATGCCGGGAAGCAGACGAACGTGCTGGAATGTTCTGGCCATTCCCCGCCGCGCGACCGCCCGTGCGCCTAGGTGTTGGACGGGGGCAGGCGCTTCGTCCGTGGCGGCGAAGGAGATCTCCCCAGATGTCAAGTCGAGCACGCGCGAGATGAGATTGAACGACGTGCTCTTGCCCGCACCATTGGGCCCGATCAGCGCCACGACCTCTCCCGCCATGACCTGGAAGCTGAGATCGTTGACTGCCACCAAACCACCGAAGGTACGCCGGACCTTGTTCAGTTCGAGCAACAGGCTGCCCCGCGCAGGCATGGCGCGGTGGGGGAGCTGGGGCTGGGGCGATGCCACGGGCAACTCGATCGGCTGCGAAGCCGAGTAACTTGCGAACGCGCTCCGGAATGGTCTGGTCAGTAGCGGCCAGATCCCTTGCGGCGCGCGGTGCAGGAGCACGATAAGAAGCGCGCCGAACACGACGATCTCGGCATTTCCGGCTTGTCCGAGCAGCTTTGGAAGTGCACGCTGCAAGACATCCTTCAACTCCGTAAGCGCAATCGCGCCCGCGATCGCCCCCCAGACGTAGCCCGCGCCACCGATCACTGCCATGAAGAGAAATTCGATGCCGGCGTTCAAGTTGAATGGAGTGGGGTTTACGCCTCGCTGCTGAAGGGCGTAGAGCCATCCGGCGACCGCAGCGAACATCGAAGCGGTGAGGAACGCCACCATCTTGTAGCGCGCTGTGTTGATGCCGCATGATTCCGCCATGACGACACCGCCGTTCAACGATCGTAGCGCGCGTCCGGGCCGAGAATCGAGGAGGTTCAGAGTGGCGGCGATGGCGAGAGCAAGGAAGATCCAAATCAGGAAGAACATGGATCGCGAACTTTCGAACACGAAGCCGAACGCTGCGAGCGCCGGCATGCCGATGATGCCGTCCGATCTGCCCAGGGCCTCGATGTTGCCAAAGAGATAGTAGAGCGACAGCGCCCAAGCGATGGTTGCGAGTGGGAGATAGTGTCCGGACAGGCGAAGCGTGATCGCGCCGATCAGGGCGGCCGCAGTCATCGTCACGGCAATGGCCGCGAGCAAGGCGAGCCAAGGAGAAACCTGCCAATGGACCGTCAGAATCGCGGAGGTGTAGGCGCCGATTCCGACGAAAGCTGCCTGGCCGAAGGATGTGAGGCCGGCCACCCCAGTCAGCAAGGTAAGGCCGAGAGTGGCCAGTGCAGCGATGCCGATGTAATTGGCCTGAGTGAACCAGAAGCTTTGCAGTGGCAGCACACCCCAGAGCAGAATGGCAGCAGCGAAGATCAGAATGCCGGCATGCTTGCCCAGCGAAGGGACCGAGCGCCGTTGCACCGCGTAGATGGTGCTCATGCTTCCTCCTCGATGTGACCACTCAGCGATCTCCACAGCAAAACCGGAACGATGAGGGTGAATACGATCACTTCCTTGTATTCGCTTGCCACGAACGAGCCCCATGCTTCGACCAGGCCGACAAAGACCGCACCGGCCGCCGCGAGTGGGTAGCTCGCCAGCGCCCCTACGATCGCGCCGACGAAGCCCTTCAAGCCGATGAGAAAGCCGGAGTCGTAGTAGATGGTCGTCAGCGGGGCGATCAGCGTTCCGGACAGGGCTCCGATCCCGGCAGCCATGGCAAATGCCGTCTTCCCGGCCTGCGTCGGACTGATACCCACGAGACGCGATCCAAGGCGATTGAATGCCGCAGCACGAAGAGCCTTGCCTTGCATGGTGAAGCTAAAGAACACCCACAACAGCCCAATCAACAGGGCGCATACGGCCATCGCGAGCAAACTCTGGGCCGAGACCGTCAGTGTGCCGAGCTGCCAGCGTGCGTCCAGCAGGGGCGTTGTGCGAATTCCTTCGGGTCCGAACATCTGCAGGCCAAGGCCGAGCAGGCAGAAATGAATAGCAACGGCGCCGATAAGCAACGTCAGAACGGATGCGTTGGCAATCGGAGCGACCGCGAGCCGATAGATCCACGGACCCATCGGTGTCACGATCGCGAGCGTCAACGCCATCTGAACGACAGTCGGTGCTTTCGCCCAAGGAACGCTTGACGCGACGATGAGAAGAACTACCGGAAGCCCGACCGTCATGGCACAACGGGAGGCGAACTGCTTCCAGCGCCGATTGACCGGCGCACTTCGCAGCAACTCGAAGGCGTCAAGTGCGAAGACTGAGAGGCCGAGGCCTACGAGCAACAGTGTGGTCGCCGGGACAGCGCCCGATTGAAGCGCCGCGAGCGTGAAGGCACCGAACGCAACGAATTCACCCTGCGG
The DNA here is from genome assembly GCF_056400665.1 of Variovorax sp. P5_A3. Taxonomy (NCBI): domain Bacteria; kingdom Pseudomonadati; phylum Pseudomonadota; class Betaproteobacteria; order Burkholderiales; family Comamonadaceae; genus Variovorax; species Variovorax sp. P5_A3. The sequence continues at coordinate 101,935 of NZ_JBFUKW010000014.1, read as the reverse complement.
GATCAGGATCACGCGTGTGACCGAGAAGACCAGTACGACTGCCAGTGCAAGCAGCGCATACACGGCGCCGCTGGTGAGGCCATCCTGAAACAGGACGAGAGCAATGGAGGTATCCATGTCAGACCGCGCCCGTTGCCGCAACGTCGTGGCGTGGAGAGTCCGATGCAGCGGATGGCCTACACGGCCGGAACCAGAATTTGCGGTCGAATCGCGATCGGTGGTCGCTTCGCTCAGCCGGCAATGAGCCGGCTCTAGCTGACTCGCTTGATGATTTCATCGTTTTGTCTCCTAGGTTGACCGTTTTCTGCCGGCCTGTGGCCTAGCTTAGGAGCGGAGTTGATATGGATCAACGGCATGGACCACATGTTGAAGATGAGCGCGGCGCATGAGAAGCAGGCCGCCTCTGCTGCTTAAGGCCATTTACGTTGCACAACAAGACGTCGTGCGTCCTTGAGGGATGTGGATCGAGATCGACGACTGAATTGAGCATCGTCAAGCAAGTGCGCGCGATTGGGCAGGGTTAAACGGAACTGATTTTCTGACTGTTGCAGCCATGTTTCGGTCCCCCGCGTTCAGCAAGCCGCCTAGGCCTCGCCAAGCCCTATCGCCACGCGCAGCCCAATCTGTTCACGCAGAAAGCGACAGCCCTGAATCCTTCATTCGCATGCGATCGTGGCGAGGGGCCTCCGAATAGAAGCGGCAAGTACGTCAGGGTCAGACATCCATCTTGATCCCGGCCCTGGCTGCAACGGCGCGGTAGCGGGGAATCTCTTCCGAGACCAGCCGGTCGAAGTCCAGTGCCTGAATGCCGCGGACATCGAGCCCGAACTGCCGCAGATCCTTGATCTGGTCCGGAAGAGCCATCGCCTCGCGGAACGCGCTTTTGAGGCGTGAGATCGCATTTGAAGGTGCATCCCTGCGGGTGACCAGTGCGACCCAGGTCACGAAGTTGAATCCTGGAACCGCTGATTCGGCGATCGTGGGCACCTCGGGCAGGCTCTCATCCCGCGTCGAAGACGTTACTGCGAGACATCGGATGGTTCCGGAGCGGAGCTGGGGAAGCGCCGCGGCGATAGTGTCGAATGCGACGCCGACCTGACCTCCGAGTAGTGCTTGCATGGCGGGTGCACTGCCACGATATGGGACATGAAGCATGTCCACCTTTGCATCGTGTTTGAAAAGCTCGCCAGCGAAATGGGAAACGCTACCTTGACCGAAAGAGGCATACGCGAGATCACCTGGACGTCGTGCCGCTTCGGTCACCAGGTCGCTCATGGACCGAATGGGAGACGTCGACTTGACCAAGATCGCGAGCGGCGAGGTCCCCAGGATGCCCAGGCCAGCAAAGCTGGATGCGGGATCATAGGGCAGCGACGCGCGCAGGGCCGGATTGATGGTGAAGACGCTGTTGGAACTGAGGAGAAGCGTTTGCCCGTCTGGGGGGGCTTGAAGGAGCGTGGAGGTTCCAATGAGCCCTGCCGCGCCGCCTCTGTTGTCAATGACTACGGGTGCGCCCAGCTTGTCGCCAAGATGACGCCCGACTGAGCGAGCGATCATGTCCGTGCCGCCGCCCGCGGGAAACGGAACAACGATGGTGTAAGGCTTGGCTTGGGCATTTACGAACCTGGAAAGTGCCGAAGAGGCGACCGCTACCAGGACTTGACGCCGAGAAGCCGCGGCGAACGGGAGTGCGGATACGTCTAGCCTATTCATCGCGTGTACCAGCCTTGCGCGCGGCGCTCAGTGCCATCTGTAGTAGAGCCAATGAGCCAATCTGGTTGGCAAGGAGCAGAACAAGACGTGCGTTCATTGCGTGGCTTTGCTCGGTGCTCAAACCGCGATGCGCGTCGATTAGCCCTTCGTAGAATTCGTCGGGGGACTCGAGATTCAGTTCGGAGGTCAGTTTCATCTTTGGATGCTTCAGGGATGGACTGCCAGCGCGCGGAGCATCGCTTCCCGGACTGCTCTCGCGTCAGGCGAACGCCAGCGAGCGCATACATGTTGATCTGGGCGTAACAAATAAGCGGTGTCAGGCTCCCCGTCGAAGCGTCGTGAGAGGTGACCTTCAGCATCTTGGAGTGTCAGGGCACCGTCAAATTGGCGGGTCCCAACTAACAAGACCAGCAAAGGGGCAAGTCCCTCCGATGTCGCCTGCGCCTCACGTATCAATTTCAAAACCGCCGGCCCATCGAACAGAAGTAGGGTGAACGAGGTGGAGGCCAGCAGCCGTAAGAACCAGGTTGGGCGCCCGTTCAAGAGGACTGGCGCATCTGCGGCCGCTGCTCCCGGCCGCATGACTGGTGGAAAAGCATCACGATCTGTGGTGTTAAGTTCGGATTTGTCGACGATGCAGGGGACGGAGAGCCGTCCGCTATTGACGAGGCGCCTTGCAAAAGCATGATCGCGCGCCAGCAATAGTGTGGAGTCGCGAAACAATCGACTGATCTCGCTCTTCGGCGTGATGAAATCCGTCGCGCGCGTGGAGTTGGATATATTCTCATCGGCTGCTTGGACGCGTTCGGTGTCATAGCTGCCAAGTACCTCGGGCGACGCCTTGCCGTGCAGGACGTACGCCAGCTTCCACGCCAGGTTCTCAGCGTCCTGGACTCCGGAATTGGCGCCTCGCGCACCAAAGGGCGAAACGCCGTGCGCTGAATCGCCCGCGAAGAATACCCGTCCTTGCCGGAATCGCTCCATGCGCATGCAGGAGAATGTGTAGACGCTCGCCCATTCAAGTTCGAAGTCGGCATCCTTCATGGCCGTGTGTGCCAAGAGGGCACGCACTCGCGGCAGGATGTTCTCCGGACGCTTCTCGATCTCGGGATCTGCATCCCATCCCAACTGAAAGTCAATTCGCCAGACATCGTCGGGCTGCTTGTGAAGCAGCACACTCTGATTGGGATGAAAGGGGGGATCGAACCAGAACCACCGCTCGGCCGGGAAATCGGCCTTCATCTTCACATCAGCGATGAGGAAGCGGTCTTTGAAGGTTTGGCCATGACTTTCTTGGCCGCACAATCGGCGCATCGTTGAACGCGAGCCGTCGCACGCGGCAACGTACATCGCCTCAAGAGCGTAACTTCCGTCTGGGGTTTCTACAGTCAGTTCAACGTGATCATCGTGCTGCACAAGCCCCGTGACAGCGCTCTTCCATCGCAGGTCAATCAGCGGCAATTCGTGTGCTCGCTCAGCCAGGAAGCCTTCCACGTAGTATTGCTGCAAATTAATAAACGCAGGTCGCTCATGTCCTGTTTCTGGGAGCAGGTCAAATCGATAGACCATCTCGTCTTGGAGGAACACTTTCCCGACGCTCCAAGAAACACCCTTATCGACCATGCGGTCGCCACACCCGAGGCGATCAAAAATCTCCAAGGTCCTCTTTGCGAAACAGATCGCTCGCGAGCCCGTGGAAAGCCTGTCATCGTTGTCGAGAAGGACGACGGCCACGCCTTGCTGCGCCAAGTCAATCGCGAGCGAGAGGCCGATCGGGCCGGCACCGACCAATACCACGGGATAGCGCACGGGCAGGGGTGCGTCGTGGTCGGCGCTCCGACGATAGGCGAAGACCGTGTTTTGGTAGTCGGTAGTGATCATGGAGATGTCTCTGCTGATTCAGCCCTCAAGCGCAGCCCACATTTCGCGGTCGCGTTCGGCGGTCCAGATGCGCGGATCTCGGTGCTGCGTAACTTCGTCGAAGGCACGCGTCACGTCGAAGGGCAGGCAGTGATCGAAGATGACCCAGTGCCCGTACTTGGGCTTAAGCGTCGAGTAAGCATCTTTGTAGATCGCGTTCAAGTCCTTGCCCGCTGTCACGCCGACCTTTACCGCGTTGTGCAAGTCAGAGATGAAGCTCCTCGTGCCGGCCAACCCCTGCATCACTAGATCGGGCGTCGTGAGGGCCGCGCCGCGTCCGGGCACCAGCGCGACAGGCTTCAGGGCGGAGATGTTGTCTAGCGTGTGAGGCCAGTCTTCAAAGTAGGCGTCGCCTGCGTACGGGGTGGCATCAAACTCCACCAGGTCGCCTGAGAAAAGGATCTTCTGTTGCGGCAGCCAGGCAACCGTGTCGCCCTTGGTGTGGCCGCGTCCCAGTTGGATAAGCTGCACTTCCAGCTTGCCTAGCCAGATCGACATCCTTCCCTCAAATGTCATCGTGGGCCAAGTGAGGCCTGCGGGAACGGATTCAACAGACTGGAACAATCGAGGGAAGCGACCGATCTCGCTCGCCTTGTCCTGCTCACCACGCTCTACGATCAATTCATAGGTGTCGCGGCTCGCGACGATGTGCTCAGGCTTGTAGCCCGAGGCGCCTAGCACGCGCACTGCGTGGTAGTGACTGAGCACCACGTACTTGATGGGCTTGTCAGTCACCTCGCGGATGCGGCGGATCACGTCTTGCGCCATCACGGGGGTGGCCTGAGTGTCAATGACCATTACCGCGTCGTCGCCAATGATGATGCCAGTATTGGGGTCGCCCTCGGCCGTGTAGGCGTACGCGTTATCCGAAAGTTTGGTGAAGCTGACCGGCTTCTCTTCGAGGTCAGCGTGGGAGGCGAAAACTTTGTTCATGATCGTGTGTGGATGTTCATTAGGGCTACTGGAACTCGAAACTTCTCTGAGGCGTTGAGTGAGGACCTTTACTTCTAGTGCGCCGCCCCGGCGGTCGTGAGATGGGGACTCGTCGCTAGAAGGAGGGCGAGCGATTGAGTTGATGGGGGCGCAGTCCCATTGCGAAGGATGAGCGTCTGCATGCGGAAAGCTCACAGTCGAAAGGTCTCCTCGTTGTTCTGGTTTTAGATCAGAGATCCAACACCAACTCGTCGTCTAGCGCGCGAGAGACGCAAAGGATGATGGACCTGTTTGCCTTGCGTTCGTCTTCGCTCAATACGAAATCGCGATGATCGGCCTTGCCTGCCAGCAACGGGGTCTCACAGGTGCGGCACAGCCCTTCGCGGCACGAGCAGGGCAACTCAATCCCGTGTTCTTCGAGCGTCTGAAGAATCGAGGAGCCAGCGGGCACTGTCAGGGTGGTTCCTTGGCGGCTGAGCTTTACGCGGAACGAGCCGTCTGCAGCTGCGTTGGCTGGAGCGCCATCGGCCGTGAATCGCTCGAAATGCACGGAGTTTGAAGGACGGTCTGCGGTCGCAAGTCCCACCGCATCCATCAACGGGGCAGGGCCGCAACAATAGATGTGCGCGCGATGTGGCACGGAGCGCAGGAAGAGGGCAAGATCAGCAGGCCCTCCCTGCTCCTCGTCGACGTGCAGGTGCACTTTGTCGTAATGCGGCGCCAAGCGCCAAAGGTAGGCTGCCCGGGAGCGCGTGCGTGTGCAGTAGAGAAGGCGCCAGCGCTGACCGGCGGCCTTGCATGCTTCAATCATGCTCATGATCGGCGTGATGCCGATGCCCCCAGCGATGAAGACATGCTCCTCCGCTTGGGGGTGGAGCCCGAACAGGGACCTCGGCAGACTGATCTGTAGCTCGTCACCTGCGCGAAGACGTCCGTGCACGTGCCTGGAGCCCCCACGAGAATCGGGTGCCAAGCCTACCCCAAGGCAATATCTTTCTGGTTCGAGGGGGCCATTGGTGAGGGAGTACTGTCGGCATAGTCCCCCTGGTAGATGCACATCTACATGGGAGCCTGCAGCGAAGGCGGGAAGAGGGCCGCCGCCGGCGGCATGCAGTTCAATGCCCAGCACCCCGTCCGCCTCATGAGTGAGCCGTGAGACAACTACGTTGAGCATAATCAGGAGGGCTGGCGATGCAGTGTGATGGGCTGCACGGTGCCCGCCGCTGCAGAGGCTTCGGCGGCTTCCTGCTCGAGGCGACGTGCCACGACCCACCGGAACTGTGACAGAGCCGCATCCATTGCGAACGGCATCATCTTGAAATCAGGGTCCAGAGCGAGATTCTTCTGTTGGCCCGTGATGATTGCCCGGTCTTCTTCGAAGGCTGTCACGACGTTCTGGTGTATCGACTTCGTCACTTCCGGCTTGTCGATGGAGAAGTTGTGCGGATGCGAGAAGAAATAGTGCGTGGAGTTCTCGGTTTCGGGCGTTATTGCTTGGCACCCCCGAAACTCGACTGCATCGATTCGGCGACCTTCCGGCGCGCCAGTGCCGGCTGGCGCGTTGCCTGAGTCCATGAGGAGGACGGCGGGGATCGTGAAGTTGTAGATGTTCCAGCGGTCTACTTTTCCTGTCCAATCCTTCACGGCCTTTACGAACGGGGGCGGTTCAGTATTCAACGCCCAGCGCGTAATACGGACACCGTTCTCAAGCCGTTCGACCTTGGGAGGATGCTCGGCGTAGTCCACCCCGCCACCGAGAGTAGTTGGATGTACGAACGGGAGATGCGAGAAATCCAGTAGGTTGTCGCAGATGAGGAGATAGTTGACGTCGTAATGGATGTAGCCATCCAGTCCTCGCCAGTCTGGATGGTCAAGCCAAGGCGTCTCAGGAATCAGATCAGGATCAGCCTTTGAAGGGTCGCCCATCCATATCCAAACCCAACGGTGCTGCTGTACGACAGGAAACGTCCGAACCTTGGCTTGAGGCGGGATTCGGGCTTGCGCAGGCGCCTCGATGCATTGCCCGGTCGAATCGAATTTAAGGCCGTGGTACATGCAACGCACGCAATCGCCCTCGCGCTTGCCCGCAGAGAGCGGTGCTCCTCGATGGCAGCAACGATCTTCCAAGGCAACCAACTTGCCGTCGGAGGTGCGGTACATGAGGACAGGGACGCCGATGATCGTGCGTGCGAATAGCCCGTCGGTCTGGACTTCGTTGTCCCATGCCGCGACGTACCAAGTGTTCTTTATAAACATTGCTTGTCTCCTGTAAAAGCCCGACTTGCGCGGTCGAGCAATAACGATACGATTGGACTCGAAATGAGTCAACCTCATGGCGCTCATATCAAAAATGAACAGAGTTCATTCTTCGCGCACCAAAAACTTTAGCGCCTCTATGCCGACAATCGATACACGCCTCAAGCACCTGGACCTCAATCTCCTGACGATCTTTGACGCGCTGTTGCGCGAGCAGAGCGTCACTCGCGCTGCCGAGGGCGTGGGAGTCACTCAAAGTGCCATCAGTCACGCGTTGAACAGGTTGCGGGATTTTTTCGACGACCCGTTGTTTGTGAAGGCGCCCGAGGGCATGGTTCCTACCCGAAAGGCGGAAGCCTTGAAACCCGCCGTAGTAGACGTTGTCGCGGCCATCAGGCAGCGCATCCTGTCTGAGGCGGCCTTCGATCCGGGTACCTCGCGCAGAACCTTTACGCTTTGCATGACGGACATGGGAGAGCTCGTATTCCTCCCCCCGTTGCTCAACCAGTTTCGAGTTCTCGCCCCCAACTGTCGCCTTCGAACTTTGCAGGTTCCATCGGAGCAAATTGAAGGACTGCTTTCCTCGGGAGAGGCAGATCTCGCGCTCGGCTCGATCCGAACAGCGCCCGAAGGACTGTATCGGCAGCGTTTGTTTATGCACTCGTTGGTGACGATCGTGAGTGCCCGCAACAGAAGTGTTGGGCAGCGGCTGACGCTGAAGCAATTTGAGCAGATGCCACATGTGGTCGTATCGCTCGCCGGGAGGCCTGGCGATCCCTATGACCGTGCGCTTGAGGAGCAGGGCATCAAGCGAACGATTTTCCTGGCGACGCCTCACTTTTTGACCGTGCCGTTGCTGTTGGAGCAGGAGCCCGACCTGATTGCCACCGTTCCCCTCGAGTTGGCCAACGTCTTTCAACGCTACGGCACTGTCCGTGTCGTTCAGCCGCCCGTGGAGCTGGCGCCCTACGCTCTTAATCAGCATTGGCATCCTCGCTTTCACCACGATCCTGCAGTTGTCTGGGTTCGGGAACTGGTGAAGCGAACTTTTGAACACTACCCCGACCACCGCCGCAACCGATGAATCTCGAAAAGTTGCCGCTCCGGTGCACTGCTGCCTGTCACGGCCGCATGGGAATTACAGCAAGGGCGGAGGTCGCGTTCGCGATGAGGCGCGAGCGCTCAGCGTCGAAAAGCCGGGCCTCTGCGAAAGCAATCTGCCGCCCGACCCTGTCGACTCGCGCGACGGCGAAAAAATGACCCTGCTGGCCCGCGCTCTGCATGTTCACCGTCAAGCTGATGGTCGAGCATGTGTGGCCCGGTTTCAGTCGTGCCAGCACCGCCATGGCCATCGCCAAGTCCAGCATGTTGGCCAGGGTTCCGCCGCCGACCACACCATTGCCCTGAGTGGAGCCTTGCGGAGCAGTGAATCTGAAGACGAGTTCGCCACCTTCACTTTCCACCAGCAGGGCCGACATACTGGCCAGTGCGGGATTGATGTCCAGGGGAACGTTCCTGCCTCCCGCTGCCGTCGCGTCTGCCATGAAGGCACGCGTGGGATTGTCTAAAGCCAAATTGGTCTGCGACATCGCGCTGCAATCCAGACTTAACCCAACAGGGTCGTGCGTGCGTTGTCGGGCGTGGCGACTTGATACCCGAGGTCTTCGATGATCCGAGCGGCCTTGGCAACGAGCTCCGCGTTGTCGCGCGCGAGCTTCCCCGGGGATACGTACAGGTTGTCCTCGAGGCCCACTCGTACGTGGCCTCCGAGGATGGAAGCCAGCGCGACCATTGGAAACTGGTCTGGGCCGACGCCAAAGGCACTCCAATGAGCGGCTGGCGGTAGCAGCCGCTGCATTTCGGCCAAGACCGTTGGCGTGGCAGGTGCGCCCCAGGGGACGGACATGCACAGCTGGAAGTAGGCGCTCTTCGGAATAGCGCCGGTTGCGATCAGGTGACTTGCCAGACGGGCATGGCCGAAGTCGAACACTTCTAGCTCCATGGTGACACCGGATGCGTGAATCTCCGCCGCCATTTCGCGCAGGTGGTTGGATGGATTGACGAAGACCGCATCGCCAAAGCTCATGGTGGCAACGTCCAAACTGCAGATGTCCGGCTTGAGGCCGACCACGTGCGCAACCCGTTCGCTCGGCGTCATCAATTCGGCGTTGGGGATTGGCTCCACTCGAAACGGTGCATCGGTGGGTACCGTCAGCATCGTTCCTGGCCCCGTCGTCAGGTTGATCAGTACGTCGCAGCGGGAGGCGCGAATGCGCTGGACAGCTTCCTCGTAGTAGGCGAACTTGGTGGATGCCTTCCCGGTCGCTGGGTCTCTCACGTGGATATGGACGATGGACGCACCGGCGTGCGCGGCGTCGATGGCCTGGTCCGCAATTTCCTGAGGCGACGCGGGAACGGCGGGATTCTTCGCCCGGGTGTCCGCGGCACCGGTCAAGGCGCAGGAGATGATGACGGGAAGACGCTTGCTCATGTGATGACTGCCAGGGGTTGAGAGGTAGGGGTGGGCCCGAGCAGTGGAGGACTGCGCGTAGCTGGTAGATGTGAGACGAGTCGTATCGAATAAACTATAAGGGCCATCCGCAGGCGAGTCAATTGTCGAAGTCTGCGAATCTCTCCTAATCGCCATAGGGTAAACACCGAACCGTCCGACTAGAAACGAGACGTACAGTATCGCAATTGTTCACCCCTAGGAGTCGAAGTGAAACTCGGAAGATTTGTGTTGCAGGGGCTCGACGGCCCGGTTCAACGTATCTGTTTGGTGCAGCCAGAGCAATCTCGCGTTGTCGACCTGCGTGCTGCAGAGGTCTTGAGGCAGCAGTCGCGCGGAGCGAGTCGCGAAGCCGCGCTGCGGTACGCTTCAGCCGTGTTCCCCCAAAGCATGTCCGCCGCGATTGCTCTTGGAGAGGAGTTCCTTGAGACAGCCCACGAAGCGACCACCCGGCACGGGGACGATGCCTCCATGCCAATCGAAGGACTGCAGTGGGCTGCCGCGTGCGACCCCTCCGTCGTGCGCGACGGCCTCACCTTCGTGAAGCACATTCGGCAGTTTCATGAGCGAATGAAGCTGACGCCTGCGCCGGCGTTGCTGCAGGTACCCGGGTACTTCAAGGGCTCACCGTGGACAGTGATCGGCCACGAAGCCGAGGTGCCGTGGCCGGCTCGCGCCGAGAACATGGATTACGAGTTGGAGATTGGGTGGGTCATGGGTCGCGCCGCCCACAACATCACCCCTGACACAGCTCGCTCGCACCTGTTCGGCGTAACGATCTTCAATGACTTCTCGGCCCGCGATCTACAGGCCAACGAGTTCGCGATTGGCATGGGCCCGACCAAGAGCAAGGACTTTGCATATGGCATCGGCCCGTGGATCACCACGATTGATGAATTCTCTGACCTCAACCGGATCCGTATGTCCGTTCGTGTGAACGGCGAGACATGGGGCGAGGGTGACAGTTCGGAGATGCTCTGGAGCGTCGAGGAACTGATCGCCTACGTGTCGCTGGGCGACCATGTGCAGCCGGGCGACGTGATCGGTTCTGGGACGATGGGCAACGGCTCGGCGCTCGAACTCGGCCGCAGCCTCAACCCTGGCGATGTCGTTGAATTGGATGTGGCAGGCGTGGGCGTGCTGCGCAATCGCATGGGCCCGCGCGAGAAGGACACTTGGTGGCCGACTCCGCGCAAGCCATTCATGTAAGTAGCGCGTGATGACGTTCTCCCTCGGGACCTTTTCGAGCGCTGGTGGCGAACGCTTTGCCGCCATGTGCATCGACAATCGCGTGCTGCCCTTGCATGCCCTGCATGCGATGGCGGTCGACGTCGGAGCCAAATGGTCTGCAAAGGCTTCGGTGCTGGAACTGCTCCAGGACTGGGACCCCAACCTGGTTGCGCTGCGCGCGCTGAGGGAGGGTTTGCCCGCGCAGCATCCTTGCGAGGTGCCCATGTCGGAACTGCGGGTTCATCCCCCGGTGGATCTGCCCCGGCAGGTGCTTTGCACTGGCGCCAACTACCGCAAGCATGTGGTCGACCTCACGCTGGACATGGGCGTGGGACCGCCGGGGCTCGAGGGGCCGGCGCTGCGCAAGTGGGCCGAAGACATGATGGACGAGCGGGCGGCACACGGCGAGCCCTACGTCTTCCCAAAGTTGCCTTCGGCCATCACGGGAGCCTTCGATCCCGTTGTGATTCCTGCAACCACACTCAAGCCCGATTGGGAATTGGAACTTGCGGTCATCATTGGCCGCCCGGCTCGAAACGTGGGCCGCGAGCGGGCGCTGGACTACGTCGCCGGCTATGCGATCGTGAACGACGTGTCTGCGCGTGACCTTATCGCGCGCACGGACTACAAGATGCTGGGGACCGATTGGCTGAGGTCTAAGTCTGCCCCAACCTTCATGCCGTTCGGCCCTGTCCTCGTACCTAGCTGCTTCGTGCACAACGCGCAGGATCTGCGCATCACACTGAAGCTGAATGGCGAGACCATGCAGGACGAGTCCACCGCCGACATGCTGTTTGACGTGGCGCAGCAGATTGAATACATCACCGCGCATGTTCAGCTTTGGCCGGGCGACGTCATTGCAACCGGGTCGCCCGCCGGCAACGGCACTCACTACGACCGCTTCCTCCGGGACGGAGACGTGATGGAGTCGTCCATCCAAGGTCTTGGCATCCAGCGTAACTTGTGCGTTGGGCCTCTGAAGCTGAAGCCGGACTAGTCGCGCGGATCGCGCAAGTCACCCGAACAATCGCCAAAAAAAGGAACCTGGGCGTGAACACTGAAGCAATGATCGAGAAACAACGAGAAAAGTCCTCCGTGCACGTGCGGCCGGTCCGGCGCATCGTCACAGGTGAGAACGAGCAGGGAAGATCCCTCTTCGTATCGGATGGACCGGCCCCAAACCACACCACGAATCCGAACACACCGCTCGCGCACGTGTTGTGGGCGACGGGCGAAGCCGCGGCGGAAGGATCGGATCCGGCTCCCGCCGGACAAGCGTTCGCCTTCCACTCCAAGGGGGGATCTCTCCTACGCGTCGTCGACTTCCCCCCCGACGAAGCCTACGAGCCGGCGAAACTGGCGCAGTTCCTCGACGAGCACGGGGTTCGGGACAAGGGCGACGCCCGCCACTTCTGGTTCCACAAGACGCATTCGCTGGACTATGCGATCGTCCTCGAAGGGGAGATCCACGCCCTCATGGACGAGGGAGAGACGCTCATGCGTGCCGGGGATATCCTGATCCAGAGAGCTACCAACCACAGTTGGGCGAACCGATCCGGCAAGACCTGCCGGATGGCCTTCGTCTTGCTCGACCTGGATCTCGGCGCCGAAACCGGTTCTAAATGAAGACAAAACGATTTCGCTCGTCTCTCGCGGCGGCGCTCCTGGCTGTGGTGAGCGTCGCCGCAATCGCACAGACCCGTGTTGTCACGCTCGGCACTGTGGGCGGGCCCGTGCTGTCGCTTGAGCGCGCGCAGCCTGCCAATGCCGTTGTCGTCGCGGACCGAATCTACCTTGTCGATGCAGGAAATGGCGTTGGTCGCCAACTGCTGGCGGCTGGTCTGGATGTGAGAAAGGTGGACAACATCTTCATCACCCACAACCATGATGATCACAATGCCGACTGGGGAACGCTCATGGGGCTCGCTTGGAGCACCGGGCGTCGGGCGGACATTCATGTGTGGGGACCGGCGGGTACGGAACTGATGCTCGACGGATTTCTCCAGTACTTCGCGCCCAACGCACGCATTCGCCTCGCTGACTCAAAGGGTCTTCGTCCGCCCGCGGAGATGTTCAAGGCCCACGACATTCGAGGCTCTGGACCCGTGTTTAAGGACGACGTGGTTGCCGTCACTGCCGTAGAAAACTGCCACTTCCATCCTGATCCGGCAGGCGGCCAGCGTAGCGAGGACAAGTCCTATGCCTATCGCTTTCAGACCCGGGACAGGGTCATCGTCTTTAGTGGTGACACCGGCAAATGCCCTGCCATGACGGACTTTGCGCGCGGCGCGGACATCCTGTTCCATGAAGTCGTGGACCTACCGGCCATCGAACAAAGGTTGCAGGAGGAGCTTCCCCCGGTATTGGCACAGGGTCTGTATCGGCATATGGTGCAGGACCACACCACGGCGGAAGACGTCGGCCGATTGGCGCATGACGCCGGCGTCAAGGAGGTGGTGCTGACCCACCTGGTTCCCGGCCGAAGTGAGCCGGATTCGCGCTATATCGAGGGCGTGCGAAAGCACTTCCAGGGCCCGGTGAGGGTGGCTCGCGACCTAATGATCTTTTAGCGCAGGTTTTCCAAGCTTACATGGGAACTTGTGGCGTCTCGTTTGAAACGACCATGCTTTAGCATGGTGGTCGGATAATAAGGTCTACGAAATTGAGATTGTGAACTCCTTGCCTACCAAAACCACTTCCCAGCGAACAGCACCCAAGGCTCGCGGCCGCTCCTCCGAAGCAATGCTGGCCGCGGCGCCGGGTCTCGCTACGCCTCGCGCACGCTCGCCCGGGCGCGTTCGAAGTGACGCATCGCGCATGGCCATCCTTGAGGCCACGTTGAAGCTTCTGGAAACAACCCCGGTGCAGCAGATCTCGATCGAATCGATAGCGCGCGAGGCAGGGGTGGGCAAAGCGACGATCTACCGGTGGTGGAACTCGAAAGCCGCGGTGGTCATAGAGGCATTCCTCCATACCCATTTGAGTCACACCCCCATGCCGAAGGTGGAGAGCCCGCGGGAAGCTCTTACGCGCCATGTCCATCTGTTGATCGAAGAATACAACGGCTGGTCTGGGCGCATCGTCTCTCAAATCATGGCCGAGGGGCAGAGCGATCCGGATGTGCTCCGCGAGTTCCGCGAGCGATTCTGGTACGGGCGTCGGGCCGTTGTTCGCGAAGTGCTCGAAGAAGCGCGCCGGCGAGGTGAAATCCGAGACGACCAGGAGCCGGAGTTGCAAATGGACATTCTCTATGCGCCCATTTATTTTCGACTGCTCATGAGGCACCTGCCTTTGGACAAGAAGTTTGCGGACCAGCATTGCGCAGCAATCATGCAAATGCTGACGCCCGAACAGAAGGATGCCGCTGCAACGCCGGCCAGGAAGCGCAGGCTTGCGTGAGCTGCCGTGGTGGTTTCGGAACAGAGGTCAATCGATGGCAGCCGAAAGCACGAGCTGGTCGATCAACCCCCGCTTCGACTATGTCGTGTCCTCGACAAGAGACTCTGTTCGAACGATTGAGTTGATCATTCAACGATAGATGAGTGGCAAGGACGCTCAGGTTCTTCATTCGGCACGGATGTTCTTGGTACGGATCACTTCGGCCCACCGTCGCTGTTCCATTACCCAGAGGTCCCGCAGTTCTATTGGGTCGGTGGCCGAGGGTTCGGCGCCGCTCTTAGCGAAGAATTCGCGCATGTCCGGGTGGTCGAGAACTCTTCCGAGCGCTGCGTGAAGTTGGGCGACGACGGCGGACGGCATGCCGGCAGGGCCAGCCAGGCCGGCCCAGAAATCAGCCGGTGCATCGAGCACGCCTTCTTCAAGAAGCGTCGGAACATCCGGGAGCAACGGGGACCTTTGGGCCGATAAGACGGCCAGCGGCTTCACCTTCCCGGCCTTGATCCAGGCCATCGAAGTCGTCAGATCTCCGACTGCCAACTGCACCTCATCACTCACCAGTGCTTGCAACATGGGGGCCCCGCCCTTGTAGGCTACATGGGTGATCTGAATGCCGGTGCGATCCTTGATCATTTCTGTCACGAGATGGGGAGCGCTTCCGATGCCCGGTGTGCCGTAGTTCAGCTGGTCCGGGCGTTGCTTGGTATACGCCACGAACTCCTTGAAGTTGCCCGCTGGAACACGCTGACTTGCAAGCAGAACGACCGTCATGCGCATGAAGCCGCCGATTGCCGTGAAGTCCTTAACGCCGTCAAACGACGGCTTGGGTACGAGGAGTGGCCCGGTGATTTGGGTCGAGAGCGTCGACATAACGAGTGAATAGCCATCTGGTGGCGCTTTCTGAACCAGTGCTGTCCCCAACGTTCCGGCCGCGCCAGGGCGGTTCTCGACGACAACTGGTTGCCCGAGTTCGCGGGTGAGGCTGTTGGCCAGCGCCCGCGCGGCAAAGTCCGTCGGGCCACCTGGCGGAATCGGAGCGATCAGGCGGATGGGGCGCACGGGATACGAGCTCTCCCGTAGTGTCTGCGCGCGGCCCACAGTCGCAGTCAAGCAGACGGCGGCCAGCAGGACCGAACGGCGGGAAGGAACAGGTGCCTGATCGCGGGTGGCTTCGCGGATGAGGTTTGCTACGCGACCGGGCGAAGTCGTCATGAGATCTGTCTCCTTAATGAATTTGGTTGTGCTCGGCAAGGCGTGGCCTCATATCTCGGCAAACGTCTCGCGGAGCCAGTCCGCGATGTAGTCCCGGGCGACCGTTCCGTTGTCGGCTCCGAAGTGCTCCACTTCGAGGTCGTCCCTTGTCGTGATGAACAGCTCCCGCTTGGGACTGTTAGATGCAGCGTTGTACGACTGGCGTGCATAGTCGACCGGGATTTGTCGGTCCCCGTCGGCGTGCGTGATTAGAAAGGGAACGCGGATCTTCTCGATGACGCCGTCTAAATTCATGTTGGGCGCCCATGCCATGAACTCCTCGATCGTCGGCTTGCCAAAGGCCCACATCACGTGCTCCCAGTAGTGGGGAACCGGTCGATCACCTTCCCGCGCCAGACGGCGCTTCTGCATCTCCCCCCAGTGGCTGTTCGCACCTAGCACTGCACACAGCTTGTAGCGCGGATCCATTGCCACAGCGCGCGGGGCGAAATAGCCTCCAAGCGAACCACCAACCATGCCGATACGCCCATGGTCGACATCGCTGCGCGTGAGAAGGTGGTCGTATGCTGGCGTCGCCCAGGCCTCCGCGTCGTGGCGTCCCGGCAGTTGGAACTTTCGCAGGGCTTCGCCAGATCCTGGTTGGTCAATGAGCAGCGTCGAGATCCCGCGGCGTGCGAACGCTTGTGCCAAGCCGACCAGCCAGGCTTGCTCCTTCATCGAATCGAGTCCATTGCAGCAGACAACGCAGGGGCTTGGGCGTCCATCGGCTCTGCGCGGCGCCTTCACGAACAACCCCGGGAACTGTCGCCCCTCATACGGGACGGTGACGAACTCGGTGTCGTCCTGCTGCAGCTCGAGCGCGAGCCGGAAATACTTCAGGCCGTCGTCATAAGCCTTGCGGCGCGGCTCATAGTCCCGGCTTTGCATCCGCTCGGCCGCCAGCAGGTAGCCCGAGGCCCGCTGGAGTTTGATGCCCGCCGAAAGACGGCGTCCCTTCATGAGGTCGCGATCCGCCATCGCGATCACCTTGTTGGCAATGGCGAGAAGCGCGTCGAAGAGGAGGGCGGCGTCGGCGTCCTGGTTGCGGCTTGCCACTTCGCGTACGACGCGACAGGCTTCGTCCAGTTCGCCATGGTTGCCACCCGCCATCAGCGCGAGGTTGATAGACAGGTTCCAGACGTAGTTCCCGGGAAAAGGCTCGAGCATGTCGGGGGGTGTCCTCTGTCAGCCATCCATGCGGATACCGGCTGCGCGAAACATGACTCCGTCGATGTCCGCGGCGTCTCGTGCCAGGCGCGCGAACTGCCTCTGATCCATCGCGGCTGAGACGTTGAACGCTTGCCGCAGCCGTGCCTGCAGCGCCGGTGTCAGGGCGCACTCGCGCAAGGCAGTTGCCATTGCGGCCACGGCTTCGGGCGGCGTCCCACGCGCGGCGAACACTCCACACCACACCGGATTCTTGAAACCAGCGACACCGAGTTCGGTAAGGGTCGGCACGTTAGGGTAGAACGGCGAGCGGGGGTGTCCGCGCACCGCAAGAGGTACCAATGCCCCGCTGTCGATGAACTGTTTGCAGATGGCGGCCGGCCCCATAGTGAACGTTGTCTGGCCAGAGACAACGGCCTGGACGGATGGCAGCCCTCCCGGGTACGGCACGTGCAAGAGGTTCGCGCCCCATTCTTTGGCGAGGTGGACAGCCAGAAGATGCGCGTCTGTCCCGACCCCGTAGGAGGCAAAGGAATATTGAGAGGGGTCAGCCTGAACGCGCTTGCGCATGTCCTCAAAGCTGGCGATACCCGACTTTGCGCTTGCAACCAGAACGAGTTGCTCGAAGGTGAGCGGGCCGACGGGCACGAGGTCCTCTTGAGGGTCGAACGGCACTTTCGCGAGGAGCACTGGCAGGTACATCGTCAAGGGAATGCTCACGAGGAATGTGTAGCCATCGCGCGGTCCGGAGAGGACCGATTGCGTGCCTACGATGGTGGATCCGCCGGGACGGTTTTCCACAATCACCGGCACCCGCAGAAGCTCGCGCAGTCGGTCTGCAAAAATGCGAGTCGAATTGTCGACGCTGCCCCCAGCCGGGAATACAACGACGAGCCGCACCGGCCTCGAAGGCCATTCAGCCGCAGACACGCCAACTCCGGTGGCGCCTAGCGCGGCAGCCGAAGCAGCCAGCATGAGGAATTTGCGCCGGGCTTGCCGGCGCAAGGTAGAGCTGTGCATGGTGTCTCCAATGGTTCGAAATTTGGGAGTCAGGCGGTGAACGCTGGATCGCGCTGTGCGGGCGCGTATGTCTCGGCTAAGGTGCCTGTCCGGACGGGCATACGGGTCGGTGCGGTACCGCCGAGGATGAGGTCAGCAGCTTTCTCGGCGATCATCATCACGGACGCGTTCGTATTGCCGCTGATCAGCGTTGGATAGATCGACGCATCCGCAATGCGCAGACGCTCCACGCCTCTCACCCGTAACTGGGGATCGACGACCGCCTGCGCGTCGGCTCCCATGCGGCAGGAACCTCCAGGGTGGTACACCGAGAACGCATTGCGCCGCGCGTATTCGCCCCAGTCGCCGTCCGTCCGCACGTCCGGGCCGGGATCCGTCTCGCTGTGCTGCAGGTCGGAAAAAGCCGCTGAGTTCAGGATGCTGCGGGCGGTTTTCAGGCCCCTCACGATGGTTTGCAGGTCGCGCTCGTCCTGCAGGAATCCGGGGTCGATGAGCGGCGCTGCGTGGGGATCCGGTCCGCCGAGCGTAACGCTTCCCTCGCTGAAAGGCCGGAGGACGGTGGCCAAGACCGCGCAACCGTGCCCCGTAGGTAGGATGCGGCCGGCCCGTGGTCGGCGGAAAGCATTCAAGACGATGTGGACGTCCGGAACCGACGTGCCCTGTTGGCTGCGAACGAAACCGGCCGCTTCGAACAAGTTGCTGGCCAGGGGCCCCCGGCGCCATAGCGCGTACTCGAGCAAGTTCCACGCGCAGCGCGGCAGCGCACGCAGCGATAAAGCATAGGACAACGTTGCGGGGCTGCGCACCTGGACAAAGGCGGACACGTGGTCGCGCAGATGCTTCCCGACATCGGCAGAGTGCGCAACGGGTGCGATGCCCAACGCCTGCAGCTCCTCGCCCGGGCCGACGCCCGAGCGCAGCAAGACCTGTGGGGTGTTGTATGCGCCGGCGCATAGCACCACCTCGCGCCGTGCGCGCAGGATCTTCGCGGCACCCCCACATTCGGCTTCCACGCCGACCGCGCGGCGCGACTCGAACACGATCCGGTGGGTCAACGCGCCGGTGACGATAGCGAGGTTGTTGCGACCACGCACCGGATCGAGGAATGCGGTGGATGCCGTCTCGCGGCGGCCGGCACGGATGGTGAGTTGCCGTGCCCCGAAACCTTCGGGTGCAGCGACATTGAAGTCGTTGCATCGCGGGTAGCCCAGCGACTCCGCGGCGTGGAGGAATCGCGGTACCAGCGGATTGAGCTGCGCAAGCGAACTGATTGCCACCGGCCCGCCCTTGTGATGCAAGCGACTCTCGGGCCAGTCAAAGTTGTTCTCGGATCGCAGGAAGTATGGCAAAACGTCTTCGTACCCCCAGCCTTCGTTGCCGAGGCGGCGCCATTCGTCGTAGTCCGTCGCTGGCCCGCGGAAGTAGACCATGCCGTTGATTGCGCTCGTTCCGCCAAGCACGCGACCGCGCGCCAGATTGATGCGCCGACCGTTCAGGCCAGGCTGCGGGACTGACGAATATCGCCAGCCGAGGTCGGGCGCCATATGCGCGAAACCTACGGCCCCGGGAACTTGAATGCGCAGTGCATCGCCTCGACCGCCGGCTTCGAGCAGGCAGACCGTAATTGTCGGGTCTTCTGAAAGGCGCGAAGCCAGCGTGCAGCCCGCCGTTCCGCCTCCGACGATGATGTAGTCGAACTCACCATCGAGCGGCATCGCTGAGGCAAGGCCAGATACAACTGGTTGATTGGCACTAGTGCGCAATGCGGAACCTCCGTTTAAAGATGCGCCACTCTAGGGAGGCAGTGCACGCGCGCCAAATCATCTTTTGATGCGATCAAGATCATGAAATCGAATGAGCTGTTTCAGGCAGCGGCATGAGCGAGGAGAGTTGCGAGTGCTGCACCCGTGCTTCGACCAGCATGAGGTCAAGGAATGCCTTCGCCTGGGGTGACAAAGAGCCTCTCATGGGCTGCAGGCAAGCTACCTCGAAGTCGAAGCCCTCGGGTCCGATCAGGCTCGCGGCAAATTCCTGGCGCATCAAACCCGGTAACAGCACGATGCCTGGCAGGATGCTCATCCAGTGAGTCCGCGCAACGACGCCGAGCGTCGCGGAGAAGCAATCGACGTCGAGCCACTGCTCGCCTCTGACACCCTGCCGGGCGAGGTAGACCGACAGGCGTATGCGCGCCGCGTTCGGTGGCGGAGGGGCGATCAAGCGTAGCGGAGAGATCTCGCGCAGGTCAACCCCTGCGAGGTGCGGCAACGGACCGTTCCAACGGGACGTCAGAAGGCACGGCGAAGAAAACAGGCGCTCGCTCCGCACGCCGGTGTCCTCCACGCCCGCTACCGCGATTGCTAAGTGCAGTTCGCCCGATCGGACCTTGCTGGCCAGAGGCGCGGTGTTGTCTTCGGCAATTCGTAGGACCACGTTTGGGTGCATCGCGAGGAACTGCGTGTACACCGGCGCGAGCAGCGATCGGGCCATGACCGGGACGAGGCCGATGCGCAACTCGCCTTGAAGCCCATCGGTGCTCGCCTTTATCGCTGCCACTGCGGCCGCGTGCGTGCGCAGCACATCCGTTGCCCCGGTGTAAAACAGGTCCGCGGCAGGCGTGGGGATCACGCGTTGTCCTGTGCCGCGCAAGAACAGGCGGGTGCCTAACTGCGCCTCCAGCCTGCGCACGTGCTGCGAAACGCCGGGTTGGGTCGCGTGCTCGCGCTGTGCGGCCCCCGTGAACGATCGCTCTTCGTACACGGCGACGAAGTGACGAAGGTCCAGCAGGGAATCGGCCATGAGAGAAGCCGTTTCGATCCGCCACAAGTGGGCCGCGTCAGCGCCCGTGCAACGAGTTTTCCACGAGGCCTTCGTAGGTCGTGGCGGCCCCAGGCAGGCCTGCGCGCCGGCGTTGCTCGATGAGAAGTTCGATGCCGGCCCGGTTCGGAACAAGAGACGGCTGCGTTACGCCAAGAATGGCGTCCAACGCTGGTGGCGTGAAGCCTGCTAGCACCAGCGCTCTTCGTGCAACCTCAGGTTCCTTCTCCATGCTCTCGCGAGCGTTCTCAAGGCTTTGGAGCCAAAGGGAAAGAGCGGGACGCAGCCTCTCCAGGGCGGCCGCGCTAGCCACGAGGCCCTGCCCTGGAAATGTGGGGTAGCGATCCTGCACTGTCGCGAGCCGGGTAAGGCCCGCCGCAAGCGCTATGGCGTCGAATGGTGGGCCCAGCAGTGTGGCGTCGCCACGCCCGGCGAGGATGGCATCGTGTCTTTCCTTTACGCCACCCACCGGTTCCAGGGCATAAGTCTCCGAACCAATGCCGGCATCGGCCATCATGGCGCGCAATGCGACGATGAATCCATTGCGGGGTGAATCAACCAGGATGGTGCCGCCCCGCAAGTCCTCGAGAGACGTGTGAGCTGGTTGTCCAACAACGGTCAAGGGGGTAGTGCGCTCGAGTTGCGCCAAAACGCGAAAGTCTCGCGGGCCCTCGCGCAGGTTCCAGTCCATCACGTTGTCCATCGCCGTGACAACGACATCCGCGTGCCCTGACGCCAATGCCTCGAATTGGGCATCGGACGACGGGTTGCGCGCGGCCTGAATGGTCACTTCTGTCGCCATCGACCTAGATTCGGCTACGACGGCCACTGGCGGAGGTACGAACCAAAGAACTCGCAGGGTATGTGGCATATGACTGGCTTGCTTCAACCCAATTCGAGCTTGATTCCGGAGCGCTTCACGACCGGAATCCACTTCGCTCGTTCAGCGCGGATGTACGCGGAGAACTCTGGTGGCGTGCTCCCGACCGGTTCGCCACCGTACTCGTGATACCTCTGGATGACCTCCGGCTTGCGCGCCAGGGTGGCGCATGCGGAAGCCAGCATGTCCAGTATGGGCTTTGGGGTGCCTGCGGGGGCAAGAAGGCCGAACCAAGTCGATGCGTCGTATTCCTTGAAGCCCAGCTCCTCAAACGTTGGCACCGTCGGAAGCAGCGGATGCCGGCCCTTACCGGTGACGGCCAACGCCTTCAGCCTGCCCGCTTGGATATTGCTCATCGAGGCAGCAAGAGCGTCGAACATCACCTGGGTCTCGCCTCCGAGCAGTGCCGTATAGGGACTGGTAGTGTTGTAGGGGACAAACTGATAGCTCGTTCCCGTGATCGTCCCAAACCACTCGCCCAAAAGATGCTGGAACGTCCCAATGCCGACCGTTCCAACGGGTATGGACCCGGGCTTAGCCTTTGCCAGCTGTACGAGATCGGATGCCGTCGAAACAGGTAGGCTGGGGTGGGCAACGATCACGCTGCGCAAGGTGGTGAGCTGGCTGATGGCTTCAAAGTCCTCGGGCTTGTAGGGAAGCTTCGTATACAGCTCGGACATGTAGCACAGCGAGCTCGGGATCCCGACGAGAAGGGTGTAGCCATCTGGGGGCGACTTAGCGACCAGCGCGGTACCGATCGTCGTGGCCCCGCCCGGGCGGTTGTCGACGAGCACCGACTGTCCTAGCAACGACGTCAGACCTGCGGCCCAGAATCGCGAATCAGCGTCTAGCCCCGATCCTGGTGGGTTCGCGACGATGATGCGCACGGGCTTGTTGGGGTAGTCCTGCGCCGCCGACTGGCCAGCAAACGTTGTCATCAGCATCGCGGCGCCGGTCCCTAGCACCTGCCGTCTCGAGATCGTCATGGGTTTTCTCCGAAGTTAGGGCGCCCTGATCGATTCGCGCCCGGTAAGCGCCGCAATTATTGCAAGACGAGCCGTATTGCAATGATCGGGAAACCACCTAGACCAGCTCCCCAGGTACAAGTCCGCGGCGAGCGCGACTGAGACGAAACCCTACTGCATCGGCTTCGCATTCCTATTCAAGGGTTTGTCCCTAAACGATTGCGAAACGATGCGTCTAGTATTGATGCGTTTTCGGCCTTCGACTCTGGCCGACATGCCTTCTAACTTTCGAACAAAAGGAATCAAGGATGAACATCCTCGGACCTGACTCCCTGGTCTTCGGCGTCGATGATGTCCCGGCCTGCATTCAGTTCTTCACCGACTATGGGCTGACTCCGGTTGGCGTTAGCGATTCCGGTGGGCGATTCGAGGCCGTCGACGGCACCTCGATCGTCATCGCGCGCCGGGACGATGCATCCTTGCCCCCGCAGATGGAGACTGGAACGATGCTGCGAAAGACGATCTACGGCGTCGCGGATCGTCAGACTTTGGACGCCATCGCCGAGGAGCTTGGTCGCGACCGGGAAGTGAAGCGCTTGCACGACGGGTCCATTGAAGCCTGTGACGATATGGGCTTCGTGCTCGGATTCCAGATTTCGGTGCGGGGCAAGATCGACGCGCCCGGAGAAGCATCGAACTCGCCCGGGAGCAAGCCCGCCCGTGGGCCGAATGTCCTGGGTGCGAACGCCGATGCCGAGCACCGGCCCCTGACACTTTCGCACGTGGTGTATTTCGTGCCTGACCAGGCCAAGGCCGCCAAGTTCTACGTGGACCGACTCGGCTTCCGCTGCACCGATCGATTCACGGATGCCGGCTGTTTCCTGCAGCCGGCAGGCACGCTGGACCACCATACGCTGTTCCTGATCCAGACTCCGGCCTTTATGAAGGGCGTCGAGCACTTCACGTTCCACCTCTCTGGTCCGACGGCGGTTCTTCAGTGCGGGTCCCGTTTTGTCGCAAAGGGCTACCAGAGCTTCTGGGGTCCTGGGCGCCACAAGTTCGGGTCCAACTGGTTCTGGTACTTCAATAGCCCAGTCGGCTGCCATGTTGAGTATGACGCGGACATGGACCTGCACGACGACACCTGGGTCGCGCGTGAAGCACCCATGCAGGTAGACGAATCGCAGATCTTCCTGTTCCAGCATCGCGAGAAATGGGCGCCGGGCGGGCCTCCTCCTCCGGGCGAGTCGCATTGAAAGCGCTTGCATGCGAACGTACTTGTGCACGCTCGAAGAGCTAGCTGACGGCACCGCGCGCGGGTTCGAGGCTTCTGGTCCCTCGAGAGGTCCCATGTTCGTGGTCCGGAGCGGCGCCCAGGTACGTGGATGGCTGGACGCTTGCCCCCATGTCGACGGTGCGCCGCTGGCCTGGCGCAAGGACGCATACCTGAGCGCCGATGGAAGCTCGATCGTTTGCTATGGGCACGGCGCCGTGTTCGACATCGATACCGGCGTCTGCACAAAGGGGCCTTGTGTGGGCCAGGCGCTAAGGCCAGTGGAGGTGCATAGCGACGAGGAAGGAGTGCTGTGGCTCGACTCGCCACGCGTTGCCAGTGACAACCTGATCAAGGGAGGCGCAATATGAATGCTGCAGACAAACCGCGCGCGCGAATCGCGCTGATGACCGCGCATTGCGCGGGAATGGTGGACATCGTCGCGCTGCCCGTATGGGTCGGCACGCTCATCGCTCGCTTTGGCTTTGATCCTCAGCAGGCTGGAGCGCTTGCGACCTTGTTTCTCGCGGGTGGAGTGGTAGCGAGCTTGTTCCTTGCTCCGCGCTTTAATCGTTTGCGCGGCCGGTGGATTGTTCCTGTCGCCTACGCCATTTCGGGGGCCGCGTTCCTCGCGTGTATGCGCACCGGTCAGTTCGAGACCCTCGCCTTGCTTCATGCGCTGGGTGGGCTGGCCACCGGCACAGGGTTGAGCATCACTCACGGCACGGTTGCCCTCACGCGCAATCCGCATCGGATGTTCGGCTTCATGCAGGTAGGTGTGGGTGTGTTCGGCGTTGTCTATATGGCTGCCGCGCCCCAGATTATCGCGGCGGTTGGAGGTTCGGGGCTTTTCGCCATCTTTGGCGGCATCATGCTCGTGGCATGCGTCATTACAGCGGTGGCCTTTCCGAATGTGCCGCCTACTATCAGCCGAAGCACGTTGCACGATCTGCGACCAGCTGCGTTGCCCAAGGCTGCATGGTGCGCCATGATCGGCATCGGTCTGATGAATGTGACGCAGGCCATGGTGTTCAGTTTCCTTGAACGGATGGGCGCGGACCGCGGATTCACGCCCTCTAACCTGCAGCTCGTGCTAATTGCCGTCGGGATCGTGAATCTCGCGCCGGGTGCGGTTGCTGCCCTTCTGCAGCACAAGCTGGATGCGCAAAAGGTCGTGCTCGGGGGCGCGATGGCGCAGGCTGCGCTGGCGGTGGCGCTGGTTTCGAGTACGACATTTCCTGTGTACGCGGCGGCTGGTGCCTTCTTCGTGTCCGCGGTGATCTTTACCCACATCTTCACGTTCGGCGTGTTGGCCAAGCTGGATCCGTCAGGCCGGGCCGTTTCTGCTACGCCCGCAATGCTGATGATCGGCTCCGCCATCGGCCCCGTTCTTGGCGGCACTCTGGTCAAGTTCTTCGGCTACGGCGCCATTGGCTGGGCTGCCGTAGCCATTGACGCTCTGGCCTTCTGCTTTTATCTGCAACTGCGTGGCCGTGCACCGCAGCTTGAAACTGAAACCGCACGAGCGCAAGCACCAACGAGTCATTGAAAAGGAGACAACTTATGAACAAACTGAAGAGAGTGCTTGTGGTCGGCAGCGGCATCGGCGGCGCTACGTCAGCGTACACGCTCGCCCGCGCGGGCGTCGAGACGCATTGCATCGACATCCAACCGAACAGGTCGACGATCGGCTCAGGAATTTGCCTGCTCCACAACACAATGCGCGCACTTTCCGAGATCGGGCTGGCCGAGCCTTGCCTGGACAGTGGGCTGAAGTTCGAGGTATTCAAGCAGCACGACGCCGCGGGCAACCTGCTCATGTCGAATCCGACCCCCCCAGGGATTGGCATACGCCGACCGGAGCTTGCCCGCATCCTCGAGACCGCGGCCAGCGAGGCGGGAGCGAGGATGGAGCGCGGCATTACTGCCGACTCAGTGACGGATCGCGGCGGCCATGTGGAAGTCGTGTTTTCTAATGGTCGCGAAGCTGAGTACGACCTTGTGGTGGCCGCAGACGGCGCGTACTCGAAGCTGAGGGACAAATTTTTCGGGCCCGAGCATCGGGTTTGGTTCGCAGGTCAAAGTGTCTGGCGTTTCAATGCGCCTCGGCCGCCCGAGGTCGATGGTTTCTGCCTTTACCGCTCGGCCGACGGCAAGCGCGCCGTAGGCGCGCTGCCGACTTCCAAGGAAACGTGCTACCTGTTCTTCCTCGAGAACAGCGCCGAGCACCTGCATTGGCCGGATGACCAACTGGACGTCCTCGTGCGCGAGCGCCTGGCAGGCTTCACGGCTTCGGTGATTCAGGACGCACTGGCACAGGTCACCAAGCCCCAGCAGGTCCTGGTCCGCCCCTACGACATCACGCTCTTGCCAAAACCGTGGCACCGCGGCCGGATCGTGTTGCTAGGCGACTCAGCGCATTCGCCAACCCCGCAGATGACTTCCGGCGGCGGCATGGCGATCGAGGATGCCGTGATCCTCGCACAATACGTCAAGGAGCTCCCCGACCTTGAGGAGGCGCTGGTTGCCTATTCAGAGCGACGGTTCGAGCGTGTGTCGACCGTTTGGAACGCGTCTTTGCAACTGTGCAAGTACGAGCAGGAGCCCGTGCCGAATCCACAGAGATCGGCCGCCCTCCTGCTGCAGACCTACCAGTACTTGGGCCAGCCCATGTGACAACCGGGCCGGGCGAGGCCCGGGTGCACCCGCCGGGCCACAGTGCTCCTGTGGGAGCGGCGAAAATCGGTGGCATGAAGTCCATCATCGACGCCGGCTGGCACCACTTCGTCAAGGTCGCGGAGCTGGGCTCGATCTCGCGCGCAGCCGTGGCGGCAGACGTTCCGCAATCCGTCGTCAGCCGGCATATCGCTCACCTCGAGCGTGACGCCGGTTCTAGCCTGTTCCGCCGGACGGGACGCGGCGTAGTCCTGACGGAGCTCGGCCAGCACCTGTATCCCCGCATCAAGTTACTGATTGCGGAATCCGAGAGTTTTGCCGACGAGGTACGTGCGAGCCGGGGCGTGCCCGTCGGCGACGTGCGCCTTGGCCTGCTTCCTTCCACGGTGCCGGCACTCGCGGGTCCGCTGTATCAACGGGTATTGAGCAAATTTCCGCAGGTGCGCCTGCACCTGACGGAAGGCTCGAGCTCGCAACTTCAGGAAATGCTGGACCAGGGACGGCTGGATCTTTCGCTGCTGCTGCGCGATGGTGGGGAGGCCAGCGTGGATGAGCCTGTCCTTTTGGAAGGTGCCCTCTGCCTCGTTGTCGCCAGCAGCGATGCGCTTGCTGGCCGACAGCAAATCAGCTTCGAGGAAGTTGCGAAGCTGCCGCTGGTACTCCCTGGCGAGCCCCACCCCTTGCGTGAGAGGCTGGCTCTGTTGGCGCGCAAACTCGGTTTGACCCTTCGGATTGCTGCAGAGGCGAACTCGATCCGGCTGCAGCATGAGATCGCAGCTTCTGCTGCTGGCTATGCGATCACTGCTCCTTCGATTGCACCGCACGACCGGACACGCTTGGTGGCACTAAGAATCGTAGAGCCCGTGCTCGAACGTGCGGTGGTGCTCGCGGTCGCGCGTCACCGTCCGCACACACTGGCAACCCGCGAGATCCAAGGCCTGTTACGGTCCATGGCGCCCCAAATTTTGTCGGAAGCCGACGCCTGAGGTTTCGCCTGAGTGCATAGCTGCTATCGCGCATGCCCCGTGGCTCATTGAGCGCCACCAATCTAAAGTTTCGTTGCGTTCCGTGGCGCGGCTTTCGCGAACACGGCTGCTATCACTCACAAGCGAGACATCATGCTTCCTTACAAGCGCGCAGACGCCCGGGCCTGGGCCCGGGGAAACCTGATCGGCTGCTCGGCCGTCACCATCCCCAGCTATTCGGCCGACCTCAAGAGCCTGAACGAAAAGGGGATCCGCCATGACGTCGCCCTGGCCAAGGAGTTCGGTTTCAAGCACACGCTGCTGTGTGCCGAAGTCGCCATCACTCCGGAAGAGAACGCCAAGTTCACCGCGTGGGCGGCGGAGACCGCTGGACCCGACTTTGGCCTGTTCTTCCACGCAGCTTTCAGCTCGCTTGCGGAAAACATCGAGGCGGTCAAGCTGGCCGAAGCGGCTGGAGCCACCATGGTTCTGCTCTCGTATCCGACAACGTTTTGGCCCACCACGGAGCAAGAGGTCTACGACTACACCAAGAGCTTGTGCGACGCGACCAAACTTGCCGTGATGCTATTCCCACTGCCGGCATGGGGCTTCGAGCGCATCCATCCGGCGGGCATGTCGGTGGAGTTCGTCCGGCGGCTGCTCAAGGACTGCCCGAACATCGTCGCTATCAAGTCTGAGCAGGGCTTTCCGCTGCCTGCCGGTATCTGCGAGATGTACCACCACTTCCGCGACGAGGTGGTCATCAGCTGCCCGATCGAGGGTGATGCCATCCCCCTCATGAGCCTGATGAAGATGCAGTTCTCGGGTACCAGCAACACGCAGTGGATGAGCAACTATTACCCGCGCGCATTCGAACTGGCCCGGACGGGCGAATGGGAGAAGGCGATGGAGTTGTACTGGAAGGTCAACCCTGCTCGTAGTGCGAACGGTGCTGCCACGCAGGCCTACATTGGAGGCACTTCGGTTCTGAACAGGACCATGTGGAAGTACCAGGACTGGCTCGCTGGCTTCAACGGTGGCCCATTGCGCGCGCCGGCCATGCGTATCCCAGATCGTTTCTTGAAGCCACTTCGCCAGGGCTTGGTAGCTTCCGGTCTGCCGGTGACTTCTGACCCCGACAGCGAGTTCATGGTCGGGCGTCATCCTTGCTGAGGCGAAAGACCATGAGGCTTGCACGTCGTGCATTTCTGGGCGGCATCGGCTGTTTCGTGCTCTCGTCTGCCGGCGCGGCCGAAGTTCTCCGCGTGGTCGTTCCGTATGCAGCCGGCGGCATCACCGACATCGGGGCCCGGGTCATTTGCGAGCAACTGGGGCAGGTTCTGGGACGAGCGGTGATCGTGGAGAACCGACCAGGTGGGGGTACCCGGATCGGAACGTCTGCGGTGTTGGCGGCGAAGCCGGATGGAAATACGCTGCTGCTCACCAACATCGCCTATGGCATCCTGCCGCTGGTCGACTCCTCCGTGAAGTACGACGCCGTGACCGCAGCTGCGCCAGTCGGAATTGCTTCGGCCTATCCGATTGCGCTGGTAGTGAATTCGGAACTGCCAGTGAGAACCCTGCAGCAGTTCATCGACTACGCCCGAAAGAATCCTGGCAAGCTTACCTACGGCAGTGCCGGTCCTGGTAGCGGGGCACATCTGGGTGGCGAACTGTTCCAGTCTCTGACCGGCACGCAGCTTGTCCATGTACCCTACAGATCTACCTCCAGCGCGTTGACCGAAGTGGCCTCAGGCCGGGTGGACCTCACCTTTGACGCCACGGCCACCGAACTTGCCAAGACAGGGAAGGTGAGGATCCTGGCCGTGTCGGGTACGGAGCGCGACCCGCGCATGCCGGAGGTACCCACCGTGGCAGAAGCGGGGCTGAAGGGGATGGAGACAGCCTCTTGGCTCGGGCTGTTCGCTCCACTCGGCACACCGCAGGCAGCGATCGACCGGCTGAACAAAGCGCTGAATCTCGCGGTCCAGAACGATGGGTTGAAGGCGCGCTTTCGCGACCTCGGCATGGTTCCTCGATCGGGACCGCCCAGCCTGCTGACAGATCAAGTGCGCCACGACACCCAGCTTTACCAACGCGTCATCCATGACGCTAAGTTGAAATTCGAATGAAAACTTCAGAAGTGAATCCCGCCGTGAGTGGCGAGACCGGTACGCCCGTGTTCGTGTCTTCCGAAACCGCAGCCGCCGTCTTCCAGTGGCTGCCTGCCGTACGTGCTCTACAGGATACCTACGCGCGTCCCTTAGGAGCAAACGCGGTTCCGCGTCGCACCATTGCTGCAGGAGCGGCCGAGCGCGCTTCGCTGCGAACCATGACGGCGGTGCCACCAGGTTCCCGCTACTACGGCGCCAAGCTGATGGGCATGGCCTTCGGTCCGGCCGGCCGCCAGCTCGAGTACGTGGTGGTCCTCTTCGACGCGACTACTGGCTCGGTTGCCGCGATGGTGGACGGCAACCTGGTCACCGCGTATCGCACTGCAGCCACCTCCGCCGCCGCACTGGATCGCCTGGCGCCGAAGAGGCCCGCCCGCCTGGCGGTCCTGGGTAGCGGTCTGGAAGCACGCATGCACACGCTCGCCATTGCCGCGGTTCGGGAGTTGAGCGAGATCAGGGTTTTCAGCCCAACACCGGAGAAGCGCGAGGCGTTCGCGAACGGCATGACGGCCGATCTGGGTGTTCGTTCACACGCCGTCGACTCGCCGGCGGAGGCCGTTGGTGGCGCCGACATCGTGCTCGCAGCGGCCCGTTCGTACGGCGAGAAGCCGATCCTGCAGGGCGCCTGGCTGGCGCCCCACGCGACGGTCGTCTCCATCGGATCTACGCTTCCCGATCAGCGGGAAGTCGATAGCAGCGTCATTGCGCGGGCTGATCTTATCGTGTGCGACAACGTCGAGGAGGTCCTAGAGGAATCCGGCGACATGCTGGCCTCGCGGCAAGACGGGGTCGAACCTGATGCGAAGTGCATCAGCTTAAATGCACTGATGTCAGGCAACGCAGAGCGGCCCTTGGGCGGAATCGCTATGTACAAGTCTGTCGGCTCGGGCCTCCAGGACGTGGTGGTCGCCGGCATGATCCTCGACCTCGCCCGGTCAGCGGGCCTCGCCACGCCCCTTCCTATCCAATTCGAAACCAAGCGCATCGGCTGATGCGGAGCCCTATGAAGAACCTGCTGAAAGACACCGACCTGTTCCGCTCCGCCGCTTTCGTCGGTGGCGAGTGGATTGAAGCGACGCCCCATGGCAAGTACACCCTGCGCAATCCCGCGACAGACGAGCCGCTCGTCGAGTTGCCTCGATTCAAGCAGGACGAGACGGCGAATGCAATCGAAGTGGCGCACCACGCCTTTCTCGGCTGGCGTCGGACGACGGCGAAGCATCGGTCCGAAGTGCTGCGTCGCTGGTATGACTTGATGATCCTTCACGGCGACGACCTCGCTACCTTGATCACACTGGAAGAGGGCAAGCCGCTGGCCGAAGCGAAGACCGAGGTTCTATACGCGGCGTCGTTTTTGCAGTGGTTTTCCGAGGAGGCCAAGCGGGTGCGCGGTGATGTGATCCCTGCTCCCAAGGACAGCCAACGCATCATTGCGCTGAAGGAGCCGATTGGCGTCTGTGCAGCCATTACGCCCTGGAACTTTCCCGCGGCGATGATTACCCGCAAGGCGGGTCCCGCGCTGGCCGCAGGTTGCAGCATGGTCGTCAAACCCGCGAGCCAAACGCCTCTCACAGCCTTGGCGTTGGCGGAATTGGCCCGGCGTGCCGGTGTCCCCGCCGGCGTATTCAATGTGCTCACAGGTAACGACACACGCGACATCGGAAATCAGCTCACGTCGCATCCACTCGTGCGCAAGATTACGTTCACTGGCTCGACCGAGGTTGGGCGAGTCTTGCTCGCGCAAGCGGCTGGCACAATCAAGAAGTGCTCGATGGAGTTGGGCGGGAACGCGCCGTTCATCATCTTTGATGATGCTGACCTCGACGCTGCAGCAGACGGCGTTGTTGCGGCCAAGTTCCGCAACACCGGACAGGCCTGCATTAGTGCCAACAGGGTGCTCGTCCAGGCGGGCGCGTATGAGGCGTTTGCCGCCAAACTGGTCGAACGTGTCGGGAAGTTGCGCGTGGGCAATGGGCTCGAGTCCGATGTGCAACTTGGTCCGTTGATTGACGATGCGGCAGTGCAGAAAGTGGAGGAACACATCGCGGACGCCGTTGCGCAAGGTGCGACAGTGCTGCATGGTGGTAAGCGCCATTCCTTGGGCGGCCGGTTCTTCGAGCCGACAGTCGTTGGCGGTGCCACTTCTAAGATGGCGCTGGCTAGCGAAGAAACCTTCGGACCTCTTGCCCCACTGTTTCGCTTCGAGAGTGACGAGGAAGCGTTCGAGATCGCCAACGCGACCGAGTTCGGGCTCGCCGCCTATCTCTACAGTCGTGACGCAGCCCGTATTTGGCGCGCTTCGGCCGCGATCGAGTCCGGGATGATCGGTATCAACTGCGGATTGATCTCGAACGAAGTGGCGCCGTTCGGCGGAGTCAAGCAGAGCGGTTTGGGGCGCGAGGGTTCCCACCACGGCATCGAGGAATTTCTCGAGGTCAAGTATCTGTGCTGGGATGGCCTCGCGCCGATGTTCAGCTGAACCCGGACTGAAACCAGCCCGCGGGGAGCGACAATGCCCCCGACCTATGGACGGCCTCGATCTCATCAAGACCTTTCGCGAGGTAGCCCTTCGGCGCAGCTTCTCCCGCGCGGCGACGTCGCTCGGCATTTCGAAGGCAACCGTCAGTCGCTACGTGGTCGAGCTCGAGGAGCGCACTGGGGTGCGCTTGCTCAATCGGTCGACACGTTCGCTGAGCCTGACGGATGCCGGCGAAGTGCTGTTGGAGCGCAGTGCGCAGCTGGTTGAGATTGCGGAGAGCACCCTCAGCGACCTGCAGGCCCATGGTGCGAGTCCGCGCGGGCGCCTGCGCATGAGCGCGCCGCACGGCATGATCGCCGGATGGCTGTCCGACGTGATTGCTGGGTTCATGCAGCGGTACCCCGATGCCTACGTGAGCCTACAGTTCACCAACGAAAATATCGACTTGGTCGAGCAAGGCATCGACATACACCTCACCGGCGGACGCATAATTGACGTAAACCTCATCGTGCGGCGGCTGGTGCAGTTCAACATGGTGGTCTGCGCTTCACCTAGCTATTGGGCCAAACGCGGCATTCCTTTGAAGCCCGATGGTTTGGCGCGACACGATGTGCTGACCTTCTCCGCCACACCCTCGGCTGAATTGCCCTTCGAGACTGAGGGCCGGCAGTACGGGGTCGCAGTACACAGCCGCATGGAAAGCAATGACCCGCTGGCGCTCATCGAACTGGCATTGCGAGGAGCGGGCGTGGCCTACGTTCCAGAGCCGCTCGCACAATCGCACCTGGAGCGCGGAGCGTTGGTACCAGTTCTGCGCGAGCACATGCGTCACGATAACTGGCTCTACGCTGCATATTCGCAGCGTCGTCACAATAGCGCGGTGATGCGCGCCATGCTCGACTTCTTGACGGAATCGATGGGTTCTTCCGGTGGCAATCCTTAGTTGTTCAGCTAGGGCCCAATGGCGCACTTATTCAGGGCGCCGAGACAGATGCATACCGAGCCGGCGGGGCCTGTGATCCGCGAGTTTGTGCGCGCGGCGGTCTATGGCGATTTGGCGATGAGTTCATAGTGCGTCGTCACGGCGGCATCGTCCTGTGCCCCCAGTCCGCGTGCTGAGGTTCCGAGGAAGGCGAGATAGGCGGCATGCGCGAGTGCCGCCGGAAATCGCGCCTCACGGGTTGCATCGAGCACCAGCGACATGTCCTTCACGAAGATGTCAACCGCCGACGTGACGTTGTCGAACTGACCCGCGATCATCCGCGGCCCCCGGTCGGCCAGCATCCAGGAGCCTGCCGCCCCGCTGCAGAGTATCTCCAGCGTCAGGTCGAGCGGCAGGCCCTGGCGCCTTGCGAGCGCCAGCGCTTCGCCCGCAGCAGCCAGATGGACACCGCACAACAGTTGGTTGAGGACCTTCATCTGCGCATCGGAGCCGGCTGGGCCGGCGAGAATCTCTTCGGTGTGTTGACCGACGCTCGGGTAGGGCATGCCGCACTCCGGGACGGCGGCCGCCCATCATCAGCGGTAGCAGCACGACGTCGGTGGTCTCGCCGTCCTCGCATTCCATCGGCACCAGGCCGCCGCTGGCCTTCAGATGGGGGTCGTCGACCAGCCGGTCGGGTCGCACGATCGGCGCGCAGGGGATGCCGGCGGCCTCGAGCTTCGGCGAAAGCTCTCCCACGCGGTGGTGCTGGAGGATGTCACCGAGCTTCGCCAGCAGGGCAGGACGTACCGCCACTCGCAGCGCGTTGTTGGCCAGCGCTGGATCGGCCGCCAGGTCCGGCGCCTCGATCACGCGGCACAGCGTCAGAAACTGCTTGTCGCTGACCGCGCCGATGAAGAGCTGCTCCCCCTCGGCCAACGTGAAGACGTCGTACACGCTCCAGGCCGACACGCGCGAGGGCATCGGCGGCGGCGGCTCGCCGGTCATCGCGAACTGCTGCATGTGCTGCGACGACAGGAACACGCAGTTCTCGAACAGCGCGCTCTGCACTTCCTGGCCCTTGCCGGTCATGGCGCGCTCGCGAAGCGCGGCCAGCACGCCGATGGCACCGAACATGCCGCCCATGATGTCGTTGACCGAGGTGCCGGCGCGCAGCGGACGTCCGACCGGGCCGGTCATGTACGAGAGGTCACCCATCATCTGCACCACTTCGTCGAGTGCTCGCCGGTTCTCGTACGGGCCGGGCAGGAAGCCTTGTGCGTGACGTAGGTCAGGCGCGGGTATTTCGTTGAGAGGGTTTCGTAGTCCCGGCCGAAGCTGGCCATCAGACCGGGGCGGAAGTTCTCCAGCACTACGTCGCACTGGCCTGCGAGTTCAGCGGCGGTAGCGCGACCCTCGTCGGTGCCGATGTCATCACCACGCTCTTCTTGTTGCGGTTGAAGGAGCGGAAGAAGCCGATGCCCAGACCGGGGAGCTTGCGGGTCTTGTCGCCGCCCGGAGGCTCGACTTTGATGACTTCGGCGCCGAGGTCGGCCAGGATCATCCCGCAGGTCGGGCCCATCACCATGTGGGTGAACTCGAGCACGCGGACGCCGGCCAGCGGCAGGGGAGAGGAGGCGGTGGTCATGTGGGGAGGTCTCTGATTGATCAGGCTGAAACGGCTTGGGCGGTGAGGCCAAAGGCCTTGGGAAGGCCGGCCTGCCAGAGCGAGCCGTGCAGCGTCTCTCCGGCGAGCCATTCGGCGACGCGGGCGCGCAACGCGAGCAGTCGATCAATGTCGATGCCCGTCTTGATGCCCATGCTGCCGAGCATGTAGGCCAGGTCCTCGGTCGAGACGTTGCCACTCGCGCCCGGCGCGTGCGGGCAGCCGCCGATGCCCGCCAGGCAGGCATCGAAGCGAGCCACGCCGACTTCGAGCGCTGCATAGACGTTCGCGAGACCCAGGCCGCTCGTGTCGTGGAAATGCCCGCACCAGAAGCGGTCACCGGCGATCTTCACGGCGTCCTCGAACAGGTCGCGGACCATGCCCGGGTCGGCGTAGCCGACGGTGAGCAAGGCCTGCATCAGACGCAGTACCTCGCTCTTGTCGACCAGTCCTTGCAAAGTGCAGCCGAAGGCGGTGCCGACCCCGCCCTCGATCAGGATTCGCGATCCCGAGGCGTCGCGCGCCGCGCGCCGCGCGGATCTTGGCGACTTCGGCCACCACGTCGTCCGGTGTCTTGCGCAGATTGGCCAGGCTGTGCGCATGGCTGGCGGACAGCGGAACGATCATCAGGTCGGCCTTGGCGTCGATGGCGCTCTCGGCGCCGCGCAGATTCGGCACCAGCACGGAGGTGAAAAGGCCGGCAGCGTCTTGGCGAAGGCGACCAGTTCGGCCGTGTCCGCCAGCTGCGGCAGCAGGCGCGCCGGCGCGAAGGAGCCGACCTCGATCTCGCGCTGGCCGGCTTCATAGGCGGCGCGGATCCATTCGATCTTGTGCGCGGTCGGGATCGCCGGTCGACAGAGAAGGTGCCCTGGTTTTCGAGGTGTGCAAGCCCGCGCCGAAGATTCTTCCGATTGCCGCAAGTATCAATTGCCACGAGGTCATTGGTCCCTCGAACTGCGGCCTCTAACCTACACGGCATGAACTCTCAAGCGCTCTGTGGCGTGAAGTTCGAACAATCAGACCCTGGAGACAAACATGCTTGCACTCCGCCGTTATCTAGCATTGGGCTCTGCGCTCTGCGCCTTCGCCTTGACAGGTTTTCACGGTTCCGCATCCGCGCAATGGAAGCCTGATCGAATGGTCACCATAGTGGTTCCTTTCAACGCGGGAGGTGGTGCGGATGCCGGCGTCCGGCCCGTGGCCACCGAGTTGGCCCGAATCTGGGGGCAACCGGTAATCGTAGAGAACCGCCCCGGCGCCGACACCGCGATCGGCACGAGAAGGGTCCTCGACGCAAAGCCGGACGGCTACACGCTACTACTGCAGGTTCCGGGGGTCACGCTGTTCAAGTACGTCCCGTCCGCGTCGGGCTTTGATCCCTTGCCAGGCCTGGTTCCGGTCACCGCGATCTCGGTCCAGCCGCCGGGCCTCATTGTCAATGCCGCCATTCCAGGAAAGACCATGCCTGAGGTGGTCCGCTACTGCAAAACGGCCAAGCAACCCTGTTCGCTTGGCACGCTGGAGAACGTCAGCCGCCTGCAGGCGAAGGCGATAGCTGCCGACGCCGGCCTCAACAACCTGATCGTAGTTCGCTACCGGGGAAGCGGCCAGATGATCACTGACCTCGTGGCCAACAACGTAAACATGGCCATCATGGGTCTCGCCACGGTCATGCCTTACCTCCACGCCGGCACACTGAAGGTCGTCGCCGTCGACAGCAAGTCCCGCGTGTCACTCGTGCCGGACGTGCCCACGGGTGCCGAGCTCGGACTTCCAATCTTCAGCTCCGACGTCTGGTACGGCCTCTTCGCTCCCAAAGGCACGCCCCCAGACGTCCTCCAAGGGCTGGCCGCAGGAGTGCGGGAGGCGCTTTCGGTCGAGTCTGTGAGGAAAGGGCTGTCTGCGATGGGCGCCGAACCGGTGGGCAGTCTCCCGACGGATTTTGCGACGACCGTCCATACATCTGAGAGGACTCTCTCCGAGTTGGCCCGCCGATTCCCTTTGGAAGACTGAGGACACACCATGTCGGACACGAGCGAACCTAACAGCTTCCTTCAGCGAGCGAAGCCCCGGCCCAAAGGCATTTCCTATGAGGCCTTTGAGATCGGAAGCGTAATTGAGCACCACTGGGGTCGAACGATCGGCGAAGCCGAAAACAGCTGGTTCTCGACGATGACGATGAATGCCAACCCGACGTACTTCAACGCCGAGTACGCCAGGGGCCTGGGCCATCCCCGCGTGCCACTTCACCCCTATCTGATTTACCTCACCGTCTTCGGGATGAGCGTGGAGGATTTGACCGAAGGCGGCACCCGGGGCGCGCTGGTGGGTATGGAGCAGCTGAGATTCCACGCTCCCGGCTACCCAGGGGACACCTTCGTAGCCCGGAGCACAGTGCTCGAGAAGCGCGTGTCGGGCAAGCGCCCGGACATGGGCCTGGTCACCTGGCGCACGGAAGGCTTGAACCAGGACGGAGCGCTAGTCGTGGATTACGTGCGAACCAACATGATGAACAGGAGCTGACCCTTGAACTACATGACCGACGAACGACGCCAGATGCAGGAAGGCGCCAGGCGCTTCACCATGAACGAAGTCCTGCCGGTGGCCAACAAGCTGGACCAGATCCGGGGGGAGATTCCCATGGAACTGCGCGAGAAGCTGGCTGACATGGGCTACTTCGGCATCAACATCCCGGAGGAATACGGTGGTCTCGGCCTGGGGGCCTTCGAATACTGCCTGGTCACCGAAGAACTCGCGCGTGGTTGGATGAGCGTGGCCAGCATCATCCGGAACTCCACTGCGGGCACTTTGTTCCCCGTGGACATGCTGACGCCGCACCAGCGCGACAAGTATGTGCGCCGAATGGCCGCGGGGCAGTGCCTGCTGGCGTTCGCGATGTCGGAGCCAGGTACAGGATCGGACGTGTCGGGCATCTCGTGTCGCGCCGTGCGCGATGGCGACTCCTGGCTGCTGTCGGGCAACAAGTACTGGTGCACATTCGCCGATGGCGCGGACGGCATCGTCGTGATCGCGCGGACCGAAAAGAACGTCGATCCCAAGCGGCGCTTCAAGGGGCTCAGCGCCTTCATCGTCGACAAGAAGCGCGGTGAGTTTCCCGAGGGCATGCGGGGCCAGGCGATCCCTAAGATCGGCTACCACGGCTGGAAGACGTTCGAGCTATCGCTGGACAACGTGCGGGTCCCGGCCGAGAACATGGTCGGAGAGGAAGGCGAGGCCTTCTACATGATCGGCAAGGGCATGGAAAAGGCGCGCGCCCAGACCGCGGCGCGCGCCATCGGCCTGGCTCGCGGCGCACTGGAGGATTCGATCACCTTCGCGGGGGAACGCCGGCAGTTCGACCGGGCGATCGCCGAGTTCCAGGCGATCCGCTTCAAGATTGGCCACATGGCCGCGGAGATCGAAGCGTGCCGCCAGTTGATGTACCACGTGGCCACACAGATCGACGAGGGCAAGCGTTGCGACAAGGAGGCCGCGATGGCCAAGTACCTCGCTACCGAGATGGCGGAGCGCGTGACGAGTGACGGCATCCAGATCCATGGCGGCGGCGGCTACACGACGATGTTCGCGGTCGAACGCTACTGGCGCGATGCGCGGGTCACCAAGATCTTCGAAGGCACGTCCGAGATCCAACTGCGCATCATCTCGGATCACCTGCTCGGCAAGGCACGGCAATGAAGCTGGCCTCGCTCACAGGACCGCGAAGCTATTTCGAGGACTTCACGCCGGGAGACGTCATTCGCCACGCGCGTGGCAAGACCGTGGAGGCGCTCGAGAACGTTATGTTCAGCCACCTCGTAATGAACACGTCGCAAGGCCATTTCAACGAGCACTTCTCTTCGCGCATGCCGCCGCCGTTCGGCCAACGCCTGGTCTTCGGCGGCATCACTTTCGCCATCACGGTAGGCCTGGCCTCGCAGGACACGTCCGAAAACGCGTTGGCGGAGCCGAGCGTGGAGCGGATCGCGCTTCCCGCGCCGGTCAAGCACGGGGACACGCTCTACGCCTACACCGAGGTACTCGAAGCGAAGGATGATCCGGCCCGCCCTGACGGTGGCGTGGTTCGCTTCCGGCACTGGGGCGTCAACGAGCGCGAACAGGTCGTCTGCGAAGTAGAACGCACGGTAGTAGTGAAGCGGCGAAGCCATTGGGGTGACCGATGACTGCGGCACCGCGGCGGGGCTCGCTCCAGGGCCTGCGCGTCCTTGACCTCACGCAGATGCTTGCAGGGCCGTACTGCACACAGATGCTGGCGGACCACGGCGCCGATGTCGTCAAGATCGAGCCGACTGGCGGCGACCCTTCGCGCCATGTCGGTCCGTTCCACGCCGACGACGAGCTTCGCGCCTTCGGGGGCTACTTCGCGAGCGTGAACCGGAACAAGCGCAGCATCGTCCTCGACCTCAAGGAGGCGACCGGTCGCGAAACCTTCCTGGAACTCGTGCGAACCGCCGATGCGGTGATTGAGAACTACCGCGTCGGTGTCATGGAACGACTGGGCTTGTCCTACGAGACGTTGCGCGAGATCAACCCGCGGCTCGTCTATGCGGCGATTCGCGGCTTCGGCGACTCGCGGACCGGGGAGAGTCCCTATGCCGCGTGGCCGGCCTATGACATCGTGGCGCAGGCGATGGGTGGCATCATCAGCATCACGGGCGAGGATGCGTCCTCCCCGGTCAAGGTCGGCCCTGGCGTAGGTGATCTCGTGCCGGGGCTGATGATGGCCTTCGGCATGGTCGCCGCGGTGCGGCACGCCGAACGCACCGGCGAGGGACAGTTCCTCGACATCGGCATGGTGGACGGCGTGCTGTCGCTGTGCGAGCGGATCGTGCATCAGTACTCGTTCACCGGACGCGTTCCGAAACCGGAAGGAAACCGTCATCCGATCCTGTCGCCGTTCGGTCTTGTCCCAGCGAAGGATGGCCGCGTCGCGATTGGCATCGCGGATTCAGCGATCTGGTGGCGCCAGCTCTGTGAGCTGATGGCACGACCGGACCTGATCGAGGATGTACGAACCGCGACCCAGGACGCGAGGATCGCGCACCAGGACCTGGTCTACGACACCATCGGCGACTTCACGTCGAAGTTCACCAAAGCCGAGCTGGCCGGAAAGTTCGGCGGCGTCTTTCCGTTCGCGCCTGTCTACGACGCCGCCGACATCGCCCGCGATCCACACTTCGCCAGCCGCGGCATGGTCGTCGAGGTCGACCATCCGGGGCTGAAGACTCCCGTCCGGGTGGCCGGCGTGCCGGTGCACATGACAGCGACCCCGGGTTCCGTCCGGCATCGAGCGCCGCTGCTGGGCGAGCACACCACCGAGATCGTTGCCGAACTCCACCGTGGCGTCGCCACGACGACCCCTCCGAAAGCACAATGATGAGCACCAAAACGAAACCCCGTCGCGTCCAACTGGCCGTGCCTGCTTCGAGCGAGAAGCTGATCGCCAAGTCCGCAGGCACCGCGGCAGATCACGTATTCCTCGACCTCGAAGACGCCGTCGCCCCTAACGCCAAGGACGCTGCACGCGAATTGGTGATTGCCGGACTGAATACTCATGACTGGGGCCGCAAGGTTCGTTGTGTCCGGATCAACGAGCTCGCGAGCGAGCATTGTTATAGGGACATCGTCGACATTGTGAGGAATGCCGGCCGAAACTTGGATACGGTAATGGTTCCGAAGGTGCGCTCGGCAGCGGACATCCATTTTGTTGACACGCTGCTCGGACAGGTCGAGAAGGCGGCGCGACTGGAGCGGAAGATCGGTATCGAGGTCCTCATCGAGGAGGTCGAGGCGGTCATGAATGTCATGTCCATCTCGCGCGCTAGCGATCGGATCGAGTCCCTCATCTTCGGCATCGGCGATTTCTCCGCCTCGATGGGCATCGATATCGACCGTGCCCACCGCGGGGAATTCCCTGGAGATGTCTGGCATGTCCCGCGCTTCCAGATGGTCATGGCCGCGCGCGCGGCAGGCGTGGACGCCATCGACGGCCCGACGCTCGACGTGAAGGACACCTCGGCATACGCGGCCGATGCTCGCCGCGGCGCCATCATGGGCTTCAGCGGGAAGTGGGCCATCCATCCCCTGCAGATCGCACCGGCGTTGGAGGTCTTCACGCCCGACGCCGCTGCAGTGGCGCGGTCGCGCCGGCTGCTGGCTGCGTACGCGCAGGCGGAGGCGGAAGGCACTGGCAGCATCACATTCGAAGGCGAGATGGTGGACGCTGCGGTGGCTCGCAACCATCGCCTGCTGGCCGAGCGCGCAACAGCCATGGGGGCCTGAATGGCGCAGGAAGCTTGTGACATGACGAAGCTCGCCATCCTTGACGACGTGCTGCGCATTTCCCCAAGGCTTGCAGACTGGAGCAAGGTCAAGCGCACGTTCTCCATCGATATCTTCGATCGCAACCTTGTAGTACCGCAGGAAGCTGCGCACAGCCTTCAGCCTTACGATGCCATCTGCCTATTGCGCGAGCGCATGGCGGTACCGCGGTCCCTGCTAGAGGCGCTGCCGAACTTGAAATTCATCGCCGTTACCGGCCCATACCACCGCACCATGGATCTGGCGGCCGCGACCGAGCTTGGCATCGTTGTTTCGTGCACCGTGATGCGCGGACCGGTGACGGCCACGTCAGAGCTTGCCTGGGCCCACATCCTTGCGCTTTCCAAGAAGCTGGCCGTGGAAGACAGGCGCATGCGCAGCGGCGGCTGGCAGAGCACGGTCGGCACGATCCTGGAAGGCAAGACCCTCGGCCTAGTGGGTTTCGGTCGCGTCGGTCGTCAGATGACCGCAGTGGCGCGCGCCTTCGGCATGCAGGTGTTGGCCTGGAGCCCAAATCTGACACGCGAAGATGCGGAGAGCGGCGGTGCGACCTGCGTGTCAAAGGAAGAACTGTTTCGCCGTAGCGATTTTCTCAGCATCCACGTGGTCCTAAGCGAGCGCAGCCGGGGGCTCGTCGGTGCACCCGAGCTCGCACTCATGAAGCCGTCCGCCTGCCTGGTCAACACGGCGCGGGGGCCGATCATCGACGAAGCGGCCTTGGTGAAGGCCTTGCAGGAAGGCCGCATCGCCGGCGCCGGCCTGGATGTGTTCGAACTAGAGCCCCTCGATCCGAAGCACCCCCTGCGCGGTCTCGACAACGTCGTGCTGACGCCGCACCTCGGGTTCTCGACCGAGGAGGTATATCGCGTCTTCTATGAGGATACCGTCGAGAACCTCGAAGCCTACATTGCCGGCGCGCCGATCCGACTGTTGAACCCAGAGGTGCTCGACTCCCACCAATTGCGCCGTCTTTGAAGGGCACGAACAATGTCTGATATTGACCGCCAAGCCGTGCCAGTGCCGGCTGC
Source organism: Variovorax sp. P5_A3 (assembly GCF_056400665.1). Taxonomy (NCBI): domain Bacteria; kingdom Pseudomonadati; phylum Pseudomonadota; class Betaproteobacteria; order Burkholderiales; family Comamonadaceae; genus Variovorax; species Variovorax sp. P5_A3. The sequence continues at coordinate 60,359 of NZ_JBFUKW010000014.1, read as the reverse complement.
GGACCCGCATGTGGAGATGGCGCGCATCGCCGCGGCTGCCAGCGGGCTGACGTACGAGCTGCTGCCCGGAGATGTCGTGCGGCTGGCGAAGCTCTGCCTGTTGGACTGGTTCGGCGTCGCCATCGCGGCGAGCCGGGATCCGATTATCGATGCACTGGTTGCGATGTCCGCACGCGGGTCGCCCGCCACCACAGTGCTAGCGCGGCGTGAGGAATGCAGCGTGCCGGACGCCTTGTTGATCAACGGCACCGCCGGCCACCTGCTCGACTACGACGATGTCCACACCTGCATTCCCGGCCACGTGACCGTTGCGATCGCGCCGTCCGTGGTCTCGGTCGGCGAAATATTGGGCGCCAGCGGTACGCAGATGCTCGCCGCTTTTGTCGCGGGTTTCGAGGCGATGTGCGGTATCGCCCAGCTGCTCGGCGACGGCCATGCGAGGGCCGGCTTCCACCCGACCGCAACCCTGGGTGCCTTCGGCGCCGCCGTCTCAGTCTGCCATCTGCACCGGGCGACTGTAGAGCAGTTTCAATACGCGATCGCGAACGTCTCGACCCAGGCGGCGGGCCTGCGCTCGGCCTTCGGGTCGCCGTGCAAGTCGATCCAAGTCGGCCGCGCGTCCGTCAACGGCCATCTCTCGGCTCAGCTCGCGTTGCGCGGCATCTCGGCCGGCGCGAATGCCTTTGGCGGACGCGATGGCTTCATCGCGACCCATGCCGGCACGCCCTTGGTGCAGTTGACTGCGCCGCGCAGCTATTTCATCCGGGACGTGATCTTCAAGTTCGACGCTTCCTGTTTCGTGACGCATGCGCCCATCGCGTGCATCCGGAGCCTGCGCACGACTCATGACCTGCGGCTGGATACCGTGCGGCGGATCGTCGTCCACCTGAATCCAGCGGCCCGGGACATCTGCGCGATTCCACATCCGAGCACATCGCTGGAGGCGAAGTTCAGCATCGCGCATGCGGTCGCCATGACCCTGAGTGGGTTGAGCACGCAGGATATCGGTACGTTCGAGGACCAGGCGTCGCTGGCGGCGCTGCGCCCCTGGCGCGAGAAGGTGGTGCTGGCCTACGATGACGCGATGCCCACGCCCAGCTGCACGGTCCTGATCGAGTCCGAGAACGGCGCGGTGGCGAGTGCTTCGCACAACAGCGAGAAGACCGACATCGACCTCGAGGGTCGCGCGCAATTGCTCGCGGGCAAGTTCCAGTCGCTGGTGGCGCCCGTGCTTGGCTTGGAGCGTGCGCAGGCGTTGCAGGCCTGCCTGCTTGATCTCGAAACGGCCGGAAGCTCCCACGGGTTGATGTCGGCATGCCGCGCCCTCTGATACTGCTGGCCTTGCATGAATCTCGATTTCTTTGCCCGGCCATTGCTGGATGCGATCGGCTTTTCCGAAGTGCTCGAAGCCGACGGGGAAGGGGGTCTCGTGCGCGTGCGCTATATCACGCGCCCAGAGCTGACGCACAGCGGTGGACGCGTACTGCAAGGCGGCATCGTGACCGCCTGGCTGGACAGCGCGATGGCGATAGCGGTCGCCGCGCGAGAAGACGCCACCATCGTTTCGTCGCTGGAACTCAAGGTCTCGTTCCTCGCCCCCGTGGGCCCCGGAGCCTTCGACGTGGAGGCGAAGATCCTGCGCTGGGGACGCAGCATCGTGTTCCTGGAAGCGGATGTCTGGTCCGGTGAACGGAGGCTGCTCGCCCGTGCCTCGTCCACCGGCAAGCTCCTTCGCGCCGACACGACTACTCCGGAATATCGACCGGTTTGAGGCCGATCGCCTTAGTGATCTCGCCGGCCTGCACGAATTCCTGCTCGCGCGCGCGGTTGATCTCGTCGATAGTCGAGGGCTGCACGACGAACATGAGCCCGGCCATGCTCGCCTGCACGTCCGCCTCGTTGAGGGCGGCACCGAACGCCGCATTGAGCTGTTGGAGGACTGGCGCTGGCGTGCCATTGGGTGCATACAGGCCGAAGTAAGCCTTGATGCCGGCGTCGGCATGGGCTTCGGCCAGGGTCGGGACATCGGGCAGCTGCGCGTGCCGTTTCTCATCGACCACAGCCAGGATGCGTATCTTCCCGCTCTTCACATACGGCAGGGCTTGTGCCAGCGAGAGGTACGACACCTGCGCTTCGTTGGTGATCAATGCCGGAATGATCGGGCCGGCGCCACGATACGGCACGTGCGTCATCTCTGCCTTGAATTGCCTGCGGAAGTACTCGACGTAGAGGTGGCCGACGGTGCCCGCGCCGAAGGTCGCAAAATTAAGCTTGCCCGGGTTCGCCTGGGCGTAGCCGATGAGCTCCTGTACGGTCTTGAACGGCATCTGCGTGCTGACGAAGATGCCGTTTGGGGAGTGGGCGATCCGGGTGACGCCGGTGAGGTCGGTCTGCGGGTTGTAGGGAATCCTGTTGAAGATGTACGGGCCGAACGCGAGCACGTCCGCGTTGGTCACGCAGACCGTGTAGCCATCCGGCGGCGCCTTCGCACAGGCCGACATGCCGATGAAGGTGTTGCCGCCCGGCCGATTCTCGACCACCACCGGCTGCCCCAGGATTGCCGCCGCCGCCGTGGCTATCGGGCGAATGACGGTATCGGTGCCACCGCCGGCCGCGTAGGGCACGATCACCTTGACGGGGCGGTTGGGAAATGGCTGGCTGTACGACCCTACGCTCGCTGCAGCCAGTGAAAGCGCTCCGAGCAGTCGAGCGAAGTTTGCGGGCCTGTGCATGGTGTCTCCTTATGTCTTTCGATTGGTTCAAACTTCAGCGTGCAGACCAGTGGTGATCTGCATGCCGATCCGGTTGGCTGGCCGCGCTGCAGCTGTGTCCCCTGCGAGCGCACACGTGCTGCAGGCCGCGGGCGGCTATGAGCAGGCGTGTGCTGTGGCACTAGCGGCTGCTGGCTTGCGTGTTTCGGTGCTCTGACAGCCTGGACCAAGGCTCCTTGGGGCAGCGATTGCGCTTGGGCTTGATATCAAGGTTTTCAAGATGGTTGGTGGCGCAAATATGCTGGGACTGCGGCGAGATTAGGCCATCCGACGGCGTCTGAAAAATGCGGTGCAGGGAAAAGGTTCTTGCACTTCGCGCAAGAATAGGGGCGCCGAGGGTATTGCACGGCGTGCGTCATACTGGTTCCCTCGAAGGAATCCTATGGACCGGCTGACCCAGATCGAACTTTTCGTGCAGACCGTCGAACTCGGCAGCATCACCCGTGCCGCGGAGAAGTTGGTCATGTCGGACGCCGCGGCGAGCCGCAGCCTCAGCGCCCTGGAGGAGCGGCTAGGCGCACGTCTGCTAGAGCGCACGACACGTCGCCTGTGGCTCACGGAGGCCGGCCGCGAGTATCACGCTCGATGCCTGCAGCTGCTGGCGGGGATTGCCGAGGCGGATGCCAAAGTCAGCGAGCACAGCCTCAATCCTGCCGGCGTCCTGTCGCTGACGAGCTCGCCTTCTTTCGCGATGATGCATATCGCCCCCCTTCTCCCCGAGTTCAGACGGCAATACCCCGGCATTTCAGTCCGACTTCTTGCAGCGAATCACTATGAGGATGCGATCGACGCCGGCGTGGACATCGCGATCCGGGCGCGTCCTTTCGAACCTGATTCGAGCATCACCGTGCGAAAACTCGCGAACGCCCGGTACGTGACGGTCGCGTCGCCCAGCTATGTCTCCGAGCACGGTGCCCCCGTCCATCCGGGCGAGCTCGCCAATCACCCAGTGTTGATATATGGATTCACCAGGGAGCACCTGTCCCAGCGTTTCACCCGAGGCGAGAAATCAGAGACGGTTCAGATCGAGCCCGCGCTGTTGTCTACCGAAGGCCGGGTGTTGTGTGAGGCGGCCCTGGCAGGCGGGGGAATCCTGTTCCAGCCTACGTACACGATCTTCGAGGACGTCCGGGCCGGTCGCCTCGTCCCCGTCCTGCACGATTGGGAACTGGCCCCCGTGGTCGTGAACCTCGCCTATCACACACGGAAGCTGCAGCCGGCGAAAATCAGAGTTTTCATGGACTACCTGCTGGACCAATTCGCGCAGGGAGCGCTCGAGCGCAAGTGGACAGATTGGCCACCGTCGCGATAAGACGGCCTTCAGGATTCCTCCATCTCTCGCAAGAGTGTCGTGCGGCTCGGGCATGTTTTCGAGCACGTAGGGCGACTAACCTCTTCTTCGAAATCACTGACGGAGAAGAAACTCATGCCTGTTCTGGACAGCGTGATCGTAGTTGGAGCTGGCCCGATCGGCCTGTTGACCGCACTCGGGCTCGCGCAGGCCGGAGTGAGAGTGACTGTTGTCGAGCGCGGTCAAGAGATCGTCGCGTCGCCGCGTGCAATCACCTATCACTGGTCTGCGCTTGACGGAATTGCCCGGCTCGGGCTGCTCGAAGAGGCGCTGCAACTTGGCTTTGCCAAGCAGGACTATTGCTTCCTCGACTTCCAGACAGGGGAGCAGATCAACTACAGCCTCGAGATCCTCGAGGGGCGAACCCCATACCCCTACAACCTACATTTGGGACAAGACCTGCTCGCCGACATCGCCCTGCGCCGCCTGCAGCAGCTCCCACATGCTGAGGTTAGATGGGGCACGGCGGTGCGCGGGATCACACAGGATGCCAATGGCGTCACTCTTCATGCCGAGGGCCCTCAAGGGAATGTTGATCTCCGTGCAGGCTGGGTGGTGGGTGCAGATGGCGCCGCCAGCGTGGTCCGCAGGGCCCTGGGTGTCGAGTTCGAAGGAATGACCTGGTCGAAGCGGTTCATCGCTGCCAACGTGCGGTACGACTTCTCGAAGCACGGCTACGCCAGGACGACCTTTCTGATCGACTCGACGTACGGTGCCATTATCGTGAAGCTCGACAAGGACGACCTATGGCGCTGCACTTACAGCGAGCCACTTGAGTTGCCGGAGCAAAGCATCGCGGAGCGCATGCCGGCCTACTTCAATGTCATCTTGCCTGGCGCCCGAGACATCGAAGTCGATGCCTTCGCTCCGTATCGCATGCACCAACGGGCAGCAACCCAGTACCGAGTAGGTCGCGTCCTCTTGGCCGGCGACGCCGCGCATGCGACGAACCCGAGCGGTGCGTACGGGCTAACCACAGGTCTGTTCGATGTATTCGTCCTGTACGACGCTCTAGCGGCAGTCATCCGTGGAGCCGCCGATGATGAAGTTCTGGATCGGTACTCGTCCGAACGGCGACAGCGTTTCTTAGAGATTGTCTCGCCGGCGGCGGTGGCGACCAAGCGGATGATCTTCGACACGACGGATCCGAAGGAACGCGCGGCGGACCTCGAACGACTGCGAAAACTCGCGACCGACAAGGACGTTCTGCTCGACCGCCTCATGCTCACCGCACGCATGCGCACGGAGCCGCTGGTGGCGCGCAACTAGCATTCATTCCTCAAGCATTGGTCGCTTAAAGGCACACCGATCCACATTCACCGAATCGGCAATCTCGAACCCCACGATTGCCCCGAAAGGAAAAACATGCCCCGCATTCCCATGATCCTCGTTCCCGGATTAGCAGCAGACGGCCGCCTGTGGCAGCCGGTGCTGGAGCAGCTGGTTGATCTGGTCGATCCAACCATTGCCGCCTGCCGGGGCAACAGCGTCGCAGACTGGGGCGCCGAGATTCTCTCTGATGCTCCAGACAGGTTCTACATCGCGGGAACCTCGATGGGCGGGTATGTCGCGATGGACGTCGCGCTGCGCAAGGACCCACGCCTTGCAGGGGTCATTCTGCTCAACACGAACGCACGAGGCGCGTCACCAGAACAGCGCCAGCGGGCCGCCGCGTTGGTGGACATGGTTCACAACGGTCTCTTCGACCAGGTCGTCGAGAAGGTGTCATCGTTCGTGGCAGGCGGCAAGACTGAGCTCGCCGAGCCCGTGGGTGCGATGACGCGCGACCTCGGACCCGAGGTCTTCGTGCGGCAGCAACTCGCGGTGGCCGAGCGGCGGGATCGGCGGGCGGAGTTGAAGCAACTCGAAATCCCAGCTCTCGTCATTGCAGGCGATGAGGATCGCCTCGCCCCACCCAGCCTCAATAACGAGATTGCGCGCGCCATTCCGCGTGCCGTACTCGAGATCCTTCCTTGCGGTCATTTATCCACACTCGAGCTTCCATCTGAGGTCGCGAGCACGATGCGACACTGGCTTCTCGCGAGCGAGGTCGCGGGGAAGAACTAAGAGAGCGATGTGATCCTTATTGCTTCGTGTCGAGTGTTGTCACTGAAAGAAAGGTTGAGTCATGCGAATCTGGCATCAGTCCGTCACGGAACTCGACGCGTTGCCTCACTACGCAGCCTCGCTGACACGGCGGTTCGCGGCAGTGGCCAGTCCAGGAACGAAAGTGACACTGCATGGCGTTCCGAGAGGAACGTACGGCGCCTCGTCTCCCGCCCAAGCGATCGCGGACCCTGCGGAGAGGAACAGGATTGCCAGCCTTGTGCTCCAACAGGCCGAGGGCGCTGAGCGTGAAGGGTTCGATGCGGTGATGATTGCCTCCTTCGCGGAGCCGGCGCTGCGAGAGTTGCGCGCGAGCCTGGATATACCCGTCACGTCGATGGCAGAAAGCGCGATCCTCGCCAGCTGCTCGGCGGCGTCGTCGGTGGGCATCGTGACCATATCGTCAGCGGGCGTGCGCATGCTCGAAGAGGGTATCGCTCGGCACAAGCTTGAACGCCGAGTCGCAAAGGTCCTCAGCCTCGAGCCGGAGGTCAATGAGTTCGACCTGCAAGCTGCGTTTCAACAGCCGGAGGCCGTGCGGGCCGCATTCGAGAGGGCTTGCAGGCAGGCGATCGACGCCGGAGCAGATGTCATCATTCCCGGCGAGGGGGTGCTCAACGAGCTGATCGTTCAACTCGGATTGAAAGAGATCGACGGCGTGGGCGTTCTGGACGGGATAGCGATCAATATCCTCCACACGGAAATGCTGGTGCGCGCCTACAAGATGGCCGGTCTGCGCACTGGTCGCCACTGGTAGTGACGCCGGGTTGTAAGCAGAGGTCCGCCGCGCACTTCAGGCGTACGCATCCTGAAAAGCTTCGCATGCAGATTGGAATCGAGCGCAATCCACGCTGCAGTCCTCAAAACTTTCGCTATAAGGAGAAAACCTGTGACTCGTTCCTATTCCCCCACTAACCAAGCACTCTTCGACCAAGGTCTCGCCACACGTCGGCAGGTGCTCGGGGCCGAATATGTCGATGCGGCCATCCAGAACGCCACCGACTTCAATATCGACATGCAGGAGCTTGTGACTCAATACTGCTGGGGTGACATCTGGAATCGACCAGGGCTCGACCGACGTACACGCTCCTTGCTGAACCTTGCCATGATGACGGCCCTGAATCGTCCCCACGAGCTGAAGCTGCATGTCCGCGGTGCGATCAACAATGGGGTGAGCAAGGATGAAATAAAGGAAGTCTTCCTTCAAGCAGCGATCTATTGCGGGGTGCCTGCAGCAATCGATTCATTTCGAGTTGCCGCGGACGCCCTAAAAGAAGTCGATTCACCCGGACGTGGGGCAGGTTAAGCGCGACACATGACGGCGAGTGCTTATGTGAGCATTGTCACGTTGGCGATGTCGTAAGCATTGCCGAATGCAAACGACGACGCGCGGCTTGCCCGGAGGTTCCCCGCAAGCTCGTCACCGATCGAACGCGCAGCTATCCGGCTGCGAAAGCCGAATTCCCGGAGCTGGCGAACGTGCGGCACGTGTTCGTGTAGTCCCGTGCCCGCGTGAACAACCGCGCCGAGAAAAGCAATCAGCCCACCCGTGAGCGCGAGAGCGCGAGCGGCGCTGCGAGGATTTCGCCCGCCTGAGCGTACCGAGGCTTACCTCTCAACCTTTGGCCCCATGCGCCAGCACTTCGCGTCCAGCGTCATCTGCTGCGTCCTTCGATTCTTCGCAAGCAGTTGGCTGCGCGCTTCAATGCCTGGCGCCTTACCACGGGCATGCCCGAAATCCGTCTACCGTCTTCTGAATGGCGGCCCCACCTGCCGTTGTGGTGTCCGCTGACTGCAACGCGCGTGGAGGCCTTCGAAGGCGTGATCTGGAGCAACTTAGTCTGCATCCTGCGCTTCCGCGACATCCACGATGACGCGGCCGGTCAAAGCCCCATCTTCGAGCCGGCGATGGGCATCGCGCACTGCATCCAGCGCGTAGTGTTGCACCGGCATTCCGCGAACTTCTCCGGTTCCGATGGCGCCATCGAGGAGCGCCGCTCCGATCGCATCCGCAGCAAGGCGCTTCGCCTGCTCGGTGATGGTATAGATCAGAACGAACTGGAAACGGGCATTTAGCGTCATCCACTCCCTCACCGGCAATGTCAACTCATTTCCGCCGTCGTTTGCGTAGATCGAAATGACTCCGTTGGGCTTCAGAGTCTCTTTGATCAGAGCCATGTTGGCGACCGACGAGACCTCCACCACGATATCCAACCCCGCAGGCGCGATGGCGCGTACCCGCTGGGCGACGTCTTCCACTTTGTAGTTAATGACGTTGACGGCGCCGGCCGCTCGAGCGAGTCGCTCCTTTTCAGCACTGCTGACGGTGGTGATCAAAGTCGCCCCTGCCCACGTGGCGAGTTGGATGGCCGCATGACCGACAGCGCCCGCACCTCCTGCGACGAGTACGACGTAGCCGGCAAGTGCGCCCGGGCTCAGTCGATCGGGGCCTCCCTCGCAAACAGTGAGTGCCCGGTGAGCCGTCATGTAAGGGATGCCGAGCGATGCCCCTGTGTCGAACGAAACAGGGTCGGGCAGCGGCTCAACGCGGGAGATCGGCAGGACGACGAACTCCTGTGCCGTGCCCCCCAATCGACGATAGGCTGCCTGCCATACCCAAACTCTTTTGCCGATCATCTGCTGGTTCACTCCGGCGCCCACTGCAACGACCACGCCTGCCCCGTCGTGATGGGGAATCTGATAGCCGTCTTTCGGGATGGGGATGTGCAGCGCACCCTTGCGAGACTTCCAATCCGTGGGGTTTACGCCAGACCTCAGGATCCGGACGCAGACTTCGCCTGCCTCGGGATGGGGAGTTCCAGGTATGTTCAGCATTTGCAGGACTTCGGGCGCCCCGGTTTGTGAGTATCCAACTGCGCGCACGGTGATCTCCTTACGTTAGGGCTGATTCGACATAGTGGTCATCCGGAATCAGGAGGACCTTGCCAGTGGTTTTCCGACTCTCCAATGCCAGATGAGCATCGCCCGCGCGCGACAACGGGAAACGTGAACCTATTGTGGGCTTGACCACCCCTTTCTTCATCCATTCGAAGACTTCAGCCAGGCGACGATCGAGCCCACCTGCGACGAGGAATTCGTTCAATCTCGGCCGGACGAATGTTCTGGACGCCAGTCGATCCAAGTCAATGCTCTTCACGGGCCCGCTCACCCAACCGTACAGCACAAGCGTTCCGGTCGGGCTCAGCGCGTCCAGGCTCGCCTCGAATGTCTGCGCCCCGACACCATCAAAAACCGCTGCCGCGCCGTTGCCGCCGGTCATCTCCTTCGCCTTGGCCAGAAAGTCCTCATATCCTGTCACAGCGATCGCGCCGGCCGCGACCGCAGCGGGCGCCTTGGCGGGAGTCGAAACCGTTCCAATCACCCGCGCGCCCATGTGCGTCGCTATTCGCGTCAACAGCAATCCAAGGCCCCCGGCAGCGGCATGCACGACGATGCAGTCCCCGCATTGGATGCTTGAGCACGAAGTCATGATCACGTGCGCAGTCAGGCCTTGGAGTTCGATGGCTGCAGCCTCCTCGAAGGTAATGTCGTCTGGAATGCGAGTCGCGGCGGTGTGCGGTACCGCCAACCGGCTGCAGTACGCGCCCTTCGGGACCATGACGACGACCCTGTCGCCGCGCCTGAACCGACCAGCCCGTGGACCGGCCGCGGCGACGACGCCGGCCGCTTCCTGTCCCAGTACGTAGTCCTTGCCGCTGGGATACATCCCTCGACGAAAGTAGATCTCCCTGAAGTTGACCCCGATTGCTCGAACATCGACGAGGATGTCCTCCTCGCCCACCGCAGGCTCCGGCAGTTCCTTCCACCTCAATACTTCCGGGCCTCCGACACCCTCCATACAGACACCGTACATGGCTACACCTTAGAGAAATGGTTCGTTGAACTGCGCGCTACGCGAGGAAAGCGACGATTCGTTGCGCGATGGCCTTCGGCGCCTGCTGAGCCATCATGTGACCGGCATTCGCGACGACTTCGAGCGTCGCGTCGGGAAGGCGTTGCAACAAGGCACGGATCGCCTCCACGGGTCGCACATCAAGGTCACCGGCCAGGAGCAAGGATCGTGTGCGCAATTGCTCAAGTGCCACATCCGACTCGGCGAATGCACGGGTGGCATGCGCAAAGGCGACCGGATCGTTCGCGAGGAAGCGGGCGTGATGCGTGGCGAATTCGGGCCCACGCAGAGGCGGCGGATACATGGCGTCCAAGGCTGCGTCAACCACGCGTGACATCTCCATGCCGATCATCCTTTCCGCACGCTCCAGTGTCGCCGCCCGCATCGTTTCGCTCAGTTGCAGTGCGGGGGCACATAGCAAGAGCCTATCGACACGACCGGGAGCCCGGATCGCCAGATCGCAAGCGACGGCACAAGCGCTTGCCACCGCTACCACTCCAACAGGCCGAGTGATTCCCAGCTCGTCGAGCACGGACCTTACGTCATCAGCAAGGACGGCAAAGGGATAGCTCGAATGCGGCTTCTCCGACTCACCGAAGCCGCGCTGGTCAATGCGAACGATTCGAAGGGGTTCGTTACCCAGAAGTCTTGCTACCTCGTCGAAGCTTCGTAGACTTCCGCCCATTTCATGAAGCATCACGATCGTTCTGGCGCCGGACCCTTGGCATTGCCAATGGATCGAACGGTCGGTGCGGACCCATCCCTCGGCGGTGCTCGTCATTGGCCGTAGACCGTCTGGGGATTGTTCACCAGTATCTGGCGGAGGGCCTCGTCTCCGCTCCATTCCCGGAGTCGCGAGAGCAGCTGGTTCAGGTTGGGCAGAGCGTCTCCCATGCCGATGAAGGGCCAGTCGCTGCCCCACAATAGGCGGTCGCCGGCCGCTTCCAACAGGACTTCGTGGAAGGGCCGTATGTCATCCATTCGAGGAAGGGCTTTGGAGTTCCTGAAGGCGGTGGTCTTCACCCAGGCGACGCCGTCACGCGCAAGGTCGACCACGGCCCGGAATCCCGGATCCTGCGTGCCTCTTGCCACATCGAACTGGCCCATGTGGTCGAAGACGATCGGAAGCTCCAATGACCGCAGCAGGGTGCTGCAGTCGGCGATGACATCGGCGGGCGCCCACACCTGAGCGTGCCATCCCAATTCTCGAAGACGGGGGGCGAAGGCACGAAGATCATCCAGCTTCAGGACACCGGTGGTCGCATTGGCCATCTGGCGCGACATCGTGAACCTCAGACCGCGCACACCCGAGTCGTGCAGGTCTGCAAGTTCACTGTCGGCTGTGTCGACAGGCACGACCGCAACGCCTCTCAGTCGCCCCTGTGCTCTCCGGAGTGCCTCGACCATCGCTGTGTTGTCGAAGGCCATGGCTGAAGGATGGACAAGTACACCATGGGCAAAACCCGCGCGGTCCAGGGTTTCGATGTAACGCTCATAGGGAGCGAGGGGCGGCTTGTATACAGCGCTCGGCGCGAGCGGGAACACGTCGTAGGGGCCGAAGACGTGTGCATGAACATCCCAGGCTCCCGGGGGCAAAGCCGGGACGGTGGGGGTAAGGTCGCGCATGAACTGGTTCATGTCCTCGTGCATCTTTTGGCTCATGGAGTCTGGCTCCTTGAATGCTGCTTCATGAAGCCAGCATGCGGATATGCCCCGCGTGGGATTTGATCTTCCAGCCGTCGGAGGTCTGCTCATAGCTCGTCGTGGCATCCACGACCGCTCGAAGCTGGAGCGAGGCTGGCTTTCCTTCGTCCTTCGGTGAGCCGGCGTACACCGTGACGAGCGCGCGAGAACTTGCTTGGTCGTTCGAGACATCCTCGAACTCGACGTTGCCTACGAGGTGCCTTATGACGGTTCCGGGGAACCTGTCGGCGAGCACGCGAGAGATTTCCTCGGTTCCTTGCAAGGGTTCACCCATCCTCGACCAAACGGCGTCGCGGGTGAATGCACTGACTGCATCTTGCACCCTGCCCGCATCCAGTGCGTTGTAGAACGTCATGAGGGTTCTTGCGCACAGCGCTTCAATATGGAGCAGCAGCGTTGGGTCCATTCATGTCTCCTTTGTTTGACCGAGATCGCCGGCCGCCAGTTCGACGTAGATCCCGTACCTGTCCAGCCCGTCGACTGCCCTGGTCTTGTGGCCGAGACCGAAGGTGTCCTCCACCAGCAGAATCTCGCCGGCTCGCACAATCCGGCTGTCACCGTCGCTCGTAGTGAACTCTGCTGCACCACCATGCAGGGTGATAACGAGCTGTCGACGGGGTGCGACGTGAAATCCAACGTCTTGGTCAGCCGGGGCGATTCGAAACCATACGTTGCTAGCCTTCGCGGGCTCGGAAACGACGCCTCCGGCGGCGACAAATGGCTGAAGGTCCACCGTGACATGGCGGAAGTGAGAGTGACCTTGGGCATCAGCCCAGATGTTCAAAATCTTGAGTCCCGCTGGGAACATGTCGGTACCTAGAGTGATGAGGGAAAGGGCCGACCCGGACGCTGCAGGTCGGTGCCGTCGTAACTCTAGGGATGATCGGGCCGCTCCCAAAGTGGGGCGCACGCAAGTCAGATGTGCAGTTAGCGCAAGTTTGAGGCGTCTCCAAGTCGCCCTCGGGAAGTGAAAGACTCTGCATCGTTGTGCAGGCGAGAGACCTGGACCGAGGCATCGGGAGGCGAGAGTCGGGTGCCTCAAAAGCTGCACTTCAGACTTGCAACTTCCGTGAAGTCCCCGGTGGGTCCAAAGCCTAGAGTAGGGCCTCGGGGGCGTTTCCGTCTATGGCAAGCAAGACAACTTGGAGAAGCAATGAGTACTTTGCAGGAGGCTGCGCCCGAAGTCGCACGCCGGAGCGCGCGGCAATCCTTGTCGCATGTCGTCCGGTCTTCGATTGCCGTGCTCGCGGCCTGCGGTAGTCTCGTTGCTGCAAATGCGCAAGCGACGGACAAGCCGATTCAACTCCTAGTGGGTTTCACCGCAGGTGGCATCGTAGACACGATGGCTCGGGCCGTCGCCGATCAAATGGGCAAGGCCTTGAGCGCTCCCGTCGTGGTGATCAACAGAGAAGGTGCCTCTGGAAGCATCGCGCTCATGCAGCTGCTTGTGGCCCCGCCGGACGGGCAGACGCTGAGCAACACCGGCTCCAGCTCGATCACAACCCTACCGCACGAAAACCCCCATATCAAGTACAACCCGGGTTCGTTCGAGTATGTCTGCCAGACCGTTCGAATCGAATACATCCTGGCGGTGCCTAGCAATTCGAGGTTCAAGACCATTCAGGATCTCATTGCGGCGCTGAAGGCCGAACCGGGGAGCCTGACCTATGGCCATGGTGGAAAGTTCGCAGCGCCGCACTTGGCCGTTGAATCGATCTTCTTTCCTGAAAAGTTGCATGCGGTCGATGTGCCGTACAAGGGTGAGGCTCCGATCGTGCCGGCGCTCGTGGGCGGGATGGTCGACTTTGGAGTCATTTCGGTCATGAATGCGGTCAAGCTTCAAGATCGCGTGCGGCCGCTCCTTATCGTCTCCGACTCGAGGTCGGACCTGCTCCCGCATGTGCCGACGTCGATCGAAGCGGGATTCACCGCGGCTCCCATTCAAGGTCTGACCGGAATAGTTGCGCCGAAGGGAACGCCTGCTGTCAAGCTGGCACGCCTGACGGACGCATGTAAGGCCGCAGTGGGAAGCCCGGCCGTTCTGAGTGCGGCAAAGCTGCATGGTGTACGAATCGCCTTCCAGGATGCGCAAGCATTCGAGCGCTCGGTCACCGAGGACTATCGGCGAAGTGGGGAGATCGTGAGGCGTCTTGCCACGGGCACCAACAATGTGACCCGGTGAAATTCCGCATCACCCGTCCCACTCTCCGCTAGCGATCATTTCTGCCGCTACTTGACGGATGAGCTTGGCCAATTCCCGTGCCGCCCGGCTTTCCGCTTTGCGGTGCGGTGTTGCCAGGAAGATGGAGCGCATGATCTCCGGGTTGACGACCGGAGCAGCGCTCAATTCTCCCCGGTCGAGCTCCCGGCGAACGGTGGTCCTAGTTAAAAGCGCGTAACCAACGCCGGCGGCCACCATGTCCTTCATCAGGGTCATGGAGTCGATTTCCGCGACGACGTTCAGCTTGATGCCCAACTTGCGCGCTGTGTCTGCGACCGCGATCCTGAAGGTGCTGGGCGCGGCAGGCTGCAGCAATGGAAGGCCATCTAGTGCTCTGAAGTCGATTTCGGCCTGCTGCGTCACGCGGTCCTGCTTTGGACCCACGAGACAACCTCGTGCGATTGCGAGAGGCGCTTCGTCGCTTTCCGACGGCGCCCGGAATACGAATCCCAGGTCAACCTTTCCATCCACCAGCCATTGCTCGATCTGGTTCGGGTAACCCTCGGCGGCATGCACAACCACTTCAGGGAATCGCTCGCGGGCCAATCGGACCACGCGCGTCAGCACAGGAGAGACCAACGCCGGCATGCAGCCGATATGCACCGTGCCGCGGCACATAGACGCAGTGTCGCTCATCTCCCGTCTGATGGCGGCCGCCTGTTCGAGGAGGGCGGCCGCCATCGGCAGGACGCGCTCGCCAAGGTGAGTCAGCTTGACGCCTCGGCCCGTCCGGTGCAGCAGAGGGCCGCTGCTTTCCAGTTCGAGCGCCGCCAGCTTGCGGCCAAGCGCAGAGGCGCTCAGGTCTCGCCGGATCGCTGCTTTCGAAAGGCTCTTCAACTCGGCGACGAGTACGAATAGCTGAAGCTGTTCAAGGTTCATGGACTGGCTGACACTCCCGGGCAGGGGAAAAGGGCTAGTTTGCATCATTCGTCCCACCTGAACATTCGGAATCGGTTGGCTTGGTGTCTTGGGCTACGCAGACCTGGTCGCTTCGTGTCGCGCTGTCTGCGCGCTCCTCCGGTCACCTGTGCGAATACCTGCACGGCATCCTGCGCTGGGCCTCTTTGCACGAGTGTCGCCGATCCGGACAGTCCCCGCGCTTGCTGGGAGGGCTGCTCGAGCTGCATGTCAGACTTGCGGCATTCGCACAGTCGCTGCCACCCGGTCAGCCTAAAGTTGGCATGTCGAAAGAACGGAGACGACATGAACCGAATCACTTTAATGTGGGCCGCCGCAGCGGCGGCGCTGATGATGGCTGCTTCCCCGGCGTTGGCGGAAACGTGGCCTGCCAAGCCTGTCCGGCTCTTGGTTTCGTCCACCCCGGGTACGGCCCCCGACGTACTGGTCCGCGCTCTGGCCGAGCGTCTCCACCAGCACTACAAGCAGCCGTTCGTGGTCGAGAATCGTCCGGGCGCCAATACGCTGATCGCTATGCAGGCCTGCGCCCGCGCCCCTGCCGACGGATACACGTTTTGTGTGACCACGAACGACAGCATGTCGCTCAACCCGCACCTCTACAGCAAATTGCCCTACAACCCGGACAAGGACTTCGCGCCGGTCGCGATCCTTGCCTGGCCGCATGGCGTGATCGTCGCCAACAGCCAGCTTGGCGTGCGAGAGTTCAAGGAAGTGGTGGCCCTTTCCAAGCAAAAGCCTGGAACGCTCAACTGGGGATCGTTCGGCATCGGCAGCAGCTCTCACCTCTACCTGGAGTGGATCACCTCACGCACGGGCTGGAGCATGACGCACGTCCCGTACAGCGGGCGCAGTGTGGTGCCGGTCGTCCTTTCAAACGAGGTGCAGGTCACCTATGCAGCCATCGGCGCGCTCAAGCCCTTCATCGACAGCGGTAAGCTGGTCCCGCTTGCGGTGCCCGGCAGCAAGCGTAGCCCGTTCCTGCCCGAAGTTCCCACGCTTGCCGAATCGGGCCTTGGAGACTTCGTCATGAGCAACTGGTTCGGAATGTTCGCCCCCGCGGCGATACCCGATGCCATCGTGCAGGACTTGAACAAGGCGATTGTTGCCATCACCCATGACGCAGCGTTCCGCTCCGCGACGATGGACGTGCTGACGCTGGTGCCGGATGGCGAGACGCCGGAGGAGGTGCGCGCCTTCCTGGTCAAGGACCGGGCCGCGGGAGCCGAACTGGTGCGCATCTCCAAGGTCAGGCTCGACTGAGCAATCCGCGCGGCGAGCATCGCTGCTTACATCGGAATCACCCACCGGCATGCGATGGCATGCGGCTGGAATCGATACGTCCATTTACTAGTTTGGAGGAGCTCGGCATGAGCGTGCAATCGAATGAAGGACCTCGTGTCATCGTGATCGGGGCCGGATTTTCAGGGCTGATCGCGGGAATCGAACTCCGCCACGCAGGTTTCGGCAACTTCACCATCTACGAGCGGGAAGCGAGCTTCGGTGGCACGTGGTACGTGAATCGCTTCCCAGGATGCGCCGTCGACACGGAATCCGAGATCTATCGGCTTTCGTACCTGCCCTACAACTGGAGTCGCAGTCATGCCACCGGCGGCGAGGTGCTGCAGTACATGCAGTACGCCGTCGATCGCTTCGGGCTGTCTTCGCACATTCAGTGCAAGTCGGTCGTCCGGCTTGTCGAATGGGATGAGGATCGCTCGATCTACAAGGTTCGGCTTGCGGACGGCAGGGAGGACGAGGCCAACGTCGTGATCAGCGCCGTGGGTATGCTGAGCGAGCCCAACTATCCCGATTGGCCGGGCCTGGACTCGTTCGAGGGGACGGTTGTACACACCGCCCACTGGGATTCGGCCATTGACTATCGGCACAAGCGCGTGGCCGTTGTGGGTAGCGGCTCGACCAGCGCGCAGGTCGTACCTGAGATGGCGAAGAAGGCCGCGCAAGTCCTCGTGTTCCAGCGGCAACCGGGCTGGGTGTTGCCCAAGACCGAAACTTTCGAGCAGGCCGAAGCCGGTCCGACGGCAAGTCCGCAGCAAGACCTCGCACACGATGAGGCGCGCCGATTGGCGCTGAAGGTCGCTGCGAAACTGTTTGCTGACGGTCGTTTGAGCCAGTTGGGCAGCGAGGCCAATCGCAGCGCCAAGGAATTCGCCGAAGCGCACTTGAGGGCGAGCCTCAAAGGGCGCCCGGATCTTGTCGACAAAGTTCTTCCGAACTATCCGTTCCTGGGAAAGCGGCCGGTCCAGAGCAACGAGTTCTATCCGGCACTGATGCGCGACAACGTGAAGCTGGTTGCCGGCGCGGTGACCGGGGCTACGGCCAGGGGCCTGATCGATGCCGACGGAGTCGAGCATGAAGTCGACGTCGTGGTGCTGGCCACTGGATATCGCGCCACCGAGTACTTGCGTTCCTTCGATGTTCTCGGAAGGCGCGGAAGGTCGCTGCAGTCCTTCTGGGGTGGCGAGGCGCGCGCCTACCTCGGTGTTGCCGTCCCGCAGTTCCCAAACTTCTTCATGATGTACGGACCGAACACCAATGCCACGGGTTCGCTGCTTCAGATGTTCGAGGAACAAGCGCTGTTCGGCGTCGAGTGCTTGCGCGTGATGGAACAGGAAGGTGTTGCCGCCATGGAAGTGAGCGAGCAGGCGTTCATAGACTTCAATGAGTGGCTCGACAAGTGCTTCGAGAACTCTGCGTTTCGATCGACGAGGAACTACTTTGTGAGCGAGAGCGGTCGCGTTGTCACCAACTGGCCGAGGTCGGTCCAGAGATACTGCGACATGCTGCGGGTCGGGCGCGCAACGGCGATGGTTGATGCCCGAACAGTCCAGCGGGAGACCGTCGATCTTGGAGCCGCTGCTGCGGCAGCGGTATGAAGGACGGGAGCTTCGAGCAGCAGGTGGCGATCGAACTCCGGCCTGGCCTGGAGGCGCTTCGATCGTCGATGGTTCACCCTGACCGGCGCCCCGAGACTCTTGCCGCACTGCGCGGGGTGAAGCTTGGCACTCTTTCCGAGGATTCGAAGGAAGCGGCGGGTGCCGAGGCTGGCGTCGCGTTCCGTGACCATGCTGTCAGGCGCGACGATGGGACGGCGCTGAAGGTCAGGTGCTACAGCCCGGACTCTGCCGGCGACCTGCCCGGCATTCTCTACATTCATGGCGGCGGGATGATCCGCGGCTCTATCGAGCGTGAACATTCCAGTGCGCTGCAGATGGCTGCCAATGTAGGCGCGGCTGTGGTTTCCGTGGAGTACCGCCTGGCGCCCGAATGCCCCCACCCAGCCCCGGCGCAGGACTGCTACATGGCGCTGTCGTGGATGGCACAGAACGCGGGTCGTCTGCGAATCGATGCGGGTCGGCTCGCCGTTGTGGGCGCAAGTGCCGGAGGCGGTCTTGCGGCGTCGGTCGCCGTGCAGGCGCGTGATCGCCAGGGACCCGCTCTGAGGTTGCTGGCACTGACATCCCCAATGCTCGACGACCGCACCATTGGCAAGCCGAATGACCTCTTCGAGGGCATTCCGGGCTGGAGCAATGCTATGAACCGGTTCGGGTGGAACTGCTTGCTGGGTGAGGGCGCGGGGTTGGACGACGATATCGACGCCTACGCGGCACCTGCCAGGGCCCGAGACCTCCGCTCGCTGCCTCCGACTTTCCTGATGTTGGGCCAGCTGGAAGTATTCCGGCAGGAAGGCCTCGATTTCGCGACGCGGCTTGCGTCTGACCTTGTTCCCGTGGAACTGCACATGTTTGCAGGTGCCTATCACGGCTGGGAACCGTTGAACCCCACGGCCTCCATTTCCCGAGCCGGTGCGCTCCTGCGCGAGAGAGCGTTGCGGGGCGCGCTTCATCCCAACTGCGAGTAATCCTATGACAGACAAACGCGTTGTAATTACCGGTGGTGCCGCGAACATCGGATTGGCGATCGCCAAGGCGTTCGATGCCGCCGGCGACCAGGTTTTCATTTGCGACATCGATGCCGAAGCGCTCGCGCAAGCGATGCAGCATGGCCGCTTGAGCGGCGCCGTGTGCGACATCACCGATCCCGGGCAGGTCGAGCGCTTCTTCGCCGAGGCGGTCCGAGTCATGGGCGGCATCGATGTCCTGGTGAACAACACCGGGGTGCCCGGCCCGACAAAGGCCCTGGAGGATATCGAGCCCCACGAGTGGCGCCAGGTGTTGGATGTCAACCTCACAGGTGCCTATCTGATGTGCCGGGCGGCCATTCCGCATCTCAAGGGGTCCAAGGAAGCGTCGATCATCTTCATGTCCTCGGTATCGGGACGGATGGGACACCCCAACCGCAGTCCTTACTCGACCTCCAAGTGGGGCATCGTCGGCCTCATGAAGACGCTCGCCAGAGAGCTGGGCAAGTATGCGATCCGATGCAATGCGATCCTGCCCGGCGCGGTCGACGGCGAGCGTTCGAGAAAAGTCATCCTCGCCAGCCTTGGCAGGGAAGTGGACGATGTCGAGGCAGCGGTGAGGGAGGGTTTGGCCTCGCGTCAGTCCATCCCCCAGTTGGTACCGATGGAGGCAATCGGAGACCTGGCTGTCTACTTGGCGTCGGATGCAGCCAAGCTGATCTCCGGACAGTCGATTCCCATCGACGGCGACATGAGGGCGGGGTGATGCCGATGCTGGACTCTCTTGCTGATTCTCTGCGCTCGAACGATCCCGAGTTCGCTCAGGCGTTTGTGAAATTGACAGCAGGCGATGCTGGAACGGGTCTGACGCCAAAGCTGCGCGAACTGACTTCCTTCGCGCTCAACATCGCCGTCAGCCACCTGAATGAAGTCTGGGCCAAGCACCATTTGCTGGCTGCGGTGGCACACGGCGCGACCCGCGAAGAGCTCCATCAGGTCTGCCGGCTTGTACTGCTTATCGGCATCCACTCTGTCACTCTGGCGGCCCCTTTTCTCGTGGAGGGGTTCGCAGACGCAGCATCCTCTCCCTTGTCTTCCAGCCAGCAGGAAGTTCGTGACGACTTCATCGCCGAGCGCGGCATGATTCCGGAGCCGCTCGACGCACTGATCAGACTGGATGCCGATTTCGTCGATGCGTACCGAGGGCTCTCGGCTCTTCCTTTTCGCGGCCCCTTGTCGAACAAGGATGCCGAACTGGTCGTCGTGGCGTTAGACGCCTCAGTCAACCACATGTTTGCACCGGGATGCAGGCACCACATCCTGGCGGCCCATCGCGCCGGCGCGAGCTTCGCGGAAGTGCTCGAGGTCCTGAAACTCGCCACCGGCATGGCGGGCCAGGGGACAGCGCTGGGACTGAATCTGATACATGACGCTATTCAAGCAAAGGAGATTTGAATGAAACTGGTCAAGGCCAAACTCGTATCGGGCGTGGAGATCGCTGGTCAATTGAAGGCGGGAAAGATCCATGTCCTGCCCGATAAGATGGACATCCTCGATGTCCTGGCACTCGGTACGGCTGAGAGACAACAGCTGGAGGCGAGTCTCGCGACTGGCCATTGCGTGGAGCTGTCGGCCGTCAAGTTGCAGATTCCGGTGCGCCCGACTAGCCTAAAGGATTTCATGGGCTTCGAGCGGCATTTCGCAGGAGCGCTCAAATGGATGTTTCCCAATGGCGGCGGCCCCGGCGGTGGAAAGGCCGGTGGCCTTCCCGCGAAGCTCTATGAGCGCCCTATGTTCTACGTCTGCGACAACAGCGCGCTGCTCGGCCCCGAGGAGCCGTTGATCATGCCCCCGCGAACCAAGCAACTCGACTGCGAAGTGGAATTGGCCGCGGTTCTCGCCAAGGGCGGCCGAGACCTCACGCCTGAACAGGCGCGCGAGGCCATCGGTGGATACACCATTTTCCTTGACTGGTCCGCTCGCGATATCTTGTCGGAAGACGCGCTCGCTCCTACCAAGGGCAAAGACTGCGGCAACACGCTGGGCCCCTGCGTCGTGACAGCCGATGAAATCGAGAGGTACCGCGTGGGCGATCGGCTGAAGGTACCGATGAAACTGTCCCGCAATGGCGAGGTGATCGGCGAGGGGGACACGGAGGAATCGATCTATTCGATCGAGGAGATGATTGCCTACGTATCCAGGGGAGCGACGGTATTGCCGGGCGATGTGATCGCCATCGGTACCGCGCCGCAAATGTGCTGGGTGGAGCACTGGGGCAATAACGGCGAGGCGCGGCCTGCGCCGATCGCTCCCGGAGACGTGATTTCGATGGAGGTTGCAGGCATCGGTTCGATGGCCATCTCGGTGAAGGCGTCCGCCCCCTTCGTGGAACTTCCGCCGGCACGTAGCTACCTCTAGGCTGGCGGGACCTGGCGAGAAGCCTATGCGGAGCAGGAGAAAGGCCGTCTGGCGTCGGTGTGTCCGTTCATTTGGACCGCACGCGCTTCCCTAAGGTCATGCGGGCCGGGCCAAGGCCGCCGCTCTCGCTGCCACCCCGGGACAAGCCCAGTGACCCACTACGCCAGCATCTGCTCGCGGATCGAGTGGCCTCTTAGCGGCCTGGCTTGTGATCGATCTCAAAATGGGCGGCCGTCTGTACGAAGCTGCATTCGCCGAATTCGTTCGGCTGTATGACACGGGTTCGCGAAGCGCAATCACCTGTATGACGCCGTTCGCCGATTTTGCGAGCGGGGTCAGATGGTTCTTGCGTTCGAAGGTCTGGTCGGCGCAGGCAAGCATCCCAGATTTGCCGTGATTGCTTGCATCGGAAAGCTCCTGACAAAGCTTAATGCCGTGGTCAAAGAACGCGGCCTGAATGCAGCGCTGAATCGCAATTGCTTTCGAGACTGGCTGCTCAGTGCCTCAGCACAACTTTTCCTTGCGCGCCGGCTGCAACCTCGTTCTGAGCTTCGCGGATCTGCTCCAAGGTGAAGGTCCGTGCGATAGGGATGACCAGCAGGCCACGTGCGGCGGCATCCAGTACCGCGTCAAGCGTGGCTCCGTCGGTGTGGTGATAAAGCTCGTGAATGTTCACGCGGTCGTCCGCGTTGGCACCCTCGGGCACCGGGACGATGCTGGCGACTTGTCCGCCGTCGCGGACCAGCGCGATGAGGTGGCCTGCCACGGGTGCCGCGGCGCTGATGGCGAAGTCGAACGTGGGCATTGCAGGCGGAACGGTGATGTCGAGCGCCTCGCCAGCAAGTTCACGCGCCTCGGCGAGCCGTTCGTGTCGAACGCCTGCCACCGGCGTAGCACCGAGCTGCCGTAGGTATTGGATAGCGGCACGTCCGACGGCGCCCAGGGCTCCGGAAATCAGCACGCGATCGCCGGCCTTGATACCGAGTGCATCGACGGTCTGCCGTCCCGTGAGACCTGCCTTCACGAGCGCCGCTCCCTGCTCGAAGCCAAGGCCTGCGGGCAGCTTTGCGATCGAACTGGCGGGGACCACCCCATACGCGGCATGCGCACCCCTGCCATTTGCCGCGAAGTCTGCGACGACACGGTCTCCGATCAGCCATCCGGTGACGCCCGCGCCCAATTCCGCAATCGTGCCGGCGGCGTCACCGCCCAGGATGGCGGGCAACGGGAGCGGGATGTATTGGGCCATGAAGCCCTGCCGCAGGATGAGGTCGAATGGATTGACAGCCGACGCGGCGATCTTGATGAGTACCTCGCCTGGCCCGGGCTTGGGCGTCGGCACTTCTTCGATCGAGAATTGATCGACGCCGCCGTAGGATTTCAAAAGCGCAGCCTTCATTGCATTTCTCCGGAAGTTGAATGTCGCCCCTGCGAAGGTTTCGGGTCGACGGTGCGATCGGCGGATGAGGTAGGAAAGCCGAATCGAAAGCTCGATGCGGTCAGGCCGCCAGCAAAATCCGTCTGGTGATAAGTGGTGGCTCCTGGCTCGTCCCAGGCCGCGCCCACAGCGACCATCAGCGGAAGCAGATGGTCCTCCCGCGGGTGGGCGATACGAGCTGAGGGCGCGGCTTCCCACCGCATCAGCCGTGCTGCCAGGTCATCCGATGAGGCTTGGACGAGCGTCTGCTGCAGCCACGCATCGAATTGTCGGGAGGGCTCGTACGCGCTCGTGTCACGCATGAGTCGCAGGTTGTGGAAGCTGAGGCCGCTCCCGACAATGAGCACGCCCTCGTCCCGCAACGGCGACAGGGCTCTCCCGGCGGCGAGGTGCAACGCGGGATCGAGGCCGGCGACCAAGGACAACTGGACGACGGGCACGTCCTCATCGGGATACAGCGGCTTCAGGATGCTGAACGTGCCGTGGTCGAAGCCGCGCGCGGGGTCGGACCTCGCGTCGAGGCCGTTGGTGCCCAGTAGCTCCGCTACACGCTGCGCAAGCGTCGGAGAACCCGGCGCGCCGTACTTGATTCGATACAGGTATTCGGGAAAGCCGTGGTAGTCATACACCATCCCGGGATGCGGATTCGAAGAGACCGCGAAACCCGGTTCTTCCCAATGACCTGAGATCACCAACACGGCCTTGGGCGCGTCACGGAGCTCCGCGCGCATGGCCACCAGGGATCGTTCGAGCTGGGCGAAGCGGTGGCGGAATCCGTCGGTCATGAAAGGCCAGGGGCCGCCGCCGTGGCTGATGAAATAGGTCGGGAGTCTCGGATCGGACATCTTGCGTTGCTCAAACCGCTCGCGCGATCTATGACCGGGCCGGCCAGCGTTGGAATTTCTGATGCCGCAAGGATCGTGGTCCTCAACTGGTTGATCAACCCATAATCAGTGGATGGATCATTTCCTGTATGTTGATGATGTATGGACACCTTGACCAGCCTGCGGGTGTTCAGCGTCGTGGCGGAACTGCGAAGCTTTGCCGCTGCGGCCAAGCGCCTGAACCTCTCACCGGCGATGGCCAGCAAGCATGTGATGAACCTGGAGAGTCGCCTCGGGAATCGCCTGCTCAATCGGAGCAGCCGCCGTGTGAGCCTGACCGAGGTTGGTGCGCTCTACTGCACTCAGGCCCTGCACCTGCTCAACGGCCTGGACGAGGTGGAGGCGGCGATCGGCAATGTCACCCAGACGCCACGCGGAACACTCCGGCTGAGCGCCCCGGTGTGGACGGCCAGTCCCAGCTTCACGAGCCTGTTGGCCGAATACGGGCGACGCTACCCCGATGTGTGCCTGGACATGGACCTGAGCGGACGGATCGTCAACCTCGTGGACGAAGGCCTCGACCTCGCCCTGCGCGCGACGGCGCCCGAACGCCTCGACCCGGGCCTGGTCGCGCGTCCGCTCACGCAGATCGAGTTCTGCCTGATGGCATCACCTGACTATCTGCGCAGGGCCGGCTGCCCCAGGGAATTGTCAGACCTCAATGGGCACGCCCTGCTTCGCTACAGCGGGATGGGGGGCAACGAGGGCGTCGTGCTAGGCGGCCCGGATGATCGCCAGACCGTGACGTTTCGTACCGTGATGCAGAGCGAGAACGAAACGCTCCTCCATCTTGCTGCCCTCCAAGGCATGGGGCTCGTCTTCCTGCCGACCTGGATGGTCCAAGCGGATGTCACTGCCGGACGGCTGCAGATCGTCCTTCCAGGTGCATTGAATTTCACCTTGACTCTGCACGCTGTATACCCAAGTCGGAAGTTCCTGTCCCCCAAGGTCCGCACCTTCATCGACTTCATCGCCTCAAAGGGTTCGTTCGCCAGCGGATGATCGAGCACCATCGGGTCAGCCTCAGGCAGTACGGCATTTCGGCAGGACCGCCGTGGACCGGGGCTCAGCACAGTCTTCACGCGCTTGGCGCCCTTCAATCCAGCTGCACCCCGGCTCGCTGTGCCACCGCTCCCCACTTGGCAAAGTCTTCGCGGCTGAGCTGCTGTGCTTCGGCAGTGGAATTGGCTTCAACACGCAGATCCATCTCCGCGAGTCGAGATTTCATTGCGCTCGTGTCGAGCGCGGCCCGTACGTCGCGCTGAATCTTGTCGACGACCGGCAGCGGCAGGCCCGCAGGTGCCATGAGAGTCTCATGGAAGGTCGCGTCAAAGCCAGGATGGCCACTTTCCGCCACTGTCGGCACGTTTGGGAGCACGCCTGACCGTTCCGCTCCGGAGACCGCAATTGCGCGCAGCTTGCCGCTCTGGATATGCGGCAACACCACGGACCCGACGATGAAGCCGCAGTCGACGGTGCCTGACATCACGTCCAAAGCGGCCGGTCCTGGCCCCTTGTACGGCACGTGAGTCAGTTTGGTGCCAATGGTGGTCTGCAGCATTTCCATCGTCATGTGGCTCGGCGTTCCTGCACCGCCGGACGCATAGGTCCGGGAGGCCGGCAACTTCGCGAATTGCTTGAGGGAAGAAATGCCAGCAGCCGGATTGCAGACCAGCACTTGGTTGAAGCTCGCGAAGTAGGTGACAGGCTTTAGCGAGCGCCGTAGATCGAAGCTCATCCGCTTGTAGAGGTGCGGATTGATCGTGAGTACCGTGTCCGGTCCGACCAGCAAGGTGTGCCCGTCCTTCGCCTGCGCGACTTCCGCCGCGGCGAGATTGCCACCAGCGCCCGGCTTGTTATCGACGACCACAGGCTGTTTCCAAGCGGCCTGAAGCGCGGGCTGGATCAGCCGCGCGATGACATCGCCTGGGGTGCCGGGCGGGAACGCTGCGACGAGGCGAACGGGCCGGGTCGGCCACTCCTCGGCGCTCGCTTGGGACACCATGGCGCACGTCACGGCGATGGCCGAAACTCGGAAAAGTTGGGCAGGGATGAGCTTCATATGTGTCTCTTTTCTTATGGATCGGATTGGCAGTCTCTGGGCGGCCGTCCTATTGGCCGGTCAATTGTGCGAGCACCGCGCGCGCGCCGTCCGCGGTGGTTCCGCGCCACGCGACGATCTGGTCAGGACGGATGAGCGCGAGCGGTGTTTCGTAGAGCGACAAGAGGGAAGGCTGCGGTAGGCGCACCACGCGCAGGTCGACTGCCAAGGCATCGGCCGCAGATTCAAATGCCTCTGTGGAAGGCGGCTGTGGCCCGAGCGCCAAGAGCGTCCATTCGGAATGGAGCAGGTCGAACAATGAGCGTCCGTCCTCGATCCATGCATGCGGCGGGCGGCCTCCTGGGCTGGCGGTGGGTTTATAGCTGTTGGGCTCGTCAGGCGGTAGGGCCGCGCCGTCGCGGATGATGATGGGCGATTCGTCGTAGCGCCCGCCGAACGTCACGCCGGGGATGTTGAATTCGAGGCGCGCATGTTCGTTGAAGTGGCGGCTCGCCCGCTGGCGTTCTGTCGCGCCCCTTTCGGAGTCCTCCTCGAGTTCGGGCTTGGCCGTAAACAGCCCGACCGAGTCGGCGAAACGCCTCGCATAGGCGGTGTTGCGCTCGGCCAGCGGCTTGCGTTCTGCCTCGTAGCTCTCCAGCAGCGAAGTCGGCGAATGGCCCCGAACCACACTGGCGAGCTTCCAGGCGAGGTTCACCGCGTCTTCCACAGCGGTGTTGTAGCCCAAGCCGCCGGTCGGCGTGAAAAGGTGCGCGGCATCGCCCGCGATGAACACCCGGCCTTTTTGGAAGCGTTGTGCCACGAGCGCATGGCCTGCGAGCCAGGTGCCCATGGACAGAATCTCGATGGGGACCTCGGTGCCCACGGCTTCAGCGAAAACGCGGCGCGCGTCGACCTCGGTCCATGATTCGGCATCTTCGCCCGGGCGCAGGGCCGCGTGAAAGGCATATTCGGCCACGCCATCGACCGAAGCCATAAAAGCTCGTCGCTGCGGATTGACCGCCACGTACATCCAGGCCTTGGGGTGACGGAGCACCGAGACAAACTGCGGAGCGCGCAGGTAGATCGCGAACATCTTGCCGCCCATGAACTCGCGCTGGATGCCTGTCACTCCGCCCCATTCGATGCCAAGTTGCTGGCGCACAAAGCTGCGGGCGCCGTCTGCGCCGATGAGAAACTTCGCCTGCACCTCTTGCGCCGGGCTGTCGTCGGTCGGCCGGATCGTGGCGTTGACCGCTCTACCCAGGTCGCGGAAAGCCTCCAGCTTCCACCCATATCTCACGTCCGTGGACGGCCATTTCTGAGCGTGGCGACGCAACGCTTCCTCGACGAACTTCTGCGACACGCGATGAGGCAGTTCGGCTGCGCTCCAAGAGCCCGTCATGCGCTTGACGTTGACGGTGGCTTCCGCGGCGGTGGGAAGGCTGATGCGCGCCAGCTCTTGGCGAGCGAAACGGGTCAGATAGACGATGTCCGTTGGATGGTCCGCGGGCAAGCCGAGCGCACGAATCTCTTCAGCGAAGCCTAGCCGCCTGAAATGTTCCATCGTGCGGGCTTGCGTCGCATTCGCTTGGGGATTGAAAGCGGTGCTTGGCTTGGCGTCGACAACGAGGCAACGGATGCCGCGACGGCCGAGTTCGTTTGCGAGCATCAGGCCGCACGGGCCGCCTCCTGCGATCAACACATCGGTCTCGATGACAGGACGCCTGTCTGCGGCAGGCTGAAGGGGGGCAATCATTGGGTCTTCCTATGAGATACGGGACCTGGTGGGCGGCGCCAGATGTAGCGCGACGCCGCCGAGCAGACGGGAATGAGAGGAACTGGCGCGGTACCATCTACCGCCGGGCTTTGCATCAATCGGCGCGAATTCCGCGTTCCTTGATCAGGGCTCCGAACCTCTTGGAGTCCAAGGCGCCCTTGTCGCCGAACTCTGCCGGTGTGAGTGGCTCCGGGACATTGCCCAGGGCTTCGATGCGCGCGCGCACTTCGGGCGTTTTGAGCGCACGATTGACTTCAGCGTTGACCTTCTTGATGACGGATTGCGGGGTCCCGGCAGGCGCGTAGAGCCCGAAGACTGTATCGGCATCGAAGCCTTTGAGTCCGAGTTCATCAAGCGTCGGCACGTCCGGTACCAACGGCGCCCGCTTGAGGCTGCCCACCGCAAGCATGCGCAGCTTGCCCGTCTTGACATGCTGGATTGCAATCCCCGGGTCGAACAGGAAGTCGATCTGGCCCCCGAGCAAATCAGTCAATGCGGGCGCTGCACCCTTGTAGGGCACGTGGATCGCCGATGTGCCTGTCTGTATCGTCATCATCTCTGCGGCGAGGTGGGGCGAACTTCCATTACCGGGCGAGCCGAACGCGCGCTTGCCTGGATTCGCCTTCAGGTCCGCGATGAGGCCCTTGAAGTCCTTGACTGGGCTGTCCGCTCGGACGACCAGATAGAAGGGGACGAGCGCGACCGATGCAACAGGGACAAGGTCCTTTGCCGGATCGAAGGTCATCTTCGGGTAGATGTGCGGATTGATCGAAACCATGCCGCCTGAACTCATGAGCAGCGTGTAGCCGTCAGCGGGGGCCTTGGCAACGAACTCGCCACCCAGGTTGCCGTTCGCGCCACCCTTGTTTTCAATCACGACAGGCTGGCCCAGCGCTTGTTGAAGCGGCACGGCGACCACGCGTGCGAGCTGGTCCGCGGCGCCGCCTGGCGCAAAGTTGACGATGACCCGGATGGGTTGCTTCGGCCAATCGTCGGCTTGCGCGGTTGCGCACAAGCCAAGACTGAACAAAAGAGCTGTGATTTTCAGCAGGAGCTTCATGGGTATGTCCTTTCGGCTTGCGTTCAGAACGGGTAGTGGCGCTCGGTGGTCTGCACCGTGAGCCATCTCAATTCGGTGAAGGCGTCAATGCCGGCGCGACCGCCGAAGCGGCCGTAACCCGAGTCCTTCACGCCGCCGAAGGGCATCTGCGCCTCGTCGTGCACCGTTGGGCCATTCACGTGGCAGATGCCGGAATCGATGCGATTGGCCACATCCCAGGCGCGCGCGATGTCGCGCCCGAACACGGCGGACGAGAGACCGTAGGGGTTGTCGTTGGCGATGGCCACGGCTTCGTCCACGCCGTCCACGCGCACCACCGGCTTCACAGGTCCGAAACTCTCCTCGTGATAGATGCGCATCTGCGGCGTCACATGGTCGAGCAGCGTCGCAGGCATCAGTGTGTTCTCGGCCTTTCCGCCGCATACCAGCTTCGCACCCTTGGCGAGCGCGTCGTCAATCAGGGCGTTGCAGCGTTCGACCGTGCTCGCATCGACCACCGAGCCGAGCACCACCGGGCCCTTGCGCGGGTCGCCCAGCGGCAGCTTCGAGGCCTTGGCAGCGAGCCGTTCGACGAATTCGTCCGCGATACGACGGTCGACCACGATGCGCTCTGTGCTCATGCAGATTTGCCCGCTGTTGGCGAACGCACCGAAAGCTGCGCCGTTGACCGCTGCGTCGAGGTCGGCGTCGTCCAGCACTACGAGCGGCGCTTTGCCGCCCAGTTCGAGGATGGCCGGCTTCAGGTACTTCGCACATGTCTGCGCAATCAATTTTCCGACTCGGGTCGAGCCGGTGAAGTTGACTCGGCGAAGGGCAGGGTGCGCGACGATGGCCTCGACCACTTCTGCCGCGTCTGCGGGTGCATTGGTCACGAAGTTGACGACGCCGGGCGGGAAGCCCGCATCTTTGAAAGCCTCGACGATCAAGCCATGAGTGGCAGGGCTGAGTTCCGAGCCCTTGAACACCACCGTGTTGCCGCAGGCCAGTGGCGTCGCGATGGCACGCACGCCCAGGATGACCGGTGCATTCCACGGTGCGATGCCCAGCACGACTCCTGCGGGGCGGCGCACGCCCAGCGCCAGGCTGCCCGGCACGTCCGAGGGAATGACTTCGCCGCTGATTTGCGTCGTGATGCCGGCCGCCTCCTGCAGCATGCCGGCCGCGAGATGGATGTTGAAGCCGGCCCATGGTGCAGCCGCGCCGGTTTCAGAAGCCATAGCCTCGGTCAGTGCCTGTGCCTTGGCCTCGAGTGCATGCGCCGCCTTGAGCAGCAGGGCCCGCCGCTCGCCAGGGCCCGTGCGGGACCACGCCGGAAATGCCGCTGCCGCGGCCTCGACTGCTGCCACTGCGTCGGCGCGGGTGGCCGCCGGCGCCGAGGTCGCAACCGAGCCATCGAGCGGATTGCGACGCTCGAAGGTCGCGCCGTTGGCGGCCTGGCAGGCTTCGCCGTTGATCAACATCGAAATAGTGCCCACGGGCTTGTCTCCTTGAAATGAATCGTGATGGGGGGTTTAGGCGACCTCGACTTCGAGCAGCGTCGGGCGGGTCGCCGTCAACGCTTGCTTGAATGCCTGCCGGAACTGCGCGGCAGTCTCGACGCGCAGCCCTTGCATGCCCTGAGCTGTGGCCAGCGCCACGAAGTCCAGGTCCGGGAGGTCAGTGCCAGGGATCGGCTCGTCCGGTCGGTAGCCGAAGATGCGCGCGAACTCATGCAGCGCGGCATAGCGGCGGTTCTTGAGGATGACGGTCGTCACTGGCAAGCCCAGTTGCGCCGCACTCCAAAGCGCCTGGATCGCGTACATCGCGGAGCCGTCGCCGATCAACGCGATGACCCGCGCGTTCGGCTTGCCCATCGCAACGCCCATCGCCGCCGGCAGCCCGAAGCCCAGGCCGCCGCTGCACATCGTGTAGAAGGTCTCCGATTCGAAGATCGGCAAGTGGCCGTGCATGACGGGCCGCGCGCTTGGCGCCTCTTCGACCACGATGCTGTCGCGAGGGCGCAGTTCGTTGAGCGTCTGCAGGACCCAGTCCACAGGCAGACGTTCTCCCAGTTCCGGCTCCGCCACGCGCGGCGGTCTCACATGCGGCGGCGGCGTTTCGCGCGGCCGGGGCGCGCTGAGTTCCAACAGGTCGCGCAATCCGAGGCGGATGCTGCTGACCACGGAGGTGCCGGTCGGTGCCCGTGCCGCGACCTGAGGGTCGTCGGTGAGTTGGACCAACTTCGCCCCTGCGGGTAGATGCGGTCCGTTTCCTTCCACGTGATAGGTGAATGCGGGCGCGCCCACCGCAAATATCAGGTCATGCCCGGCCAACCGCTCGACGACGCGCTCGCGCATCGGTGGCAAGAAGCCCGCCCACAGTGGATGGTCCTCAGGGAAACTGCAGCGCCCCGACATCGGCGCAACGTAGACGCGTGCGTTGTGCCGCTCGGCCAGGCTCACCGCCTCGTCCCACGCCCGGTCGCGGTCCACGGCCGCGCCGACCACGAAGGCGGGCGCGCGGGCGCCATCGAGCGCTTGCGCCACACGCGCCAGAAGGTCGGGGTCTGCTCGAAGGTGGCGGCTGACTTCCCGCGCGTCGACCGGCAAGGTCTCAACTTCCCAGTCGTCCGAGGGAATCGAGACCAGCACCGGGCCACGCGGTGGCGTCATTGCGATGTAGTAGGCACGTGCGATGGCCAGCGGCACATCTTCGGCCCGCGCGGGTTCGACGCTCCACTTCACGTAAGGTTTTGGCAGATCGGGCGCCTGCGTGGACCCGAGGAAGGGATCGAAGGGCAGGATGGAGCGCGCCTGCTGACCGGCGGTGATGACCAGGGGCGTCTGATTTTTATAGGCGGTGAAGATGTTGCCCATCCCGTGGCCAACGCCGGCTGCGGAGTGCAGATTGATGAACGCGGCGTTGTGCGTCGCCTGCGCGTAGCCATCCGCCATGCCGACGACCACGCATTCCTGCAGGCCGAGGACGTAGCGGAAGTCGTCCGGAAAGTTCATGAACAGGGGCAACTCCGTCGAGCCAGGGTTGCCGAAAACAGTCGTCATGCCGAAGGCGCGCAGCAGCCTGTAAACGGCGTCGCGGACGGCCAAGGGGCGGGCCGCTGCGGTTGTCTCCACCACAGCAGGCTCGGCGCATTGATCCATGAATGCTCCTTTGTTGATGCCCCTCAGTGTCTGAACCTTGGTCATATTCATCAATACAATGAACTGACTATCGAAAAATCCACCAAATGCATAAAGACTATCTGGATATGAACCTGCTTCGCTTGTTCGAAGCGGTTTACCGGCTGGGAAGCGTCAGTCTCGCAGCGGAGGCTCTGGCGCTTTCGCAGCCAGCGGCGAGCCAGGGGTTGACGCGCCTTCGAATCGCGCTAGGCGATGCGTTGTTCGTGCGCGCGAATGGGCGCATGCGACCGACCCTCAGGGCCGAGCGATTGGCCGAGGTCGTACAGCCGGCGATGGTCTCGATCCAAGAGGTCCTGAAATCGGAGGACACCTTCGATCCATCGCGCTCGCGCATGACGTTGCGGATGCACATGAATGACATCGGAGAAGCCCGGTTGCTACCCGAGTTGATGGCGGCGCTGCATCGTGAGGCGCCGAACATCCGTGTTCACACGACGCCATTTGCTCACGCGGAAATCGCCGACGCGCTGGAAACCGGAGCAATTCACTTCGCGCTCGGCTTTCTGCCCTCGGTCAACGGAGTGGAGAGAGTTGAATTGCTGCGGGACCGCTACACGGTCGTCGTGCGCGCTGGCCACCCGATGGCGTCAGCCTCCCGTGGGCGGATGACCATTGGTGCCCTACGGCGGCTGGAATACGTGGCCGTTCGCTCGCACTCCGAGACGCTGCGCATCCTCCAGCAACTCGGTCTGGACAACCGGCTGGTACTGACATCGGCGCACTTCCTCGCGCTCCCGTCAATCATCTCGCGCACCGATCTGGCGGTCGTGATGCCCGAGGCGATTGCGCGCCGCTTCGTCGACGCCAAGAGCTACGCGCTGCTTCCGGCCGAACTCCCGCGCAGCGCGTTCACGGTGTCGCTCCACTGGAGCCGGCGCTTCGAGTCAGACCCCGCTCATCGGTGGATCAGGCGCCTTTTCATCGGCCTTTTCGAGACCAACAAGAAGCCTGCGGGCTGAAACCGTGCCAGGACCTCCTGGAGGGGGCTACTTCTTCGGCGCGGCACCGCGCAGGCCCATGTAGCTGGTCCACTTGCGCTCGTAGTCGTTGCGCTCGAACTCATCGACCATGAAGTCGATGAAAGACCGGACCTTAGTAGGCAGATGCTGGCGGCTCGGGTACGCAATGTTGATTTGCAAACGCGGCAGGTCCCACTCGTTCAGCACGGGCACCAGACGCCCTGCGACGATGTCGTCGTAGACGATGTAGTTCGGCTGCACCAGGATGCCCATGCCGTCGAGCGCGGCGGCGCGCAGTATCTGTCCATCATTGGATTCAAGCAGCCCTTGTACCTGGATGACTTGGGTTACGTCACGCAACGTCAGTTTGAGCTCGTGCCACTTGTTCGCAAGAACATACAGCAGGAAGTGGTGCTTCGTCAGGTCCAGCGGCTCCTGGGGCACGCCGTGAGTGGCCAGATAGTCCGGTGAAGCGCATAGCACGCGCCGAGTGCTCGCCAGGCGACGAATGGTGATGTTGCTGTCGGACTCGAATTCCCGCGTGCGAATGGCTACATCGATGCCGCTGTCGATCATGTCCATGTAGCGATTGGACGCTTCCAGGTGCACCCTGACGTTGGGGAAAAGCTGGTGATACCGCCGCAGGCGAGGGGCGATCTGATGCAGCGAAAACGACAGGGACGCACTGACCCTCAGCACGCCCGAAGGATTGAGGTTCTGAGTTTGCAGTGCCGCCTCGGCGTCCTGCAATTCGGCAAGGGCCCCCCGGGCGCGCTCATAAAACTCCTGACCCTCGGCAGTGAGATAGAGCCGCCGCGTGTTGCGTTCGACGAGCCTCGTCTTGAGGCGGTTCTCGAGCGCGCTCAGATAGCGGCTCGCCGCGGCATTGGACAAGCGAAGCGCTTCTGCAGCGCGGCCCATGCTTCCGCACTCGGCGATCTGGACGAAAAGCTCTAGCTCGGTAAAACGATCCACTTTTCCGGAAATCGAAAATCTAATTTGCCAAAGTAGAAGTTTACCTTCACGTATTGAAAAACTAAAGTCTTCTGCCGCCCTCTCAAGAGGGGCGCGCGGCTGATTCCCAAAGGAGACAACATGAGTGACACGCTGAAGAACGAACTTGAAATCCGTCAGATGGTCGAGCGCTGGGCCGTCTGGCGCGACGCCGGCGATTGGGAGCGATTCGCGACCGTCTGGCATCCCGAAGGGGTGATGATGGCCACCTGGTTCCAGGGCCCCTTTGCGGACTTCATCCGCGTCACCAAGGAAGGTTGGGCCAAGGGCGTGAGCATCCTTCACTTCCTCGGCGGCTCGTCGATCGAAGTCCAGGGTGACCGCGCCATCGCGCAGACCAAGATGACCATCTCGCAGCGCGGCGAAGTCGATGGCGTCCTCTGCGATGTCGTGTGTACCGGCCGCTTCTACGACTTCGTCCTTCGCCACGAAGGCGAATGGAAACTGCTGCACCGCCAGCCCATCTACGAGAAGGACCGCATCGACCCAGTGGACCCCTCCGCGACAGTATCGCTGGACCAAGGTGCGCTGGCCACGATGCCCGAGGGCTATCGCCACTTGGCGCTGATCCAGACGCGCATCGGCTACACCGTCAAAATGGACATGCCCATGCTCAAGGGCGAGGCTGTTCAAGCCCTTTATCGTCGGGGTGCGGCCTGGCTCGCCGGTGGCGCGCTGGAACGCTGAGTTCAGGACCCGACCAATGAAAACTGGGGAGAACTCCTGCATTCGTGCGCACGTAGGCCGTCGCAGCGTTCTGGCGACGGGTGCCGCTGCCGTGATGTCGAGCATGCTGCCTGTTGCATGGGCGCAGGACAAATGGCCAGTGCGGCCCATCACCATCGTCGTGCCCTTCACGCCCGGCACCAGCATGGATGTGCTGGCCCGAAAGATCGGGCCGCAGCTTTCGGCGTCGCTCGGCCAGCCCGTCATCGTGGACAACCGCGCGGGCGCCAGCGGCAACATCGGAACGGGATTCGTCGCGAATGCCCACGCCGATGGCTACACGCTGCTCATGACAGTTAGCACGCTGGTCATGAATCCGAGCCTTTTCAAGAGCGTGCCCTACGACCCAATTCGCAGTTTCGCGCCCATTGGTCGCGTCGCCGTCGGCTCGCTGGTTCTCGCGGTCAACCCGGAGCTTCCGGCCAAGTCGCTCGACGAGGCCATCAAGTTGTGGAAGGCGAACCCGGACAAGTACACCTACGCTTCGCCGGGCAACGGAACGCCGCAGCACCTGGCCATGGAACTGTTCAAGCTCAATGCCGAGGTGAGCCTGCGCCATGTGCCGTACAAAGGCTCGGCCGGGGCCATCACCGACCTGCTGGGCGGCCACGTCGACGCGATGATCCTGCCGGCCAATACGGCGCTAACCCACAAGGCCGCCGGCAAGCTCCGGGTTCTGGCCGCGCTCAACGACAAGCGCCTGCCCGTGATGCCGGACGTGCCCACGTTGTCCGAGCAAGGCGTGCACAAGTCGGAGGTCGACCTGTGGTTCGGCTTGCTGGCGCCCGCACAAACGCCGCCTGCAGTCATCGCGCGCATCAACGCTGAAATGGCGAAGGCATTGAAGACGCCCGACGTGCGCGACGCGCTCGACAGCCAGGGATTGACCGTGAGCCCGAGCACGCCGGAAGAACTCGGCAAGCTCGTCGCTGACGAGAGCGTGCGCTGGGCCAACGTCATCAAGGCCGCC
Source organism: Variovorax sp. P5_A3 (assembly GCF_056400665.1). Taxonomy (NCBI): domain Bacteria; kingdom Pseudomonadati; phylum Pseudomonadota; class Betaproteobacteria; order Burkholderiales; family Comamonadaceae; genus Variovorax; species Variovorax sp. P5_A3. The sequence goes on along the minus strand of NZ_JBFUKW010000014.1, from coordinate 25,026 downwards.
CGGATCACCGCGGACTGACCAGGAACGTCATGGACAAGAAGAGCGAATTCATCATTGCCGGCGCTGGCATCGGAGGGCTTGTTGCTGCAGCGAGCCTGCTGCAGCGAGGCTTTCGGGTACATGTGTACGAGCAAGCGTCGCAATTGGCCGAGGTCGGTGCTGGTATCCAGTCCAGCGCAAATGCTGTCAAGGTCTTGTACGACCTGGGCCTTCGCGACGACCTTGAGAAAACGGCGGTTCGTCCGCGGAGCTTCGAGTTCCGCCGCTTTGACATCGGCGACGTCATGCACAGCATTCCGCTCGGCGATGAGCATGAAAAGCGCCATGGGGCGCCGTACTTCCACATCCATCGCGCGGACCTGCACGAGCTCTTGGTGCGCGCCGTCCTGAGGCTGGCTCCCGATTCGATCACACTCAATGCGAGGGCGACCGGATTCGAGGAAACAGCTGACGGCGTCACCCTGCTGCTGGCCGATGGCACACGCGTGCGCGGCGACGTTCTGGTGGGGGCCGATGGCATCAAGTCGGCCATCCGAGCGCAAATCCTGGGGGAAACGCCGGCAACCTACACGGGCGACGTAGCGTGGCGAGCTGTCGTTCCCATGGATCGCTTGCCCGCGGACATCATGGAGACGGTGTCCACTGTTTGGTGCGGCCCGCACAAACATGCCGTCATGTACTACCTGCGCGGCGGCACGCTGATGAACTTCGTCGGCCTGGTGGAGCACGCGCAGCCCGAGACCGAATCGTGGACGCAGAAACGACCCTGGGCCGACCTCAAGGCAGACTTTGAGGGCTGGCATCCGACGATCCAGACCGTGATTGATGCCATCGACAAGGATGGCTGCTACCGCTATGCGCTCAACGACCGGTCGCCTGTGGACCACTGGAGCACAGACCGTGTCACGCTTCTGGGAGATGCGGCGCATCCGACCCTTCCATATCTCGCCTCCGGCGCGGCAATGGCCATCGAGGATGGCGCCGTCCTGGCGCGCTGCCTGGATGGATTCGACACCCCAAGCGAGGCACTGAAAACGTACCAGGACCTCCGCACCGACCGCACCGCGCGCGTCGTCCGAGAATCCGCGGGGAACCGCGACCTGTACCGGATCGAGGATGAGAACGAGATGCGCAAGGCGTTCCATGAAAAGAACATGAACAAGACCCGGTCAGAGTGGCTCTATGCGTACGACCCCCTGACCGTCCCATTGCCGCAGTCCAAGCCGGCTGCTTGATTCGGAGGAAACTCAAATGCGCAACCTGAATCAGGACAACATCACGCAGGCGGTCATCGCCAGTTTCGCCGGCACGACGGACGCGCGCCTCAAGGAAATCATGACGCGGCTGGTCCAGCACTTGCACGCCTTCGCCCGCGAGGCGAAGCTGACCGAGGCGGAGTGGATCAAGGGCATCGACTTCCTCACGCGATGCGGCCACATCACTGACGACAAGCGGCAGGAGTTCATCCTGCTGTCGGACGTCCTGGGCTTGTCCATGCTCACGGTTGCGATGAACAACGACAAGCCCGACGGCTGCACCGAAGCCACCGTGTTCGGGCCATTTCACGTCGCCGGTGCGCCGCGGTACGAACTCGGTGCCGATATCGCGAATGGCGCCAAGGGAACCCCTTGCATCGTGGAAGGCACTGTGCGCGGCATAGACGGCAAACCTGTGCCGTATGCCGAGCTTGACGTATGGCAGTCCGACGAGGATGGCCTCTACGACGTGCAGCACGTAGGGCTCGCGCAAGCGCAGGCGCGGGGCATCTTGACCGCCGACGAGGAAGGACGCTTCCATTTCCGTTCAATCGTCGCCGTGCCGTATGCGATCCCGCACGATGGCCCCGTTGGCGAGATGCTCGAAGCGACTGGTCGGCATCCTTGGCGCCCCGCCCACCTTCACTTCATGGTGACCGCGCCGGGCTATGAGACCCTTATCACCCACGTGTTCCGCAACGAGAGCGACTACTTGGATTCGGATGCCGTCTTCGGCGTGCGGCAATCGCTCGTGTGCGATTGGCAACGGCAGCCTGACGGCACTTACCGGCTCCTGTACGACTTCGTGCTGAAGCCGACTGCGGAGTCGGCGACGCGATGATCCGGCACATCGTCATGTGGAACGTTCGCGGCGAGAGCGTCGAAGAAAAGACCGCCAACATCGAAACCCTTAAGCGATGTTTCGAGAAGCTGCGCGGCCGGATTCCTGGCCTGCTCAAGCTGGAGATTGGCGTGGACACGAGCCGCGTCGACTACGCATGCGACGTGGTGCTGTACAGCGAGTTCGAGTCGCAGGCTGCGCTGAGCGCCTACGGGACGCATCCTGAGCACGCGCGGGTCCGACAGGAAATCGGCGACCTTCGGATCGCCCGCTACCAAGTGGACTACGCCCCTTGAGCATGGCCTCAATCGCAGAAAGGAAAGCACGTGCATGATTTCATCCATGTAGGCCAGCCAACGCGTGTGGTGTTCGGAGCCGGTTCGCTCGCCCATCTTGAACGCGAAATCGACTTGCTGGGCGCGAAGCGCGCGCTGCTACTGTCCACGCCGGAGCAGGCCGCCCAGGCTGCGAGCGTGGCGGAGCGCCTGGGCGCGCGCGCCGCCGGCGTCTTCGCGCGTGCCGTGATGCACGTGCCAATCGAAACCGCTCGCGAGGCGCGCGAGGAAGCCCGACGTCTCCAGGCCGATTGCGCCATCGCCATAGGGGGCGGGTCCACTATAGGCCTGGGCAAGGCTATCGCGCTGGAGTCAGGCGTGACAGTCCTGGCGATTCCGACGACCTATGCCGGCAGCGAGATGACGCCGATCTACGGTATCACCGAGGCGGGCCTCAAGAAAACCGGCCGCGACCCGCGCGTGCTTCCACGCACGGTGATCTACGATCCGGAACTGTCCGCCACGCTGCCTGTTGCGCTCAGTGTCACCAGCGGCATGAACGCCATTGCGCATGCCGCGGAGGGCCTCTACGCGCAGGACAGCAATCCCATCATGGACTTGATGGCGGAAGAGGGCATCCGTGCGCTCGCGCAGGCCATTCCACTGGTGCGGCAGCGTCCAGGCGATATGGGCGGGAGGTCCGACGCGCTCTACGGCGCTTGGCTGTGCGGCACGGTGCTGGGTAATGTCGGCATGGCGCTGCACCACAAGCTCTGCCATACGCTGGGGGGTAGCTTTAACCTTCCCCACGCGGAAGTGCACGCCGTGGTGCTGCCGCAGACCATCGCCTTCAACGCCGGCGTCGCACCGCAAGCGATGCAGCGCATCGAGCGAGCCCTCGGCATTCAAGGAAAGTTGAGCGCGGCTGCTGGCCTGTTCGACCTGGCGCAAGCCAATGGCGCGCCTGTCGCACTGCGCGACATCGGGATGCAGGCGAGCGACATTGACCGCGCCGCCGACATCGCGGTCAGCAATCCGTATTGGAATCCCCGTCCCATCGGGCCCGGCCAGCGTGCCGAGGTGCGCGAACTGCTGCAGCGGGCCTTTGAAGGCGTTCGGCCCGATCACGCGGGCTGACGGAAACGCGCGGTCCGCGCGCGTCTCACAGGATCACGAGGTCTGTCAGTCCGCAGAAATTGCGATCGATCCGTACGTGACCCACCGCAACGCTATTCCCAAGCCTTTTATCTGGACGCCAGCACAACCGACACCCTGGCCGAGGTCACGCGAGCCAAGCCCGGGTTGGCACGGGTGGTCCATTGCTTTCGAGTTCACGAGACCTGTGCGGCAGCGCCGCCGTCGATCACAGAGTCGGCGCTGTTCGTCGAGCGCTCTGCTGGACGGAGGACGCTTTTCGGCAACAGGAAATAGGCCAAGGCGGGCAGCAGCACAAGCGCGCCGAGCATGTTCCAAAGGAACATAAATGCCAGGAGCACGCCCATGTCGGCTTGGAATTTGATTGGGCTTCCCATCCAAGTCACGACGCCCACGGCGAGAGTCAGCCCGGTGAGCATCACGACCTTGCCCGTGAAGAGGAGCGCCCGGTAATAGGCCTCAGAGAGAGTCTTGCCTTCGCGCAATTGTGCCAGCGTGACCGACAGGATGTATAGGGCGTAGTCGACGCCGATTCCCACGCCCAAGGCGATTACTGGCAGTGTGGAGACCTTGACGCCGATCCCCAAGGCCACCATCAGGGCCTCCGCCAAGATGGACGTGAGCATTAGCGGCAACACGGCTACGACCACAGCACGCCAGGAACGGAATGTGACGAAGCAGAGCAAGATGACCGCGCTATAGACCAGGAAGAGCATCTGACGCCACGCGTCCTTCACAACGATGTTTGTGGCCGCCTCGATGCCCGCGTTGCCTGCAGCGAGGAGGAAGCGCGCGTCGGCGGAATCGTTCTGCGAAGAAAAGGCCTCGACGTGCTCTCGCACGCGTGTCAATGTGTCCGCTCGGTGATCCCGAAGGAAAACGTACATCGTCAGCAGATTGCAGGCGTCGTTGTAGAGGCCTCGCGGGGCCCCTGCAGTCACCGTATTGAGCATGTCCTGGTTCGGAAGGAACTCAAACCACTTCGGATTTCCTTCGTTCAGGCCGATGAGTACGCGCCGGTTAAGCAAGGCCAGCGTGTTTGTGCTCTCCACACCAGGCAACTGCCGCAGTTGCCATTCCAGTGCGTCGACCTTGTTCAAGGTCGCATAGGAGGAGCATCCGCCGTCCGGAGTTTTCACCATGATCGCGAGTACGTCACTCGAGGCGCCATATGCTTCGTTCATGAAGGCGACGTCACGGTTGTAGCGGCTGTTTGGCCGCAGTTCCGGCGCTCCTGGGTCGAGATCGCCGATGCGAAGTTGGCTACTGGCGAACAAACCCACTGCGCTCAGCACTCCGGCAACGATCAAGGCCAACGCAGAAAAACGTCTCTGTGTGAACAAGTCTAAAAACGCCCACAACTGGCTCTTCGAAACCGCTCCTTGCTCGGCCCGCAGACTGCGCTGGGCCGCCTTGGTGCTCACGCCGGTGTAGCTCAGCAGGACGGGCAACAGGATGAGATTGGTGAAGATCAGGACACCTACGCCGAGGCTCGCGGCAATCGCCAGCTCTCGAATGGCCTGGATGTCGATAACTAGCAAGACGGCAAATCCCACCACGTCTGCGAGCAGGGCAGTCAGCCCGGCAAGAAAGAGGCGCCGAAACGTCAGCCTTGCGGCTACCAGCTTGTCGACACCCCGGCCGATGTCCTGCATGATGCCGTTCATCTTTTGCGCGCCATGACTCATGCCGATGGCGAAGACTAGAAACGGGACCAAGATCGAGTACGGGTCGAGAGCGAAGCCGAGCAAAGGTAGCAAACCCAACCCCCAAAGGACTGCCACTAGGGATGCAAAGAGAACTAGCGTGGTCGACCGCAGGCATCGCGTGTACCAGAACACCATCGCTGCAGCGATCAGCACCGCGATTCCGAAGAACAGAAGGACGGACCGTACGCCCTGAATCAGGTCACCGACGATTTTTGCGAATCCTGTGACGTGGATGGTGACGCCCTCCGCTTCGTACTTCTTTCGAAGGGACTCGAGCCGATCGGCGAGCAGTCCATAGTCCAATGGCTGACCCTTCGCGTCCTTCGTCAGCAGCGGCACATAAATCACGCTGGAGCGCGCATCTACCGCCACCAGTTGGCCGATCTCGCCGGACCGGGCGATGTTGGCCTGCAAATTTCCTAGACTTCGGGCCGAACCGTCGTAACCGTCCGGGATCACCGGGCCCCCTTCGAGTCCATCCTCGGTCACTCCCACCCATCTCGTCGTGGGAGTCCAGATCGATTTCATCAGGTTGCGCGCGACGTCAGGGATCAGAAAGACCTCGTCGCTCAAGCGACGGATCGTGTCGAGGTACGGAGCCTCATAGATCGTGCCCTTGGGATTCGCAATGGCAATGCGCACCGCGTTTCCTAGTCCACTGAGATCCGCCTGGAACCTGAGATAGTTCTGGATGTAAGGATGGTGGACCGGGATCGTCTTTTCGAAGCTGGCGTTGAGCTGCAGCCTTGTGGCCTGCCAGCCCAGCACGATCGTCACGATGACGCAAAGCCAAACAATCACACCGCGATGGTTAAAGATGGCCCGCTCGAGCAAGGATCCGGTCGCCGGGTCGAATCCAGCGCTTGCGAGAGGAGCGGCGCTCGCCGTAGAGTGCATGAGGAGGCTCAGTTCGATTTGTTGATGGAAACGAGGTGCACGCCTTCCACGCTGAGCGCGAGAAGCGTTTGGCCGCCTACGGGTAGTACACCCGTCAGGGGAGGCAGCGGGGAACCTTGAACAGGGGCCAGCACGTCGCCGTTGCCGGCCAGAAGTTGCCCGGCCTGACTGGCGAGCACGTAGCCGCCACCAGGGCGCAGGCTTGATCCGGTGATAGCGGCCGGGGAAGGCACTTGCACTTGGTGCCAGCTGCCCCCCCTATCAGCGGAGCGCCAGACATTCCCGCGCATGCCCGCAAGGACGATCTCTTTCGGGCCAGGCAGTTCGAGAGCGAAGAAGCTGCCCTGGTAGGGCACTACTACGCGGCGAAAGCTGGATCCCGCATCGTCTGACCACAAAAGCAGCCCCTGCTCTCCGGCAATGGCCACGGCCTGGCCGCGGCGACGGACCGCATACAAATGCAGATCTTTGGGGTTGTCTAACTCGGCCGAGCGCAGGGACCAGGTCTTCCCACCGTCGATGGTGTTCAAGGCCAAGCCAAATGCTCCTACGACGAACACCTCCGAGGTGCTCGCGACGATCAGGTCCAGCAAGGGTTTGTCGGGGCCGTCCGCGACCATCCGCTCCGCGGCTTTCTGCAAATTGACGTCTGAGCCACGCATTGCAGCTTGCTGGACCAGTGTTGCGATGCCTCGTCCATCTAGTCGACGCGTCCATGTCAATCCACCGTCTTCGGTCCCCAACACTGTCCCGCCGTGCCCCGTCGCGAACCCGCAGCGATCGTCCGCGAACGCGACAGCTGTGAGCGTGACACTGACAGGTACCTGCCCCTGCTGCCAGGTGCGTCCGCCATCATTTGAAAGGACGACGAGTCCCCGCTCGCCAACGGCGACCCAGCGCGCGCCCGCGAGCGCTGCCCCGAGGAGTACGGAACGAGAAGGCGAATGGACTGCCACTGCAGGTCGGTCCAAAGCAGAGCCTACCGGCGCGGCCCACGCGGTTCCGAAGCTGGCGAGAGTAGCAAGAAGGGCGCGACGATGCATTGAGTTGAGGTCTCCATTTTCGATGGCCGTGCACTATTGCGAGACGATGCGTATTTGTTTAAATCGTAGGCGCCGGAACGTCCGCGGTCAAGCGGTTGATCCGGCCGCAATCCCCTGCAGAAACACTAGGGTAAACACCGCCAAATTCAAAGTAAATCGAGCCGTACAGTTTCGCAATCAAAACAAATGGGCATTGGGGTCAAATTGAAGCTAGGACGGTTCTTGGTTCAAGGTCTCGGCGGCCTCGTCCATCGCGTTTGCCTGGTTCAGTCCGAACAGTCGCGCGTCATCGATCTGCGTGCTGCGAAATTTCTCCGGCAGCAATCGCGTGGGGCCAGTCGAGAGGCTTCAGTCCGGTATGCCTCGACGGGCTCTCCCGAAAGCATGTCCGCAGCGATCGCGCTCGGGGAGGAGTTCCTGGAAGCGGCCTTCGAGGCCGCACACCGTTTTGGCGACCCGGGTATTTCAAGGGCTCCCCGTGGACGGTGATCGGACACGAAGCGGAAGTGCCATGGCCGGCCCGCGCCGAGAAGGTGGCGAGAGGTTCGCCGCCATCTGCTCCGACGAGCGTGTGATCGCGCTGGGCCTTATTGATGCGCAGGCGGTGCGCAGCGGCGCGGTCGGGCATGAAGGCGCTTCGGTACTTGGCCATCTTCAGGCCTGGGATCTGCATTTGCCTAAGCTGCACGCACTAGCTCAGGAGTTCGATTCCCAGCCCGAAGCCGGGATCCCTGTGAGCAGCGTGCGTGTGCACCCGCCGTTGGATTTGTCGCGCAGGCCGTCTGTACTGGGAGCCGGAACGAGAGTGATGTCGAAGGGCCGGAACGTCACGTGCGAGGGATCGGTCACTTGGGCCCCGATGCACTCCCGGGCCATTCGAAGCGGCGCTTCAATCGCGTGAAGACGGTGTACGACGCGCGCTGCACGGCAGCCCTGCTAATGCAGACCTACGAGTTCCGGGGCCAGCCCATGCGAACCCCTACACGTGGCAAGAGACGAGATGCGTCACCTGCACCGCGGTGGGCCGCCCTGTGCCCCAACGGCGCAGCTCCGCTCTCAGCTGGTTCGAGCACCTTGTGCCCATGTACCTGACGGGCCGGGAGCATGCCCCCTATTCATCGAGTCACGGGACGACGCTCCATTGCCGAGCGGCTTCGTTCCCGACTTGACAACAAAAAACAGATCACACCACGAGGAGACAACTTGAAAAGAGCCAATCGGAAGATATGCGCAGCGCGCCAGGTCGCGTTGGCGGCCCTCGCGTCCCTATCGGGCGTACACGCGTCAGCTTTCGAATTCGACACGGGCAACCCCGATCTCAGTGTGCGCTGGGACAACACCTTCAAGTACAGCGCCGGATGGAGGGTGAAGGATCAAGACCCTGCTCTGTTGGGCAAGCCCAATACGGATGACGGCGACCGAAATTTCAACAAAGGCTTGGCCGCTAGTCGCGTAGACGTCCTCACCGAAGTGGATGCCGTGTATGCCAAACGCTACGGTATGCGATTCAGCGCCGCTGGTTGGTACGACTCGGTATACAACCGCAAAAACGACAACCCTGGATTCCAAGGAGGAGCATTTCCGAACCAGGTCACGGTCCCGTATAACGAGTTCACGGTTCCCACTAGCCACCTTCATGGGCGTGAAGCTGAGGTGCTCGACGCGTTCGCGTTTGCCGGCTTCGACATTGGCAGTGCCGCAGGCACAGTCCGTTTGGGACAGCACAGCTTGGTGTGGGGCGAAAGCCTGTTCTTCGGGGCAAACGCCATCGCGGGCGGCATGAATCCCGTGGACGTCATCAAGTTGACTTCCGTGCCGAACACTCAGTTCAAAGAAGCGATTCTGCCGACTCCTCAAGTGTCCGCACAATTGCAGATTACGCCGAACCTCTCGGTTGGCACGTACTACCAGTTCCGATGGCAAGCCAATCGCTTGCCGGCAGTGGGCAGCTATTTCTCTGGAATCGACACCAATCCAACTGGCGGCGAGCGGCTCTTGTTGGCCGGCCCCGGAAGCCCGTATGCGTTCAATGCCCCGCGTTTAGCCGATCAGTTGGCCGAAAATAGCGGTCAGGGTGGCTTCCAGTTGCGGTTGCGGACCGCTGAAACGGACTATGGTCTCTATCTGATCCGTTTCCACGAGAAGACCCAACAGCAGGTCACCTCCATCGGCCTGGTGCCTTCGAGCTTTGGAGGCCTGATCCCTGGTCCCCTCGGATACCGATTGGTGTATCCAGAAGACATCACCGCCCTTGGTGCCAGTGCATCGCGCACGTTCGGTGACGTCAATGTCGCGATCGAAGGTTCGATCCGCCACAACCAGGATCTGGCGAGCAGTAGTGGCGCAGTGGATACCGCTTTTTTCGGCGGCCCTCCAACTAACAACAGCGACAACCCGGCCTATGCCGTAGGCAGGACGGCGCACGTGAACCTCAACGCCATTTGGAACGTCCCTCGCACGCCGCTCTTCAACGAAGCGACCTTCATGGGCGAGGTGGCCTGGAACCGCGTGTTGTCGATCACAAAAAATGCTGCCGCGGTTGACGCCAACTCTACGCGCGACGCGTTCGCGCTTCGTATGCAGTTTGAGCCGCAGTACCGTCAGGTCGTTTCCGGTCTGGATTTATCGGTGCCTGTTGGTGTCGGGTACTCACCAAAAGGGTCCCGTTCACAAGCGTTGGGCATAACCATGCCACCGGATAACGGAGGAGACGTCTCCATCGGTCTGAATGGCATTTACCTGGGAGTCTGGAAGTTCACTCTCGCCTACACCCACTATTTTGGCCCCAAGGACACCCTGCTGGATGCCAACAACAACTTCTCTTACCGGCAGTACCTGAGTGATCGGGACTTCTTCGCGCTGTCGGTGAGCCGCACGTTCTGAGACCCGACAAGGAGATTTGCTCATGAAGATAACGACAACCCAGTACAGCGCGATCGTGCTCGCCGCGCTTGTTGCTGCAGGCGCCGCACACGCGGGCGTCAGCGCAGCAGAGGCCGCCAAACTCAAGGGCGGCGAGTTGACGCCGCTCGGAGCTGAGAAAGCGGGCAATCAAGCGGGAACTATCCCAGCTTGGAATGGAGGCCTGACCACGCCGACACCCGGCTTCCAAAACGGGGGGCGCCGCCCCGATCCCTTCGCGTCCGAAAGGCCGACCCTTCAGATCACTGCGAAAGACATGGATCAGTATGCCGACAAGCTGACTGACGGCACGAAGGCCATGCTGAAGAAGTATCCGGACAGTTTCCGCGTCGATGTCTATCCGACGCATCGGACGGCGGCCGCACCGCAGTGGGTTTATGACAACACGTTCCAGAATGCCACGCGCGCGTCCGTTCAGGAGACGGCTGCAGGCCCGATAACGAAGGGAGCCTATGGTGGTATCCCATTCCCGATCCCCAAGAGCGGGGAAGAGGTCATGCTCAACACCCAGGTGCGGTGGAGAGGTTCCGCGTGGAACCAACAGAGTACTGGCTATCAGGTCACTGCGGACGGCCGACCCGTGCTCGTGCACCAGGTCAACGTGGACAACGTCGCTCCGTACTACTACCGCGATGCCAAGGCCGATAACTTTGACGGAGCCTACTGGATGGTCCGCGTAAGCACCTCTGCCCCGGCTATCCGGGCGGGCGAGGCGATTCTCGGACACCTGCTCATCGACGAGAGCAAGTCCGCGACGTGGGTGTATCTCACCGGCCAGAGGCGCGTGCGCAAGCTACCCAATTCCTGCTGCGATACGCCCCACCCCACCTCTGCCGGCATTGTGACGTTCGATGAGATCGAGACGTTTGCAACCAAGCTGGAGCGCTATGACTGGAAGCTGGTCGGCAAGAAGGAGATGTACATCCCGTACAACTCCAACCGGATTCTCCTTCCGACAAAGGACACCGACGTGCTGGGGCCCAACCATCTTCAGCCTGATCACGTCCGCTGGGAGCTGCATCGTGTCTGGGTCGTGGAGGCTGCGCTGAAACCAGGTCAGCGACATACCTCGCCGAAGAGTCGCTACTACGTGGATGAGGACAGCTGGTGGCCCGTGCTCGCGGATCGCTGGGATGCCAATGGCCAGCTCTGGCGCATGCCGTTTTCTATCCCGGTCGCGATGCCGGACCTCCCCGGCGTCGTCGGCACTGCCTGGGGGACCTATGACCTGCTCTCCGGCACCTACTTTGTTGCGGAGCTCATGAATTCCGCGAAGGAACAGTACCGGTTGCTGCCGGAGGGATTACCGGAGAAGCACTTTTCACCGGATGCACTAGCTGGCGACAGTGTGCGGTAATGTTGGCGCCGACTGGAAGTTGAGCCAGTTTTGCGGGTAGTGCCGAAGTAAAAGGGAGGATGAAGAAGGCTGACGCGTTCTCGCAAGGGCAATGGGCGAGTACAGGCGCTGCCGGCTTGGGGCTTTGATCGAACGATCTCCACAGGCCCAATCCCCGAATACACGGTTTCGCCGGTCTTCAGCGCGACCACTGTCCATCGGTCGCCTGGCGTGATCTCGTAGTCGCTTGGCTCGAAGGGAAGCTCGCGCACCTCGTGCACGCCTGGTCCCAGCCACGAAGGCATACGGAGGAGGGCGGGGGAGCAAGAGAACAGATCGATGGTGTCAGGCATGGCGATATCGTACCTGTCGGAGGTCTCGGCGTTAGGAGGTCTGATGACAACGTTCAGGCCTCCCAGTTGCGTTCAGACCGGGCGCGGTCGGAGGAATGAGCGTTCATCGAGGGAAGGCAGGGGCCGTATTGATGCTTTCATCGCACCTTCATTCGAAGTCAGGGCGACGAGTCGCCGATAATTCCCGACGATGTCCCAGGGGAATCGCATCCGCGCCCCAGACCTGGACTCGCAATGCGCTTGGCCTTATTGGCTGAAGTGTTCGACGGAGACTAAGGACTGCGATGACGACCCTCACCGGCGATGCCACCTCTGACCAACTTGCGGTCGCTATTGGCAAGGAGTTGATCAAGGACGTGATCAAGTCGACCTGGAGCAAGGTCGCCAAAGTGCCCGACTGGGTGAAGCAGCGGTACGAAAAGGAGGACCCCTTCGGGCTCGAGGCAGCAAAGTACTGCGAGAGGGTGCAGGAGAGGTACGGCACGATGCGCATCGTCGGTATGGCACGGCCGATGCCGATCCGAAGCATCTTCGTGCGAGTAAACATGCTTCACAAGATTTCGGCGCAGCGACGCTCCACCATCGAAGATCTGGAAGAGCAGCTCAATCGCGACCAGACCGGTTTCGGCCAGGTGGCCAACACGCTCGAAGGGCATCAGGTGGTCAATCGTGAGCCTCGGCTTGTCGTATTGGGAAAGCCGGGTGGCGGCAAGACAACCTTTCTGAAGTGGATCGCGTTGTCGGCGATCGACGGCCAGTTCACTGAGCGCCGCATGCCGGTCTTTATTCCGATGAAGGACTGGAGCGATGGTAAGGAGACCTTGCTCGAGTGCATCCGCGATGAGTTCAAGATCTGCGGCTTCGAGGATCCCAAGGTGTTTGTGGAAGGGATGTTGGAGGCCGGCGCTCTCATCTTGCTGTTCGATGCGCTCGACGAGATCAATGACAGCGATCGGCTGGTCAAAGCGCACAAGGAAATCCGAGATCTGGCCAGCAAGTATCCCCTGGTACGAATCGTCATCAGTTGCCGGACGGCCGCGTACAACTATCTGTTCGAGCAATTTGCGGATGTTGAACTGGCCGATTTCCATCACGGTCAGGTCCAACAGTTTGTGCGCAACTGGTTCGGCGATCAACCTCAGAAGGCCGACCTGTGCCTTATCGACCTCGCGCTCGACAGGAACAAGGCCATCCGCAACCTGTGCCAAACGCCATTGCTTCTAGCGCTGATGTGCCTAGCCTTCGACGAGGGCATGACTTTTCCCAGCAACCGCGCCGAGTTGTATAAGGAGGCCCTGGACGCGCTATTGAAAAAATGGGACGCCTCGCGTTCGGTTCGGCGCAACACTGGATACCAGCAACTTTCATTGGCTAAGAAAGAATTGCTGCTCAGCCGTATCGCGGCCAAGTCGTTCGAGCAGGGCGCCTACTTCATGCGTCAGTCAGACATCGAACGGGAAATCAGCGTGTTCATGGCGAACCTGAAGATGGCGCCCGGCACTGATGCGGGGGATGTGGATGCGGCGGAAGTTCTCAAGGAGATCGAGTCGCAGCACGGTGTGCTGGTCGAGCGCGCTCAGCGCGTCTATTCGTTCTCCCACCTGACGTTTCAGGAATTCTTCACCGCGCGCACCATCACCGAGAACACCAATCAGAGTGGGCCCGCTGACCTGGTCGAGCGGCATGCCACGGAGCCGCGCTGGCGGGAAGTTTTCGTGTTGACCACTGGGTTGCTGACGGAGGCCGATGACTTTGTGAAGCGGATGCGTGGCCGACTATCACTGATCGCGCAAACAAGATCGGAGGTGCGGGACTTCCTCAACCGCAACGCCGCACTGGTCCATGCTGCCGCAGGCATTCCGCTGCCGCTACGACGTGCTCTGGCGCTCGCGCACGTTGCCGACCAACTTCAAATGATTGAGCCGAGCTACGGTGCCGTCGTCAACGCGTGCAAGGAACTGGTCGACGATATGCAGAAGGAGTTCGGTCGCATCAGGAAGATCGAGGTGGCGACCATCCAGACCCTCAAGATCGGCCTGACCCCGAGCGAGTTCGTCCAAAAGAGGTCAGATCAAGAAGCCGGAAGCCGTCCAACTCCAGTTTAGAAGTGACCGGATAAGGGGGAGACGTCAGTCTCGCAGGCCGACGGCGGTGGCAGTTTCGTCGGCAACAAGAAGCGACGTGAAGAATTGTTCTATGGACATCACAATTCGGCCCTATGCCTTTGAGCAGAGAATGGGCGCCTTCGTTCATCCTATCCGCGCCCGAGGGCTCGGGCAGCCTCGATGACTAGTGGTGCGAAGCGTTGTGTGAATGACTCGCGGTTCCATTCAGAACAAGACCCGGCAATATGGACGGCCGCGATGGGTTGGTTGTTGTGGTCGAGGATTGCCGAGCTGACTGCGATCTCGCCAAGCAGGCTCTCCTCCAGTGACAGGCCGTAGTTGAGTGCTTTCGCCTCGGCGACCTTCAACTTGATCTTCGCCTTGTCCGTCACGGTCTTGGGCGTCAGGGGCGCAAGCACCGAACGATCCAGGATGTCGTCGACCGCTTCTTCACTCAAGAACGACATGATGGCTCGCCCCCCCGATGAGCAGTAAGTTGGGATACGTCGTCCCACCAGTGTCGCGAAAAACGTCTCGCGCTTACTCTGCCTGCGCATCGCATAGATGATGGACAAGTCGTCGAACAGGCTCAAGTCGACGCGCTCACCCGTCTGCCGCTGCAGATCGGCAAGGACTGGTGTAGCACGTTCCATGAGCGGATTGCCGCGCAGAAAGTCGAACGTGCGCTCCAGCAGTTTCTTGCCAAGAACGTAGCCGCGGCCATTCGGCCCCTTTTCCAGATATCCCAAGGTGGCCAGGGTATGTGCCATGCGTTGAGCCGTGCTTCGGTCCATGCCGGCCTGCTCCGCAAGCTCATTCAGGCTGAGCGGCCCCGGCCGCGCCCCCAGTGCTTCCAGCACGCTCATGCTCTTCGCCACGGACTGCACAAACAAGTGATCAGGGGCTGACATCCGGTTTTCCAGGGTAGGTGAATCGACGCGATCCAGGTCAGGGCAGCACAAAATCTGCGTACTAACCCGGATAAATGGACTTATCGTACTATTGTAGAATCATTATGTACTGCATTGCAATACAGTAAGCCCAAATTTATGGATCTGTGTCGAAACGGTGCATTTCCGAGACTTTGTTGATGACCCCCCAAAGAAGGATCCTTGATATGAAGCGAATCGTCATGCCTCGTGCCGTTCTGGCACTGTTTGCTGCTGCCGTCGTTCCCATGGCTGGTGCCCAGGGTCAGAGCGAACCGATCCGGCTCGGTGTGATGCTCCCCTTGACCGGGCCCGCCGCGCTGGCCGGCACCTCCATCCTTGAAGGAATTCGCTTCGCCGCGGACGAGGCCAATGCCAAGGGCGGCGCCAACGGCCGCAAGGTGCAGCTCTTCGTCGAGAACGACGAGGGCTCGTCGACCAAGGGCGTGACCGCCGTGCGCAAGCTGGTGGAGTCCGACAAGGTCATCGCCATCAGCGGCACCTATGTGAGCGCGGTTGCGCTGGCTGCATTCAAGGTGGCGCGGGAGTTCAAGGTGCCCATGGTCTCGGCAGGCTCGACCTCGTCGAACGTGACCGACGCGAACACCGCAGGCGACCCGTGGTTCTTCCGTGCCTTCCCCGGCAGCGACGAGCAGGGCGAGCAATCGGCACGCGACATCGTCAAGAAGCTCAATGCGAAGAAGGTCGCGCTCATCCAGGAGAACTCGATCTACGGTTCGTCCCTGGCCGAGCAGATGAAGAAGGTGATTCCGCAGTACGGCGGCCAGATCGTCGGTGTCGAAAGCTACAACCCCGACGAGCGCGACTTCTATTCGGTGCTCACCAAGGTGCGCATGAAGCAGCCCGACGCGATCTATATCGCAGGCCTGATGGATGCCGGCGCGCAGATCATCAAGCAGTCGCGCGAGGTCGGGCTGAAGGCCGAGCTGGTGGGCTCGGGCTCGATGATGAGCGACAAGCTGATCGAGTTGGCGGGACCGGCCTCGGAAGGCTTCGCGGTGTCGTCCATGTTCGAGCCGTCCACGCCCAACAAGGTCGGACAGGCATTCACCGCCGACTTCCGCCAGAAGATGAAGAAGGAGCCCGATGTCTACAGCGCGCTGGGCTACGACTCGATGCACCTGTTGATCGAGGCTGCCCGCCGCGCGCCGAAGCTCGACGGCGCCGCCATGCAGGCCACGCTCAAGTCGATGAAGGACGTGCCGCTGGTGCAGGGACCGGACGGCACGGTGGCCAAGTTCGATGACAAGGGCAGCGTCAGCTTCAAGATCGGCTTGGCCGTGGTGCGCAACGGCAAGCGCCAGTGGCTGCCGTTCGACTGACGGGCCCCAGGTCAAAATGGATTTGCTCAGTCTGTTCCCGCAGTTCCTGGCCAACGGACTGGTCAACGGCGCCAGCTACGTGCTGGTGGCCGTCGGCCTGACCCTGGTCTTCGGCATCCTGCACATCGTCAACTTCGCCCATGGCGAGTTCTACATGCTGGGCGGCTATGCGGCCGTCACAGCCTCCGCGGTGTTCGGCCTGCCTCTCTTTCTCACGCTGCTCGTGGTGGTGCTCTGTCTTGCCGCATTCGGCATGCTGGCCGAGCGGATCGTCTTCAAGCCGCTGGCCAATCGAGATCCGGGCAACGCCATCATTGCGTCCTTCGGTCTCTCGGTGCTGCTGCAGAACGGCGCCCTGCTGGTGTTCGGCGCCCAGCCGCAGTCCCTGAAGACCGACCTGGCGAGCGTCCCGGTGCAGATCGGACCGGTGTTCCTGACGGGGCAGCGCGTGCTGATCATGGGCGTCACGGTCGCGATCGTGGTCGCGCTGCTGCTGGTGCTGCGCTTTACTTGGACCGGACGCGCATTGCGGGCGATGGCGCAACACTCTGTCGTGGCGCTGATCAGCGGTGTGAACGTGCGCAAGATCGCCGTGATCACCTTCGCCATCGCCGCCGCCATGGCCGGTGTGGCAGGCGCATTGATGTCATCGGTGCTTCTGGTGCAGCCGACTGCGGGTGCCATGCTGGTCATGAAGGCCTTCACGGTCGTGATTCTCGGCGGCATGGGCAGCATCGGCGGCGCCGTGATCGCCGGTATCGGCCTGGGTGTGATCGAGGCGATGGTGTCCGGCTACATCGGC
Organism: Variovorax sp. P5_A3; assembly: GCF_056400665.1. Taxonomy (NCBI): domain Bacteria; kingdom Pseudomonadati; phylum Pseudomonadota; class Betaproteobacteria; order Burkholderiales; family Comamonadaceae; genus Variovorax; species Variovorax sp. P5_A3. Next base: position 8,060 of record NZ_JBFUKW010000014.1, on the reverse strand, counting down.
AATGAACTGCGGGACATGATCGGCTTCTTCCTTGTCATCGCCATGCTCCTGATCCGCCCGCAGGGCCTTCTTGGCCAATCCACGGAGCGTTCCTGACATGCGTCATCTTCTTGCATTGCTGGCCGCCATCGGCGCCCTGCTTCTTCTGCCGGCGATGGGGCCGGGCGGCTATGTCCTGAACATCCTGGTGATGATCTTCATCTTCGTCATGCTCGCGGTGAGCCTCGACCTGGTCATGGGCTGGGCCGGGCAGTTCTCCTTTGCGCATGCGGCCTTCTTCGGGATCGGCGCTTATACGACCGCCATTCTCGAGCGGGATTTCGGGACCGGCATTTGGCTCAACCTGCCGGCGGGCATGCTGGTCGCTGGCCTGTGCGGTCTGCTGCTCGGACTGCCGGCGCTGCGGCTGCGCGGCCACTTTCTGGCAATCGTGACGATCGCGTTCCAGACCATCGTCTACCTCGCACTCACGCAGTGGAAGGGGCTCACCGGCGGCCAGTTCGGCATCGAAGTGAAGCCGGTCGCGGGCTTCGAGTCGATCGACCGCTTCTACTACCTGGCCCTCGGACTGAGCGTGGCGAGCGTCGCCATCGGCTGGTACCTTGCGCATTCGCGCCTCGGCATGGCGTGGAAAGCCGTGCGCGACGACGAGGTGCTGGCACGGGCCATCGGCCTGAACACCACGGCCAGCAAGCTGACGGCCTTCGTGATCGCCTCGGCGCTGGCCGGCGCGGCGGGCGTGCTGGTGGCACATCACATCCGCGGCGTGACGCCGGACGACTTCACCGTGCTGACCTCCTCGACGATCGTCGCGATGGTGGTCGTGGGCGGGCGCGGCACGGTCTGGGGCCCGCTGCTGGGTGCGGTCGTCTTCACCGCGCTGCCGGAGGTGCTCGGTTTCGCCGCCAACTACAAACTGATCATCTATGGCCTGCTCATGATCGTGATGGTGATCGTGATGCCGCAGGGCGTGTTCGGCGCATGGGTCGGAAGGACGAAGAAATGAAGGCGCCTCTGCTGCGATTCGACTCCGTGACGCGCCGCTTCGGCGGGCTGGTGGCGCTCAACGGGATCAGCTTCGACGTCGGCGAGGGCGAGATCGTGGGGCTGATCGGGCCCAACGGTTCGGGGAAGTCAACGCTCGCGAACATCGTCACGGGCGTCCTGCCGCCGAGCGCCGGGACGGTCTACATGGGAGACACCCGGATCTCCGGCACCGCGCCGTGGCGCATTGCGCGCGCGGGCGTCGCGCGCACCTTCCAGATGCTGCGGCTGTTCCCCTCGATGTCGGTCGCCGACAACATCGCGCTGGCGATGCAGCCGGGGCTGAAGAGCGGTTACGGCGCCTCGATCTTCCGCCTGGCCTCGGCCAGCCAGGAAGACGGCGAGGTTCGCGCGAAGGCCATCGAGATGCTCTCGTTGTTCAACCTCGAGAAGTTCATCGACCAGCCTGCCACGGCGCTGTCGATCGGCCAGCAGCGCATGGTCGAACTGGCGCGCGGCCTGGCCACGGGACCGCGTGTGTTCGTGCTCGACGAGCCGGCCGCCGGGCTCTCGCCGCCCATGGTCGACCGCCTGATCGAAGTCATCGGGCGCATGCGTGCCGACTACGGTGTGACCGTGCTGCTCGTCGAACACGTGATGCGCGTGGTCCAGGCCGTGTGCGACCGCGTGGTGGTGCTCGACTACGGCGAGAAAATTGCCGACGCCACGCCGTCGGAGGCCATCAACGACGCGCGCGTGATCGAGGCGTATTTGGGAACAGGACGGTCGAGGCATGCTTGAGGTCAGGAACATCGAGGCCGGATACGGACGCTCCAAGGTGCTGTATGGCGTGTCCTTCTCCGTGCCCAAGGGCGGGCTGACGGCGGTGCTGGGCGGCAACGGATCCGGTAAGTCGACCACGCTGAAGGCGCTGGCCGGCCTGGTGGTGCCGACCGCCGGCGAGATCCTGCTCGACGGCCAGCGCGTCGATCAGGTGCCGGCGTACCAGATGGCCGGCAAAGGCCTGGTGCTGGTGCCGCAGGGCAAGGAAGTCTTCGCCGGCATGTCGGTGGAGGAGAACATCCTGATGGGCGCCTATCACCGTCGCAGCGAGAAGGCGCGGATCCGGCGCGACCTCGACGAGGTCTACGCGCTCTTCCCGCGGCTCGTCGTGCGCAGGAAGGCGCTGGCCGGACTGCTTTCGGGGGGCGAGCGCCAGATGCTGTCCATCGGGCGCGCGCTGCTGGCCAAGCCCCGCTTGCTGCTGCTCGACGAACCCTCTGCCGCGCTGTCGCCGAAGGTCGTGGGAGAGATCGCGGACATCATCCGCGACCTGCGCACCCGGGGGCTGTCCATCCTGCTCGTCGAGCAGAACGTCTCGATGGCACTCGAGCTCGCCGACGAGATCCACATCCTGCGCGAAGGCCGGGTGGCGCACTCGTGCGTCAACGGACCCGATGTCGACCTGGCCTCGCTGCAGCAGTTTTACCTGGGCGCCGCGCCGATGCCGGTCGCCACTTCGAAGGAGGCCTGAGCGCATGCGATTCAAGGACAAGAACATCATCGTCACCGGCGCGGCCCGGGGCATCGGTCGCGCGACCGTGCAGCGCTTTGCTTCCGAGGGGGCCAGGGTGCTGGCCGTCGACCTCGATTTCGAGGCAGGCGAGGCCATCGGCGCCGGCGTGCACACGCTGGCGCTGGACCTCGCGAGCGACGAGGCGCCCCGGCGCGTCCTAGAGGCGGCCCGGGGGCTCGGCGGCGCCGTCGATTTCCTGGTCAACAACGCGGGCGTCGGCGGCTCCAAAGCGCTCGCGCTGTCGGACGATGCGCTGATCGACCGCATCCTCGGTGTCAACCTGCGTGCGGTGCTGCGCCTGACGCGCGATGTGCTGCCCGCGCTCGCGGACGGCGGCAGCATCGTGAACGTCGCCTCGGTCTTCGGCGAGACGGGCTTCCCGGGTTCGACCGCCTACGCGGTGGCCAAGGCCGGCATCTCGCAGCTCACCCGGCAGCTCGTGTCCGATCTGTCCGCGCGCGGCATCCGCATCAATGCGGTGGCGCCCGGCGTGATCCATACCGCGATGACCGCGCACCGTCTGAATCACGACGCCGCCTACCAGAAGGCCATGGTCGACGCGACGCCACTGAAATCGATCGGCACCGGTGCGCAGGTCGCGTCCGTCATCGCGTTCCTCTGCAGCGAGGACGCCTCCTTTGTCACAGGCCAGGTCATTGCCGTGGACGGCGGGTGGCTGGCCTGCCACGCACACGCCTGAGCGCCGCGTGCCTTCCATCCACTCCAAGGACATACCGATGAATCCCAACGATCCCGTGATCTGGCCGAACGGCGCGCGCTGCGCGGTCATGCTGGCCTTCGACTTCGACGCCGAGACGCTCTGGCTGTCTCGCGATCCCGCCAATGCGAAGCGCCCCGGCACCTTGTCGCAAGGCACCTACGGTGCCAAGGTCGGCGTGCCGAAGATCGTCGAGACGCTGAAGTACGCCGAGGTGCCCGCCACGTTCTTCGTTCCCGGCTGGACCGCCGAACGGCACCAGGACAAGGTCGAGCTGGTGCTGCGCCACGGGCACGAGGTCGGGCACCACGGTTACCTCCACGAATGGATCGACCCCGACAAGCCGGAGCTCGAGGAAGAGGTCTTCGTCAAGGGCCTCGAGGCGCTTCGGGCCACCGTCGGCGTCAAGCCCCTGGGCTACCGCTCGCCGGCGTGGGAGACGAGCCACAACATGATCGCGTTGATCCAGAAGTACGGGCTGCGCTACGACAGCTCGCTGATGGACCAGATCAATCCCTACCGCCATGTGCTGGCCGACGGCAGCGCCGGCCCGATCGAACTGCCAGTCCATTGGAGCCTCGACGATGCACCGTTCGCGCTGTTCTCCATCAAGACGCCGCGCACGATCGTCTCGAACCAGCAGATCCTCGAGGTCTGGAAGGACGAGTTCCGCGAGATCTACCGCTGGGGCGGCCTCTTCTCGCTGACGATGCACCCGCAGGTCATCGGCCGGCCGTCGCGCATCGCGATGCTGCGCGAATTCATCGCCTGGATGCAGCGTTTCCCCAATGTGTGGTTTGCGCGCGGTGGCGAAGTCGCCGACGCTTGGGCGAACGCCGAGGCCAACGCCTGAGCTCCATGCAAGATCACGAGTACGAAAAGCTGGACGGCCTGGGCCTGGCCGCGTTGCTGCGAGCCGGCGAAGTTACGTCGCAGGAACTGATGGAGTGCGCGATCCGGCTGGCGCGCGCGCGCGCCCCGGCCCTGAATGCGCTGAGCTACGAGCAGTACGAGGAATCGAAGGCCGTCGCGCGGGCGTGGACGCCGCGCGGCGCCTTCGGCGGGATCCCGTTCCTGTTGAAGGATTCCGGCCTGGCCTCGACCCGGCTGCCATCGAGCCTGGGTTCGAGGCTGTTCAACGACATGCGCTACACGCGTAACGCGACCCTCGTGGACCGCTTCGAGATGGCCGGCTTCATCGCGTTCGCACGCTCGAACGTGCCGGAGCTGTGCATGGCGCCGACCACCGAGGCGGTGCGCAACGGCGGCCCGACGCGCAACCCCTGGGATGCAGGCCGTTCGGCCGGCGGATCCAGCGGCGGAGCGGCCGCTGCGGTGGCGGCCGGCATCGTTCCGGTGGCCCATGGCAGCGATGGCGGCGGATCGATCCGGATTCCCGCCTCGTGCTGCGGGCTATTCGGCCTCAAGCCCTCGCGCGGCCTGGTGCCGATGGGGCCGTTCCGGGGTGAAGGATGGGGCGGCCTGGCGGTCGACGGCGTGTTGAGCCGCACGGTGCGCGACACCGCGGCCGCCATGGATGCCATCGCCGGCGCGGAGCCCGGCGCGCCGTATGCCGGGCCGATGTTCGAGAAGACCTTCCTCGCCGCGCTCGATCAGGGCCCGGCGCGGGCGTTGCGCATCGGCGTATGGCGCAAGCCCTTCGGCGACATGGTGCTGGCCCCCGAATGCCTGGCGGCACTCGAGTCGACGGCCAGGCTGTGCGCATCGCTCGGACACGAGATCGTCGAGATGGACACGCCCGCCTTCGACTACGACGGCTTCGTCGATGCGCACGCCGAGGTGCTGGCGGCCAACATCGTGGTGTCGGTCGATGCACGCCTGAAGGTGCTCGGCCAGGCCTTGCGCGACGATGATCTCGAAGCGGCGATCCGTGACGGCTACGAGATGGGCCATTCGGTGTCGGCGGCGGTCTACGCCTCGGCGATCAACCGCTTCCATGCCATCGGGCGCCAGATGGAGGCTTGCATGGATGGCGTCGACGTGCTGATGACGCCGGGGCTGGTCCAGTTGCCGGCTCCGATCGGCGAGCTGGCGATGACCGGCAGCTTCAGCGACTTCCGCCGCCGCATGGGGCGCTACTCGACCTTCTTTGCATTGATCAACGCTTCGGGGCAGCCCGCTGCGAGCCTGCCGACCTACTGGACACCCGAACGGCTGCCCGTGGGCACCCAGATCATTGCGCGCCTCGGGCGTGACGACCTCATTCTTCAACTGGCCGCGCAGATCGAAGCGACCGGAACCTGGCAACCTCAGAAAGGCACAGCGACATGCCAAGCGCGGTCTCCATCCGTCTCCTGACCTCGGCCGACTTCGATGCCTGGGCGTCGCTCTGGAAGGGCTATCAGCAGTTCTACAAGGTCGACCTCGCGCCGGCGGTGAGCGAGCGCACCTTCGCGCGCCTGCTCGACGCCGCCGAGCCGATGCATTGCGCGCTGGCCGTGCAGCACGGCCGGCCCGTGGGCTTTGTGCATTTCATCTTTCATCGCTCGACCTGGACCGAGGGCGACTACTGCTACCTGCAGGACCTGTTCGTCGAGCCGGCATGCCGGGGCAGCGGGCAGGGCCGGAAGTTGATCGAGCACGTCTACGACACGGCCCGCAAGCAGGGCGCCTCACGCGTCTACTGGCTGACCCACGAGACGAACACGGACGCCATGAAGCTCTACGACCAGGTCGCCGAGCGCTCGGGCTTCGTGCAGTACCGGCGTGCCATGCCCTGACACGGGAGACCCATCGATGACCCAACGTTTCGAAGGCCGCGTGGCGGCCGTGACCGGGGCCGCGAGCGGCCTCGGAAAGGCCACCGCGCTGGCGCTTGCCGGGCAGGGCGCACGCGTGCTCCTGTTCGATCGCGACGCGGCCGGCCTGGCATCGACCGCCGCACGGTGTGCCGGCTCGGTGAGCGTCGTGGGCGATGCCTCGTCGGCCGACGACGTCGCGCGCGCCGCCGAGACCGCGCGCCACGAGCTCGGCCCGGTCGAGCTGCTGGCCGCCGCCGCCGGCATCCTCGGCCCGGCCAAGCCGGCCATCGAGATCGAGGAGGCCGAGTGGGATCGGCTGTTCGCGGTCAACGTGAAAGGCCCGTGGCTCGCCGCACGCGCTTTCGTGCCTCAGATGCGGGAGATCGGCCGCGGCTCGATCGTGCTGTTCTCGTCAACCGCGGGCCTGATCGGCTCGCCCTTTCTCTCCGCGTACTCGGCGTCCAAGGGCGCGGTCACGATGCTCACGCGCAGTCTCGCGCTCAACCATGCGGCGGAGAAGATCCGCGTGAACTGCGTCTGCCCCGGGACCATCAACGGGCCGATGACCGACGCGAGCTTTGCGCAGGCAGGGGACAGCGACGCCCGAGCGGTCCGTGCGCAGACCATGCTTTCGCGCATACCGAGCGGCCGCTTCGGCGAACCCGAGGAGATCGCCGCGGCGGTGCTCTATCTGCTCGGGGACGAGGCCGGCTTCACTACCGGCATCGCGCTGCCGGTGGACGGCGGCCGCGTCGCCTGAGCGGGAAAGGCTATGAGCTCGCATCCCACACCCATCCCCTCGAGCGACGGCGATCCCAACGAAGACAGCGTACTCGAAACGCTTTTTCGGGATGCACGCCAAGGTGCGGCAGGCCGGCCCCGTCGGGTTCCTTTCGCGGTGCGGCGTCGACGTGATGGGCCGCCATCGCAGCGTCCAGCCGGCGCTGAAGGGCTGGCAGACCTTCTCCTCTGAAGGCGGTTCGGGCCTGCCCGACATCCGCAAGCCGGACGCCTGGCGCGCGCCCAGCCCGATCGTCGAAGTCGATCCGCCGCGCCACACGCAGGTGCGCACGGCCGTCCAACGGATCCTGTCGCCGCACAGGGCACGTTCGACGGCGTGCAGGACTTGGCGGAGGCCTATGTCGGCGAGACTCTTCCGAATGCGCCCAGGCTGTGGCACTCGCCGGAGCCGCGCGCCAACCGGTTCCTGCTGGGCGAGCGGACCTTCGACGGCCAAGGGCCGCGCAATGCGCGCTAGGAGGAGAAGCAGCGCCGCGCCGACCTCTTCGCAGATGGGTACAACGCGAACATGCAGCGAGAGAGCCTTGATTGCTGAGCAGTTCGCAATCCTCAAGGCCGATCCGGCCAAGGCCCGCATGGCATTGGAAGAGTCGATGCGGCTGGTGGTTGCGCACGATGGTGCGGTTTTGCGGCGGCTCGCGCTCCTGGACGACCTCGTAGAAGGCATCTCTCTTCATACGTCTCACAAAGATGACGCCCCGGTTGTCCACCACGATGGTGCCGGCGCCGAAGTCAGTCAACTGGGCAACCTTCACGTCGGGCACCTTGCCGTCGGTGACCACGCCGAGGCACGGCAGGTAACTGTCGTGGTCGAGAACCAGGTGCAGCTTCACGGCGCCCTTGCTACGCTGCTACTTGGCCCAGGCGTACATGGACAGGCTCAGGTCAATGACGGTGGAGTCGATGCTCACCAGTGGGGTCAAATGCACTATGTGTATCACTGGTTGCCCGGGACACCGGTCCCCTTCGCACGCACCGTCATTCGTGGGAACCCGGCTCAATCCTGAAGGCATACATACTTGAGTTCCAGATAGTCCTCGATGCCATGCCGCGAGCCTTCGCGGCCCAGGCCCGACTGCTTGACGCCGCCGAAGGGCGCGACCTCGTTCGAGATCAGCCCGGTGTTGACGCCCACCATGCCGGTCTCGAGCGACTCGCTGACGCGCCGGATGCGGCGCCTGTCCTCGGTGAAGACATAGGCGGCGAGCCCGAACACCGT
>NZ_JBFUKW010000013.1:0-172297 GCF_056400665.1 Variovorax sp. P5_A3 | reverse complement strand
GAGCAGTGCGATGTGCTGGATGCCCTCGCCATTGAACTTCATCAGATACTCTTCGATCTGGCCGGAGCCCTTCTTCGACTCCTCGTTCAGCGGGATGCGGATCTTGCCGTCCGGCGCGGTCAGCGCCTTGGACGTGAGGCCGGTGTACTCGCCCTGGATGTCGAAATAGCGGATCTCGCGGAAGTTGAACAGCTTCTCGTAGAAGTTCGCCCAGAACGTCATGCGGCCACGATAGACGTTGTGGGTCAGGTGGTCGATCAGCTTCAGGCCATGGCCGGCCGGATGGCGATCTACACCTTCGACGAATTCGAAGTCGATGTCATAGATCGACTTGCCGTCCTCGAAGCGATCGATGAGGTAGAGCGGCGCACCGCCAATGCCCTTGATGGCCGGAAGCCGCAGTTCCATCGGGCCGGTCGCGATCTCGATCGGTTGTGCGCCGAGTTCCAATGCTCGTGCATAAGCTTTGTGCGAATCCTTGACACGAAACGCCATGCCGCAGGCCGAGGCACCATGTTCCGCCGCAAAGTATGCGGCCGGGCTGTTGGGCTCGCGGTTGACGATGAAGTTGATGTCGCCCTGGCGATAGAGCACCACATCCTTCGAGCGGTGCTTTGCCACCAGCGTGAAGCCGAGCTTCTCGAAGAAGGGCTCCAGCGTGTCGGGCATGGGAGACGCGAACTCGACGAACTCGAAGCCCATCAGGCCCATCGGGTTCTCAAACAGATCAGACATGACTTGGTACCTTGACGCAAATGAGAAAGCTATTCGACGAGCGCGAGCTCTGAGCCGTAAGTCGCGGCACGCTCCGCATAGTTGGCGGCACTGTCCATCAACCGCGCAACGTCTTCATCAGTCAACTGGCGGACCACCTTGGCCGGTGCGCCGAGGGCCATGTCCGTTCTCTCGAGTGTTCGGCCGTTGCTCACTCGGCCGTGATGTTGGCCTTCTTGACCAGCTTTGCGTAGCGCTCCTGCTCGGTCTTGAAGAACTGGGCCGAAGCCTCGGGCGTCATCGGGTTGATGATGTTTTCCTGCTTGGCCATGGCGTCCTTGGTCTCCGGCGTGTTGAAGGCGGCAACCACCGCGGCGTGCAGGCGCTTGACCTCGGCCGGCGGCAGCTTCGCCGGCCCGATGACGGCGAACCAGCCTGAAACATCAACACCAGGGAACCCTTGCTCCGCAATGGTCGGCACATCCGGCAGGGAAGGCACGCGGGTCTTGCCCATCACGCCGATAGCGCGCAAGGCGCCACTCATGAGTTGCCCCTGGACCGCGGGCACTGCCACGACCGCCATTTCGATTTGTCCGCCAAGTACGTCCGCGACCATCGGGCCGACACCCTTGTACGGGATGTGGCGTGCATCGACGCCGGCAGCATCCAGGAACATTGCGCCGCCCAGATGAAGGATGGTGCCGTTTCCTGATGAGCCGTAGTTGTAGCCATCCGGCTTCGCTTTGAGCAGCGCCTGGAGTTCCTTGGCATTCTTGGCGGGGACTTTCGGATTCACTACCAACACGAAGGGGGTCGCGCCGACGACCGAAATCGGCGTGATGTCGTTGATGGCATCAAAGGGCATCTTCTTGAACACGCTCGGATTCACAACGTGGTTGTTCGACACGACGCCCAAGGTCTGACCGTCTGGCGCCGCACGAACAACGACGCTGGTGCCGGTGATGCCGCCGGCGCCCGGCAGGTTCTCGATCACGACGCCCTGGCCGCCCAGCGCCTTCGTGAGGGACGGAGTGGCCGCCCGCATGATGGTGTCGACGCCGGAGCCGGCGCCCACGGGCAAGACCATGCGCAGAGGTTTGTCGGAGGCCTGGGCGAGACAGCCGGTGGCGCTCAATGCGAGGGTGGCAGCGATGAATGCGGTCAGGCCGCGTCGTTGAATCTTGAGGGTCATGGTTTGTCTCCGGGAGTCTTTGGTTGATCTTGGTCTATTCGTGTCAGGCCACGGCGTGGCTGGGCAGGCCTGCGAGGATTTCTTCCGTGTGTTGGCCGATGCCCGGCAGCGCATGCCGCACACCCGGGCGGCGACCGCCCATCAACAGCGGCAGGAGCACCACGTCGGTGGTGTCTCCGTCCTCGCATTCCATCGGCACCAAGCCACCACTGGCCTTCAGGTGCGGATCGTTGACGAGCTGGTCGGGGCGCATGATCGGCGCGTAGGGAATGCCGGCGGCTTCGAGCTTGGGCGCGAGCTCTTCCACGCGGTGGTGCTTGAGGTTCTCGCCGAGCTTCGCCAGCAGGGCCGGGCGAACCGCTACGCGCAGCGCGTTGTTGGCCAGTGCGGGATCGGCGGCCAGTTCGGGCGCCTCGATCACGCGGCACAGCGTGAGGAACTGCTTGTCGCTGACCGCGCCGATGAAGAGCTGCTCGCCATCCGCCAGCGTGAAGACGTCGTACACGCTCCAGGCCGACACACGCGATGGCATTGGCGGCGGCGGCTCGCCCGTCATGGCGAACTGCTGCATGTGCTGCGATGAGAGGAACACGCAGTTCTCGAAGAGCGCGCTCTGCACCTCCTGGCCCTTGCCGGTCATGTCGCGTTCGCGCAGCGCGGCCAGCACGCCGATAGCGCCGAACATGCCGCCCATGATGTCGTTGACTGAGGTGCCGGCGCGCAGCGGCCGTCCGACCGGGCCGGTCATGTACGAGAGGCCGCCCATCATCTGTACCACCTCGTCGAGTGCCAGCCGGTTCTCGTACGGGCCGGGCAGGAAGCCCTTGTGCGTGACGTAGATCAGGCGCGGGTATTTCTTCGACAGCGTCTCGTAGTCGAGCCCGAAGCTGGCCATCAGGCCGGGACGGAAGTTCTCCAGCACCACGTCGCACTGGCCTGCAAGCTCGGCCGCCGTCGCGCGGCCCTCGTCGGTGCCGATGTCGATCACCACGCTCTTCTTGTTGCGGTTGAAGGAGCGGAAGAAGCCGATGCCGAGCCCCGGCAGCTTTCGGGTCTTGTCGCCGCCCGGAGGCTCGACCTTGATGACCTCGGCGCCGAGGTCGGCGAGGATCATCCCGCAGGTCGGACCCATGACCATGTGGGTGAACTCGAGGACGCGGATGCCAGCGAGGGGGAGAGGAGCGGAGGAGGTGGTCATGAAGTGGGTTCTCGGTTTGATCAGGCGTCTTCAGGCAGAAAGGGCTTGGGCCGCTAGGCCGAAAGTCCTGGGCAGGCCGGCCTGCCAGAGCGAGCCATGCAGCGTCTCCCCGGTGAGCCACTCGGCCACCCGGGCACGCAACGCGAGCAGTCGATCGATGTCGATCCCCGTCTTGATGCCCATGCTGCCGAGCATGTAGGCCAGGTCCTCGGTCGAGACGTTGCCACTCGCACCCGGCGCGTGGGGGCAGCCTCCAATCCCGGCCAGGCAGGCATCGAACCGGTTCACGCCGACTTCGAGCGCGGCGTAGACGTTGGCGAGGCCCAGGCCGCGGGTGTCGTGAAAATGTCCGCACCAGAAGCGATCGCCCGCGATCTTCACGGCGTCCTCGAACAGGTCGCGCACCATGCCCGGATCGGCGTAGCCAACGGTGTCGGCCATGCTCACGCGGTCGGCGCCGGCGTCCAGCAGCGCCTGCATCAGGCGCAGCACCTCGCGCTTGTCGACCAGACCCTGCAGCGTGCAGCCGAAGGCCGTGCCGACGCCGCCCTCGATCAGGATCCTGGAGCCAGAGGCATCGCGGGCCGCGCGGATCTTCGCCACCTCGGCCACCACGTCGTCGGGCGTCTTGCGCAGGTTGGCCAGGCTGTGCGCGTGGCTGGCCGAGAGCGGAACGATCATCAGGTCGGCCTTGGCAGCGATGGCGCTCTCGGCGCCACGCAGATTGGGCACCAGTACTGATGTGAACAGGTTCGGCAGCGTCTTGGCGAAGGCGACCAACTCGGCCGAGTCGGCCAGTTGCGGCAGCAGGCGCGCCGGCACAAAGGAGCCGACCTCGATCTCACGCTGGCCGGCCTCGTAGGCGGCGCGGATCCATTCGATCTTTTGCGCGGTCGGGAGGATGGTTGCGATGCTCTGCAGGCCGTCGCGCAGGCCGACTTCGCGGATCACGGCACTGCGCGGCAGGCGGGCAGAAGGAATGATCATGGGTATTTGTCTCCAGGCTCTCGACGTACGGGTGAGACGTCGTAGGGGAGACTGTAGGCATTCCATCTTCAAGCGAAAAGCGGTAAATTGGAACGAGCAGCGTTCCATTTCGGAATCTCACATCGACTCTGCCCATGCACGACCTTGATCTCACCAGTCTTCGGCTCTTCGTCGCGGTCTGCGAGACGCGAAACATCGCGCGCGCCGCTGAACAGCACCACATCGTCGCGTCCGCGATCAGCAAGCGAATTGCCCAATTGGAGAGCACGTTGGGCAATGTGCTGGTGGAACGCAATCGTCGCGGTGTCGCCATCACCGGCGCAGGCGAGATCCTGTTGGAACATGCGCGGGGCATGCTCGCCGGCGCGGACCGGGTCGCGCGCGACATGGCTGCCTTTGGAAAAGGGATCAAGGGCCAGGTTCGTGTTCTCGCCACGGTCTCGTCCATTGCCGAGTTCCTGCCCGACGACATCGCTTCGTTCCTGCAGATCCCCGAGCATCGGGAGATCCGGATCGACATCGAGGAGGCCCTGAGCCGTGATGTCGTCAGCAGCTTGCGAGAAGGCCTGGCGCCTCTCGCAGTCTGCTGGGACGCTGCGGACCTCGAGGGCCTGCAGACACGGCCCTATCGGAACGACCATCTCGCGATCATCACGAGCCCATCGCATCCGATCGCCAGCAAGAAGCGGTGCGCATTCGAGGACACACTCGACTACGACCATGTGGGGCTGCCGGCATCGACAGCCGTCCACACGATGCTCGCGCGCGCTGCCGCCATCATCGGCAAGCCGATCAGCTACCGAGCGGTCGTTACGACCTTCGATGCGTCACTGCGCTGTGTGCGCGCGAACCTCGGTATCGCAGTGGTTCCGCGCGAGGTCGCGGAGCCCGTTGCCTCGACCTATGGACTCAAGGTGCTTCCGCTGACCGACCCTTGGGCAAAACGCAGCTTTGCCATCTGCTTCTATGACGAGAAGCGGCTCTCGCCGGCGGCGAGGGCGCTGGCTGCGCACTTGCAATCTTTGACGACAACGCGCCGGGCTCCCGCTCAACGTCCAGGGTAGCGAAGGGCATTCTGCCGTTCCAGTTCGGCATCTTCCTGCTGCCAAAACATCACTGGTACCGCCAGTTGATGAGGTCTAGAGTGGCTCCCATCAAGGAGACATGCTGCGCCACGCGTCCAGGCGCAGTGGGACACATGACCACATCACTATTGCTCGAGCCGATCGACTTCGGCCCCTACCGACTGCCCAATCGCGTCGTCATGTCGCCCATGACACGTAACCGCTCCCCAGGCGAATTGCCCAACGCGCTCAACGCGGAGTACTACGCGCAGCGCGCGACCGCCGGTCTGATCATCTCTGAATCGACGGCCATCTCGGCCGAAGGCCTGGGTTGGCCTGAGACGCCCGGCATCTTCACGGACGCGCAGCAGGCAGGGTGGAAGCGTGTGACCGAAGGCGTGCATCGCCACGGCGGGCACATGTTTCTCCAGCTCTGGCATTGCGGCCGCAACTCGCATCCATTGACCCAGCCAAGTGGGCAGATGCCGATCGGGCCGTCGGCCGTGCAGCCTTTCGGCACGGTGCGCACGCGCGAAGGCCGACTGCCGCTGCAGGTGCCGCGCGAGTTGCCCGTCGAGGAAGTCGGCCGCCTGATCGATGACTATCGAGCCGCGGCGCGGCGAGCCATGGCCGCTGGCTTTGACGGTGTCGAGGTGCATGCCGGCAATGGCTACCTGCTCGACCAGTTCCTGCGCGACTCGTCGAATCTTCGCACCGACGCCTACGGTGGCTCGCCCTTGAATCGTTGCCGCCTCATGCTCGAAGTGGTCGCTGCCGTGAAGGAGATCTGGGGTGCCGACCGCGTGGGCGTGCGGCTGTCGCCGACCAGCCCGTCCAACTACCAACTCTCCGACTCCGATCCCGGGTTGCTCCTGGCCACGGCCCTGGGTGGACTGAGCAGACTGGGCGTCTGCTACGTGGCCGTGGTCGAAGGGTCGTCGAATGCGCTGCCGCCGACGTGCGAACTCGACTACGCCGGGCTGCGGACCTTGTTCAAGGGCCGGTACATCGCGAACAACGCGTTCACCCAAGCCCGTGCCGAGGAGGTGCTGAGAGAGGGACGAGCTGACCTTGTCTCCTTCGGTCGCCTGTATATCGCGAATCCCGATCTGGTCCGTCGCTTCGCGCTGGATGCGCCGCTCAATCCCTTGAACAACGACAGCATCTACACGCCCGACCACCGCGGGTACACCGACTATCCCGCGATGGCCGTCGAGCCTGCGGCAACGGCCGACCAATGATTCGAAGACACACGAGAGACATCATGAACTTCTTCAAACACCTCGCCTTGCCGGTCTTGATCTGCGCCATTGGCGGCGCAGCCGGTGCCCAGAGCGGACCGTCCGACTACCCGACCCGGCCCCTCACGCTGGTGGTTCCTTACAGCCCGGGCGGCGGCGCGGACGTCATCGCGCGCGCCGTCGCCAAGACGATGAGCGAATCGCTGCGGCAACCGGTCGTGATCGACAACAAGCCGGGCGGCGCGGGCCAGATCGCGGCCGCGTACGTCGCGAAAGCACCGCCGGACGGCTACACGCTGCTGCTCAACGCCGACAGCATCTACACGATCAACCCTATGCTCAAAGGGAAATCTGCCGAAGATGCATTGGCCCATCTGAGTCCGATCGCCAACATCGTTGGTGCGCCCGTCGTGATTGCAGTCAGCGCTACCAGCCCGATGCAGGCGAAGACGCTCAAGGAACTGATCGCCTATGCGAAGCAGAGCAAGACGCCGTTGAGCTATGCCTCGCCCGGCATCGGCACTCCGCATCAACTGATCGCCGAAGCGTTGGGCAAGGCGACGGGCGTCCAGTGGACCCACGTCCCCTACAA
This sequence comes from Variovorax sp. P5_A3, assembly GCF_056400665.1. Lineage (NCBI taxonomy): Bacteria > Pseudomonadati > Pseudomonadota > Betaproteobacteria > Burkholderiales > Comamonadaceae > Variovorax > Variovorax sp. P5_A3. Next base: position 165,309 of record NZ_JBFUKW010000013.1, on the reverse strand, counting down.
AGGCACGGCGAATGCCATGACGGACCTGATCGGAGGCCAGGTCGATGTCCTCTTCGGCATGCCGGCAAGCGTGACGCCGATGGCCGAGGCTGGAAAACTGAAGGTCCTGGCAGTGACTTCCTTCGAACCGTTTCCGTTGCTTCCCGGAACGCCCACTGTGGCGCAGACCTACCCCAAAGTCGGCATGACGACGGTCGACATGGGGCTGGCGGCACCGCGCGGCACGCCCGCGGCGGTCGTCATCCGCTTGCACGACGAGGTCCAGAAGGCTCTCGTCGATGCGAGTGTTCAGCGCGTCATCCAGCAGAACGGCATGGTCGCCTTGCCTGGAACCACCAACGACTACATCACGCGCATGCGAGTCGCCCGTTCGGAGCGAGAGGTGATGATTCGCGACGCCGGGGTGACGTCTGACTGAACTGAACAGGGAGTTGAGTCGGTCGCCGCCTTCGACGATCCGCAGAACGGTTCGGCCGGCGATCCAGCAATGTGCTGTTGCGTGCCCTCGCTGAAAAGTCCGATGAGTTCCTACCATCGGTCCTCGATGGAAAACGGGCTCGGTGGCGCGGATCAATAGGGCGGGTTGACCACCACGTACTGCGATCCCTGCGGTTGGTACCACTGGCTGCCGCACTGCTGGTACACCATGCCGCCGTAGTTGACCGGGACACAGTTGGCCGGCACGGAGCGCACGACGGAGCCGACCACCGCCGAGGTGACCGCCACCGCGGCGCCAACGGCCACCGCGCCCGCGACCGGGTGGTAGTCATTGTCCCAACCGCCGCAGCAATTGTTGTTGCCGCTGACATTCACGTTGACGTTCCGATTGGCGTTGACGTTGGTGTTGGCGTTGACGTTGGTGTTGCGGCTGGCATTGACGTTGTTGGTCCGGTTGGTGTTGACGTTGTTCGCGCTCGTGCTCCGGACGTCATTGGTCCTTGCGTCGGCCCTGGTGTTGTTGACCTGCGCGGCCTGCCTGCCTCCGCCAGCGGCAGCGCCACCAGCGGCACCGGCGCGCGCCCCACCGCCACCGCCTGCGGCATTCGCGCGAGCGCCGCCACCGCCTCCCCCGGCGCTCGCGCGTGCACCTCCCCCACCTCCGCCACCTCCGCCACCTCCGCCTCCTCCGCCTCCACGACCACCTCCACCCCCACCTTCCCGCGCGGCCTCGGCCACAGGGGTCAACGCGAAGCTGAGCAGGGCCAGAACGCTCAGCGGAACCGCAAGCATCTTGCTGAATGATCCTTTCATGGTCGCGCTCCTCTATCTGGCCTTCGCCGGAACAATCTCGATGCGGGTCGCACCCTTGGGCGGGGTGAACCGGAACGTCGCTTCGTTGAACGCCGGCTTCAGGTTCCAGTCCATGAGCGTGATCGACTGCGGGCGCGCGTCATCACTGCGGTTGGTGATCACGAGCTTGCGCGGCAACGGCTTGCTGCCCGTCGTGATCCAGATCTGCCAATCGAAATCGCCCTGGCGAAAGGCGTAGTGCTCGCAGAGACTGTCCCCGATGATGTCCTGCCCTGCATTCATCGCCGAATCGATCTTGTCGACCGGGGCTGCCGGGGTTCCCCAGGTGAACAGGTCGGACAGGGGGATCTCGACGCCGTACCGTTCTTCGAGCTTGCCGACGAGCGCGCTGTTGGACTCGGAGAATTCGACCGTCGAGTAGTACTTCTGAGCGGGTGCATACAGGGTGACCGTGTGGCCGTCATAGATGATTTCGCGCTCGGAGCGAACGGTCCACATGCGGGCGCGAAGCTTGTTCGGACGCGCCGCATCGACCGTCGCGGACGCCGTGTGCATCAGTTTCTGGCCATCGCTCAGGACGCGTTCGCCCGTCAGCGAAGTCGTCGTCCGGAAGCGATCGAGCGTCTGCAGGTAGGCGCCCATGTCCTTCAAGGCCTGGATCGACGCCGGATCGACGGGGTTGGCGGCGGGCGGGGCCGCGGCCGGCGGGGTGGTTTGTGCCCCTGCAATCGGTGTCGCCAGCACGAGGGCGAGCACGGAGGGGACGAATCTTCCGAGTTTCATCTCGACTCCTTGGCGATGAATGGATGCCCCGAAGCGCCTGCCGAATGCCTGCGGCGACTCATCGATCGATCGACAGGGCCACTGCCTCGGTGTAGGTCGCGTGCACCTGATCGCCGACCTTGATCATCTTCAACTGATCGGGATCGCGTACCTTCAGGTCGACCTCGTACTCCGTCCCGCGCAACGTGATCATCTTGGTCTTTCTGTTCACGGCGACTACATTGGCCGTGACTTCGACCTCTCTGCCGAGCGATCCGCCGGGGCGTTCGCCTTTCACTGTCCTGCTGCCGGTGATCGGCGAATCGACCCTGCTGCGAATCTGGTCGCCGTCCTTTACCAAGGTGAGCGTCAACGCCTGTGCGTAGCGCACCGTCACCCGGTCGCCGACCTTGAGCTGTTCGAGGTTGCGCGCCTCGGGACCTATGGCCAGCGGTATCAGCTTGCCATGCGAATCCTTGAGGGTCACGTGGCGGGTCGGGAGATCGATGGCTTCGACGACACCGGTCAGCTTGACCAGTTCCTTGACGGTTCCGGAGCCGGGTTTGGTCGACGCCGTGATCTCTGCGCCGGATTGGTCTTTCGAGATGGCGAGGGGCAGCAAGGTGCCGAGGACCACGGAAACCGTGAGCGATGTCAGGAGCTTCATAAATGCCTTTCTCGACGTGGCGAGCCACGCTGGGAATTGTCGGCATCGCAGCAGCCGCTGTATTGACGTCTGTCAATCCGCGCCGAACTATCGGTCACCTGCCAGCTATGCTGGAGGACATGAATCCCAAGACGCTGCTCGTGGTCTATCACACGATGACCGGCGGCACTGCGCAGATGGCGCAGGCCGCTGCGGAGGGCGCGCGCGACGAGGCCGGCGTGCAGGTGCGACTGCTGCGTGCATCGGAGGCACAGCCGGACGACGTGCTCGGCGCGGACGGCTACATCTTCGCCACGCCTGAGAACCTCGCCGCGATGGCCGGGCTGATGAAGGACTTCTTCGACCGCTGCTACTACGCCGCGCTCGACCGCCTGAACGGCCGGCCCTATGCCACGCTGATCTGCGCCGGCAGCGACGGCCAGAACGCAGCGAGGCAGGTCGACCGTATCGCCACCGGCTGGCGGCTGAATTCCATCGCACCGCCGTTGATCGTCTGCACCCACGCACAGACGCCCGAGGCCATCGCGCGCCCCAAGCAGATCGGCGCGGACGACCTCGCGCGATGCCGCGAGCTGGGCGCGGCGCTCGCGGCCGGGCTGGCACTCGGGGTGTTCTGAGGCCGCGGGCGGTTGCCGGACTTCAGAACCGGTCCGCCAACCCCATCGCCGGATCGCTGACCGAATGTCGGCCGGTCTCGACCCGGCCGGCAAGGCGGCGGTAGAAGCTGGCGTCCGCGTCGCAGGTCACGGCGAAGTCGTACCACTGCCCGCTGCGGTCCAGGCTCCAGCGCATGCTCGTGTCGTCGCCGCCCTTGACGCGAACGGTCCACATGCCATCGCGGTCGCCGTCGTGGTCGCGGCGGTCGTTGTCATGGTCGTCCTTGCCGCCGCCATGGGTGTCGGGCAGCGGGTAGGCCTTGTTCGACTGCACGGTGAAGCGGCAATCGCGTCGACCGTCGTTGCGCAACTGCAGGTAGAGGTCGCCCCGGCGCGCGTCGTAGCCCACGCGGATCTCCGGCTCCGGTGCGCCTTCCGCGCGCAGACGGTTCAGGTCGCCCTTGAACTGGCGGTGAAAGCCGTTGGGGCCGAGCACCCACAGGTCGTACAGGCCCGCGTTGTCGGTCATCGCGGCCCAGTAGTCGCTGAGCTGCTTGCCCGCCTCGACCGCATAGCGGCGCGGCAGGCGGTCCGCCAGGTGCAGCTTGTCGTAGACGTGGAACACGGCGGCGGCCCGGCCGCTGTTGGCGAACAGAAGCTGCACGCGGCCGTTGCGCGAGTCGCTGCGCGCGCTGGCGTGCAGTTCGTAGGGGAGGGCGCGCGACGGGCGCACGCCGGTGGCCTGCACCGGCAGCACGGCGTCGGTGGGCGGGATGATTTTCGGCAGCGCCTGCTGCGCAGCCGTCAGCGCGTCGGCCTGGTCCTTCGTCTTGCGCCCGGCCAGGGTCGGCAGCGGCTCGTCGTTGGGGCGCTCGAAGTTGAAAGCGGTCGTGAGGTCGCTGCAGACGGCGCGGCGGTATCTGCTGATCTGCGGCTCGACGACTCCGAAGCACTTCTCGAGGAACATCAGGGTGGACGTGTGGTCGCAGACCTGCGAGTTCACCCAACCGCCGCGGCTCCAGGGCGAGACCACCCACATCGGCACGCGGGGGCCGGGGCCGTAGGGACGGCCGTCGATGGCGGGTTGGTTGGGGGTTGCCGGCGTGAAGTTGTGGTACTCGACGGCCACGTCGGCATCCGCCATCGTGGTGCCGCCTGCCAGCGAGCCGTCGGGATTGCGCGAGGGCACCGCGGGCGAGGGCAGGTGGTCGAAGAAGCCGTCGTTCTCGTCGAAGTTGATCAGCAGGACGGTCTTGCTCCAGACCTCCGGATTCGATGTCAGCGCGTCCAGCACCTGCTGCACGTACCAGCCGCCCTTCGCCGGGCTCGACGGTCCCGGGTGCTCGCTGTACGCGGACGGCGAAATGATCCACGACACCGCGGGCAAGGTGCCGTTCCTGATGTCGTCGCGGAAGGTTTCCAGGAAGCCGTAGGGCATGGTGTTGCCGAAACCCTTGGCCAGCGGGCTGAGCCCATCGTCGACCGACGCGTCGTAGAACGGCCCCGCTGCGGTGACCGGCTGCGTGATGTCCGTCGCCGCGACGTAGACAGGGCGGCGAGCGACCGGCATCTGCTCGATCGCGGCGCGCCAGTGGCGGAAGCCCATCATTTCGTTGCAGCCGTAGTTGTCGATCAGGCTCTGGTAGACCTTCCACTTCACACCGGCCTTCTCCAGGCGGTCGGCATAGGTGGTCCAGGTCCAGCCGTCGGTGGATGCGCCGATATCGTTGCCGCCGTTGAACTGGTTGTTCAAAGCCGCGACCTGGACCTTGCTGCCGTCGACCGGGCTCGTGCCGTTCGGGCCATTGGTGCCGCTCCAGTAGAAGAGCCGGTTGGCGATGGTGCCGGTGTGCATGCCGCAGTGATAGTGGTCGCACAGCGTGAAAGCTTCGGCCAGGGCGCGCTGGAACGGCACTTCCGCCGTGTCGTAGTAGCCCATCGACAGTGCGTTCTTCGCGTCCGGCCACTTGTACATGCGGCCATGGTCCCATGCCGCCTGCGAATCCGACCAGGTATGGGGCGTGCTGCCGGCGCGTTGGGCGTTGCCCTTGGTTTCGTCGAGGCGGTAGGGGACGTAGGTGGTGGGCGGCGTGGTCTTCGTATAGGTCTGGTGGAAGACGGTCTTGCCGTTGGGCGCCGGGACGGCGAAGCGGTCACCGTAGCCGCGAACGCCCTTGAAGGTGCCGAAATAGCTGTCGAAGGAGCGGTTTTCCTGCATCAGCAGGACGACGTGCTTGACGTCCTTGATGGTGCCGGTGTCGTGATGGGCGGGGATGGCCAGCGCGCGGCGGATGCTCGGCGGGAAGGCGGCGAGGGTGGCCGCGGCGATGCCGGTGCCGGTGGTGCTCTGGAGAAACTTGCGACGTGAGGTCATTGGTGCGTTGGGATGATGGATCGCCGCGGCGATTCGCGGCGTCGCAAGGCTAGGCAACGACCGTGACATTGCCATGTAGCGCAGATGACGTTGCGAGGGGACGACGATGACGCTGAGGGCGGTCAGAGTGGCCGCGATTGTTTCTCCGCGATGAACACTGCAGTTCGTTCTCTGGCGATTTCGTCCGGGCGAATTGCCTCAAACTCTCTTCACAGAGAGAAAAGCTATGAACACGACTTGGAACTTCATCTTGGCCGCCGCGGTCACCCTGGCATCCGCGGCGGGAATCGTCGGCGGTGAGGCCGCAAAGGGCGAACTGCGACTGGCCGAGGCGGCCACGTCGGTAGGTGCCGATTCAGCCGTGTTGGCCTGGCTGAGCGGCGACACGGCCACGGGCAAGACCACCTCGGTGGTGGTCGCCCAATAGGGGCAGCCGGTACAGCCGACCTCAAGCCATCAGTTGAGCCGCTGACCACCGCCCGCGTCGAACAAATGCGCCTGCTCGGCCACGGGGCAGAGCGCCAGCCGGTCACCCGGGCGCACAGCGATGCGCTCGCGAAACGCGGCCATCACAGGCTGCGCGCCAAGGCGTAACGCCACCTGGGTCTCGGAGCCTGTCGGCTCGACCACGATCACCTCCGCGGACGCGCCGCGGCCCGGATCGATCGTGAAGTGCTCGGGTCGCGTACCGTAGAGCACCCGGTCGCCGTGGAGCCCGCGCGAGACCTTTGCCACGGGGAGGCGCAGGCCGTCGTCGGTGAGCACGTGGGGAGCGCCATCGAGCTGAAGCCGTCCCGGGATGAAGTTCATCGCGGGCGAGCCGATGAAGCCGGCGACGAAGGCATTCCGCGGGCGGTCGTACAACTCCAGGGGCGCGCCGATCTGCTCCACCAGGCCATCTTTCAATACGACGATCCGATCGGCCATGGTCATGGCTTCGACCTGGTCGTGCGTGACGTAGACCGTGGTGGTCCCGAGGCGCTGGTGCAGCGCCTTGATCTCGGTGCGCATCTGGACCCGCAGCTTGGCGTCGAGGTTCGACAACGGCTCGTCGAAGAGAAAAGCCTGGGGCTGGCGCACGATGGCCCGACCCATGGCCACCCGCTGGCGCTGGCCGCCGGAGAGCTGGCGCGGCCGGCGCTGCAGCAGTTCGCCCAGGCCGAGGGTTTCGGCCGCCCGTTGCACGCGGCGCGCGATGTCGCCGGCCTGCACGCCCTGGATCTTGAGGCCGAAGCCCAGGTTCTGCGCGACCGTCATGTGCGGGTAGAGCGCGTAGTTCTGGAACACCATGGCGACGTCGCGGTCCCGCGGCGCCAGTTCGTTGATGCGCCGCGCATCGAGCAGGATCTCGCCGCCGTCGATGCTTTCAAGCCCGGCGATCATGCGCAGCAGGGTCGACTTGCCGCAGCCCGACGGCCCGACCAGCGCGACGAAGTCGCCATCGCGGATGTCGATGTCGATGCCGCGGATCACCGGCGTGCTGCCGAATTGCTTGGAGAGATTGCGAACGTTGATGGATGCCATGGTGGGAAATCAGTCCTTGATGCTGCCGGCCGTGAGGCCGCGTACCAGGTATTTGCGGACCAGCACGGTGAAGATGACGACCGGGAACATCACCAGCGTTCCGCTGGCGGCGATCTTGGTCCACTCCCAGCCTTCGTACTGCAGGAAATTGACGATTGCCACGGGCGCGGTGATTGCGTTCGTACGGGTGAGGATGAGCGCGTAGAAGAAGTCGTTCCACGAGAAGATGAAGCACAGCACCGCGGTGGCCGCCAGCCCCGGCGCGGTGAGGGGCAGCGACACCCGCCAGAACGCCTGCCAGACGCCGCAGCCGTCGATCCAGGCCGCCTCCTCCAGCGAGGCCGGCACGGCCTCGAAGAAGGTCTGCATGAGCCAGATGACGATCGCCAGGTTGAAAGTCAGGTAGACGATGGCCAGGCCGATGACCGTGTCCTGCAGGCCGAGATACTGGTAGGCAAGGAAGAACGGGATCGTGAACGCGATCGGCGGCGCCATCCGCGTCACCAGGATCCACAGCGCGATGCGGTCGCGGCCCTTGAAGTCCCAACGCGAGAGGGCGTAGGCGGCGGGCACGCCGATCAGCAGCGAGAAGCCGGTCGACAGCGTGCTGACCAGCAGGCTGTTCCAGAACGACTTCAGGAAATTGCCCCGGAGAAGACTGGTGAAGCCTTCGAGCGTGGGCACGAAGAAGAGGCGCTCGTCGAAGATGTCCGCCGCCGGCCGGAATGCGAGCTGTACCAGCCAGAGAAAGGGCGAAAGCACGAGCAGCAGCAGCACCGAAACGGTGATGGCGCGGGCATGGGCGGACCACCAGGCCAGAAGCCGCGAGCGCTTCGCCGATGGCCTTGCAACGGCAGGCCGGCGAACCGGGCGCTCGTCGCCGGCAGCCGGGCGCGCGTTGCCGCCCGCGTCGATGGCAGGATTAGCGCTTGTCATGATCACTCCAGCCCAGCCGGCCCACCAGCCAGCTCAGGATGAACACGCCGACCAGCATCACCGTCGCGATGGCGCTGGCATAGCCCCAATAGGAGAAGTTGAAGGCCTGGATGAAGCCGTAGTAGTTGGTGACCTCGGTGACGCTGCCCGGGCCGCCGTTGGTCAGCACGTAGATCAGCGGAAAGGCCTTGAAGCTGTCGATGAGCCGGAACAGCCCGCAGACGATGAGCACCGGGCGGATATACGGCAGCACGATGTAGCGGAACAGTTGCCAGCGACTGGCACCCTCCAGCGTGGCGGCTTCCAGCGGGTCGTCGGGAATCATCTGCAACGACGCCAGGACCATCAGCATGGTGAAGGGAAACCACTGCCAGGTGTCGGCCAGCGAGATGGCCCAGAGGGCGGTGTCCGGATTGGCGATCAGCGAACGCACCGGCCAGCCGAGCGCCTCGAGCGAGCGGTGGATCGGGCTCACGTCCGGCGTGTACATGATCTTCCAGATCAGCGCGACCACGATCGGCGGCAGGACCATCGGGATCAGGAACACGGTCCTGGCGCCTTCGAGCACCCGCGACTTTCCGTTCAGCAGCAGCGCAAGGCCAAGCCCGACGCCCAACTGCAGCGCCACGCTGGACGCCGAGAGCTTCAGTTGCACCGCGACGGATGCGAGGAAGCGGTCGTCGTGCAGCAGTTGCCGGTAGTTGACCAGCGGGTCGTCGAAGCGGAAGGTGCCCGAAGGATCGGTGAGCTGCAGCGGCGTGAAGCTCGCCACCAGCAAGGCGGCGGCCGGCACCAGCGTGATCAGCAGCAGGACGATGAGCGACGGCGACAGGCCGAGCAGGAAGGCGCGGCGCCGCTCTGCTTGCCAGTCGCTCGCGGCCATTGCATGCGACACACCCATGGCCTCAGAGCTTCGCGCCGGCGCGCTTGAGCTCCGCGATCGAATTGGCCTGTGCCTGCTGGAAGGCCTGCCTGGCCGAAAGTTGGCCGCTGGCGATCAGCTCGATCGCCTTGTTCAGCTGCTGGTCGACCTGGGGGTAGACCGAGACCGTGCGGTACTTCATGTGGCCGCTCTTGGCAGCCATTTCGATCGACTCGAGCGAGAGCTTCGCCAGATCGTTCCCGTTGATGACCTGCTTCTGGCGGAACTCGGCCGAGTCGATGTCGGAGCGCCGTGCCGGCGAGCCATAGCCCGCGGCGACGGCGCGCCGGGTGGTCTCCTTGCCGAGCGCCCACTGGATGAAGGCCCAGGCCGCTTCCTTGTTCTTCGACCCCGCCGGGATGCCGAGCGCATGCACGGCGGTGCCGGGGAAGCGGCCCGCAGGCCCCTTCGGCAGCGGACCGAACTTCACCGTGTCGATCGTCTTGGTGGTGCTGCGGTCGCCCAACTGGGCCAGGTAGAGCTGGCCTGCGTCCGCGAAGTTCGTCCGGCCCGACTTGAGCGCCTGCGTGACCTGGTCCGGTTGATAGGTGATCGCGCCGTCCGGGCCGAACTCCTTGAGCAGGTTGGCGTAGTACTCGCCCGCGGCGATGGCCTCGGGCGTGTCGAGTGTCGGGAACAGGTCGTCCGGTGCCTTGCGGAACACGTCGCCCCCGAATGCGTGCAGATAGGGCACGAAGGTCCAGCCATAGTGGTTGTCGCTCACGAAGCCGGCGACGCGCTCCTTCTTGTTGACCGCGCGAAGCACCTTGACGAGGTCGTCGGTGGTGTCTGGGAACGCGAGGCCCGCCTTCTGCACGAGATCGAATCGCGAAGAGGCGGACAGCAGCACTTCGGCCGTCCATGGAATCCCATAGAGTTTTCCGTCGCGCCCCGTCTCGGGCGCGCGGGCACCGGGCAGGAAGTCGTTCAGGTCCCAGTCGGCTGCGGTCAGGTTGGGGTTCTTGATGTAGTCGTCGAGCGGCGTCAGCCAGCCCGAGTTGATCCACCGGCTGGTGTAGATGTAGGTGACGTTGACGACGTCGTAGGCCGACCCCTTGGTCGACAGCTCCAGATCGGCGCGCTGGTTGTAGACGGGGAACGAAGGCGCATCGAAGTTGACCTTGGCGCCCGTGAGCGCCTCGAACTCGGGCAACCACTGCTGCAGCAGCTTGGGGTAGGCGGCGCTGAACGTCGAGACATTGAGCGTCACGCCGGAATACTTTTTCGCGCCGGCTTGCGCGTGCGCCAGTCCCGGAAGCAGTGCCGAAGCGCCGAGCGCGGCACCGGCCTGGAGCAGGCCGCGGCGTTGGCGGTCGAAGGTCGGGAATTCTTGTGTCATGGGAGTCGCCGGTTTCAGGCAGTAGCGGAAATGATTTCGTCGATGCGCTCGTCGTTGGTCGCCTCGGGGCGGCTGCGCGTGCGACTGCGCTGGCCATCGAGGCCCACCGCGGTGTCGCCGTGCACGGTCACGCGGCGCACCAGGCGGGGTTGGTTGCCGTAGTCGTTGATCGCGAAGTGCTGCGTCGCGCGGTTGTCCCAGATCGCCACGTCATCCTGCCGCCAGTTCCAGCGCACCGTGTTCTCGAGGCGCGTCACGCGGTTCTGCAGCAGCTCGAAGACGCGTGCCGACTCGGCGCTCGACAGGCCGACGAGCTTCTTGACGAAGTGGCCCAGCAGCAACGCCCGCTCGCCCGATACGGGGTGGACGTGCACCACGGGATGCTCAGCTTCGTAGACGGCGGAGACGAAGACCTTGCGGTGGTGGCGCAGGCGCTCTTCCTCGACCACCACGCGGTCGGCGCCGTAGTCGTAGTCGTTGCTGTGCACGGCCCACAGGCTGTCGGCCAGTTGCTTGAGCTGCGGCGGCAGGCGTTCGTAGGCGAGCGCCGTGTTGGCCCAGACGGTGTCGCCGCCGTAGGCGGGAATGGTCACGCCGCGCAGGATCGAGATCTTCGGAAAGGCATCGACGAAGGTCACGTCGGTGTGCCACGAATCGGCCCGGCCCCCGCCCTTGGAGGCATCGAGTTCGAACAGTTTCGTGCCCTGGGGCGAGGGCACGGTCGGATGCGCCACCGTGCGTCCGAAGCGCGCGCCGAAAGCCTGGTGCGATGCGTCGTCGAGATGCGTCTGGCCGCGGAAGAACAGCACCTTGTGTTTGACGAGGGCGGCGTTCAGTTGGTCGACCAGGTCCTGGGACAGGTCGGCGGTCAGCTTCAGGTTCTGGACCTCGCCGCCGATGTGGCCGGCCACGCGGCGAACGCGCAGGTCGCCAAAGCTCGTATCGATGGAAGAAGGTGCGTTGGTGCTCATCGGGAAACTCTCGGCTATTGGTTGGGATGAATCAGAGCGCGCGATTCTCTGGTGGCAATGCCCATCTCCGAACTACCGAATCGTTTCTTCCAAATGAGTGAATGATCTGAGGGGTGGCCGCCGCTGCGACTCAGGGCCTTATGCGTATTCCGATGAAGGTCGCTCTGAATTCTTCGTTCCCATTGCCTCCGGGCCATCGAAGAATCGTGCACTTTCCGTTGCCCTGGAGCGCACCGCATGTTGCACCGTCAAGCCCTTCTTCGCCTCGCCGCCGCGTTTCTGCTGGCTCCCCTCGTGTCGACCGCCGCACCGGCTGCCGGCGAACCTGTGTGGTTCGGCGTCAGCGGGCCGCTGACCGGACAGAACGCGCAGTACGGCGCGCAGTGGAAGGCCGGCTTCGATCTCGCGCTGGAGGACATCAATGCCAACGGCGGCATCAACGGCCGGCCACTGGCCTACGTGTTCGAAGACAGCCAGAGCGATCCACGGCAGGCCGTCGGCCTGGCGCAGAAGTTCGTGAACGACAAGCGCATCCAGATCGAGCTCGGCGATTTCTCCAGCCCCGCGTCGATGGCCGCTTCGCCGATCTATCAGCGCGCGGGGTTGGTGCAGTTGGGCTTTACCAACTCGCATCCCGATTTCACGAAGGGCGGCGACTACGTCTGGAGCCCTTCCATCAGCCAGGCCGATGCGCAGCCGCTGCTCGCCGATCTTGCCGTCAAGACGCTCGGCTTCAAGCGCGTGGCCGTGCTGTTCCTCAACACCGATTGGGGCCGGACCAGCCGCGACGTGTTCGTGAAGGCTGCGCAGGCACGCGGCGCGGAGGTCGTCATCGCGGAGGGCTACCAACCCGACGAGAAGGATTTCCGCTCCACGCTGGTGCGCGTGCGTGATGCAAACCCCGACGGCCTGGTGCTGATCTCCTACTACCCCGACGGCGCGTTGATCGCAGGGCAGGTGCGCAACGTCGGGCTCAAGCAACCGATCGCCGCGAGCGGTTCGGTCTATTCACCCAAGTTCATCGAACTTGGCGGCGCCGCCGTGAACGGGATCTACACCAACACGGCGTTCTTCCCTGACGAGCCGCGCGCCGAGGTGCAGGACTTCGTCAAGCGCTTCCGCGCGAAGTACGGCAAGGAGCCGGATGCCTTCAACGCCTATGCCTACGACGCCGCCGTCATCGCGGCCGCGGCGTTGCGCGAAGCGGGCCCGGGTGGCGACCGCAAGGCGGTGCGCGATGCCTTCTACAAGATCAGGGACGTGCCGAGCGTGGTCTTCGGCAAGGCCAACTTCGATCCCCAGACGCGTCGCGTGATCGGTGTGAAAAGCGTCGACCTCGTCGTGAAGGACGGCAAGTGGGCGCTTGGCGACGTGAAGAGCAGGGCGGCCGTCGCCTCTGTTCGTTGAGATTGCGAAGCCCGCGGTCCGCATGCACTCCTCGTTCGCTTCGTTCTTCGACTACACGGTCAACGGCCTGATCATCGGCAACATCTATGCGCTGCTGGCGGTCGGGCTGGCGCTGATCTTCGGCGTCTCGCACCTCATCAACTTCGCGCACGGGTCCGTCTACACGGTCGGGGCCTACATCGGCTGGGCCGCGATCACCTTCCTGCACACGCCGCTGCCGCTCACCATCGTGCTGGTGATGCTGGGCTCGGGCGCGCTCGGCATGCTGATCGAGCGCGTCGGCCTGCGTCCCCTGCAGGGCGCGGCACGCATCGCGCCGCTGCTCGCAACCATCGGCATCAGCTTCGTGCTCGACATCCTGGTGCAACTCATCGCGAGCCCCGACCCGCGTTCGCTGCCCACGCAATTGCCCGACTGGCGCTTGCGGATCGGCACCGGCACCATCGGCGCGCTGGACCTCCTGATAGCCGGCATCGGCCTGAGCAGCGCGGCGCTTCTCTTCGGATTCCTTCGCTTCACCAAGCTTGGATGGGCAGTGCGCGCCACCGCGCAGGACCGGGACGCCGCGCAGCAGATGGGCGTGGATGTGAACCGCGTGAACCAGAGCGTGTTCGCCGTCGCTTCGGCGCTGGGCGGCCTGTCGGGCCTGCTGGTCGGCATGTACTACAACAACATCAGCCCAGCCATGAGCTTCCAGGCCACGCTGAAGGGTGTGGTGGCGACGGTGGTCGGTGGTGTCGGAAACGTGCCGGGCGCGATCGTCGGCAGCATGCTGCTGGGCCTGACGGAGAGCTACGGCGTCGCCCTGTTCGGAACCCCGTACCGCAATCTATTCGCCTTTGTCCTGCTGCTGCTGATCCTGGTATGGAAACCGAACGGCTTGTTCGGCCGCAAGCGCGCGTTGCCGCCGGAGCCGCTCACCGGCACTTTCATCGCTCCGAGCAAGCCCTGGCGTGTGCCGCCCTGGCTCCTGGCGGCACTGTTCGTGGCGGCTGTGCTGCTCCCGCTCTTCGATCCGTCGCCGTACGTTCTGCAGACCTTGACCAACTCCTGGCTCTATGCGGCGTTGGCGCTGAGCCTCACGTTGGTGGCGGGCACGATCGGCCAGATTTCCTTGGGGCACGCCGGGTTGCTCGCCATCGGCGCGTACGCGTCGTCGCTGCTCGTGCTCGATCTGCACCTGCCGGTCGGCACCAGCATCATTCTGGCGGGGCTCATGACCGCGGTGCTCGGCACCGCCCTGATCTTTCCGGCATTCCGGCTGCGTGGGCACTATGTGTCGATCGCGACGCTGGGCATCGGCGAGATCGTGGCGCTCACCATCCTGAATTGGGAAAGCCTGACGCGCGGCCCCATCGGCGTCTCGGGCATTCCGCCACTCTCGCTGTTCGGCCGGGACGCCTCTTCGAACAGTGCCTTCTACTGGGCCGCGTTCGGTGCAATGGTGCTGCTCGCGCTGCTGCAGTGGCGTCTGCTGCGTTCGCATCTGGGGCGCACTTTCCGGGCCGTGCGCGAGGATGAGGTGGCGGCACGCGCCTACGGCGTGAGCCCCGACCGCTACAAGGCGCTGGCCTTCGGCTTCGGCGGCTTCGCGGCCGGCGTGAGCGGCGCCTTCACGGCGCACCTGTACTCGTACATCAACCACGAGACCTTCACCTCGCAGATATCCATCCTCGCGCTGACGATGGTGATCCTCGGCGGCCTCGGCAATATCAGCGGCGCCTTGCTCGGCGCCGTGGCGCTGGTGAGCCTGCCCGAGCTGTTCCGCGTCACGGCCGAGTACCGCATGCTGATCTACGGCATCGCGCTGCTGCTCCTCATCCGCTTCCGCCCGCAGGGATTGCTGGGCACCGTCTGAACTCCATCACACAGGACACGTACCATGAGCCACCTCAACGACTACCTTACCGAGAAGCGCGCCGCGGTGCTGGCTCGCAATGCCGCCATCGAAGCCGGCAGCGCACAGCCGCTCCAGCTCAAGGCCCATGTGCGCGCCGAAGGCCGCAGCGGCGTGCGCCGGCTGCGCATTCGCGATCACCAGGTCATCAGCGACAGCCCGCCCGATTTCGCGGGCTACAACCTCGGGCCCAGCTCGCCCGAACTGCAACTCGGCGTGCTCGGCACCTGCGTCACGCACATCTTCCTGATCCAGGCGGCGGAGCGACAGGTTCCGCTCGAAAGCCTCGAAGTCGAGGTGACCGGCATCATCGACCCGCGCGGCGGCAAGCCGGGGCATGAGCAGACGCCGATCTGGCCACACGAGATCGGCTACACGGTGCACATCGATTCACCGGCGAGCCGCGAAGACATCGACGCGCTGTTCGAGGCCGTCGAGCGCAACTGCCCGATCCTCAACCTGCTGCGCAATCCGCAGTCGATCCGTGCCGAGGTCAAGCTGGTCGATTCGAAGGCCGAGGCGGCGAATGCCGGCCGGAAGGAACCGGATGCCCTCGCTGCTTGAGATCTCCAGATTGACGCGACGCTTCGGCGGTCTCACCGCGGTCAACGCGGTCGACCTGCAGGTGGGCGAGGGCGAACTGGTCAGTGTGATCGGGCCCAATGGCGCGGGCAAGACGACGCTGTTCAACCTCGTGACCGGCCTCGACCAGCCCGACGGGGGCAGGGTGCATTTCGAAGGTGAGGACATCACCGGCTGGCCGGCGACACGGCTCGCGGAGCGCGGGCTCGCGCGAACCTTTCAGCACGGGCGCGTCTTCGCCAACCTCACGGTGCTCGACAACGTGCTGGTCGGCGCCCACACGCGGCTGCGCGCGGTGAAGCCGCGCATGGGCGGCGTGCCGGGCGTCGCGGCGCTGGCCGAGCTGGCAATGGCGTTGGTACACCCACCCTCGGTCACGCGCGAGGAGAAAGCGCTGCGCGAAGAGGCGCTCGCCATCATCGCGCTGTTCGGCGAGCGGCTCGCGCCGCGCATCGACCATCCTGCGTACAGCCTCTCGTACGCGAACCGGCGCCGCGTTGAGATCGCACGTGCGCTCGCGTTGAAGCCACGCCTGCTTCTGCTCGACGAACCCACGGCGGGCATGAACGAAAGCGAGACGGCCGAAATGCTCGAGATCATCCGAACGCTCAAGGCGCGCGGACAGACCATCCTGTTGATCGAACACAAGCTCGACCTCGTGATGCAGCTTTCGGATCGCGTCGTGGTGCTCGATGACGGCAGCAGGATTGCAGAAGGCCCGCCGGAAGCGGTGCGCAACGACCCCCGGGTGATCGAGGCCTATCTGGGTCATCGTCATGTCGGCAGCGCGCTGCGAGAGGCGGTGGCAGCATGAGCGTGCTGGCCACGACGATCGCCCGCACGGGTCTTGCACCGACGTCCGGATGGGGCGGAAGCCGGGACGAGGGCGCTTCCGGTCTGCCCGCCAGGTCGCAAGGCGAGGGCGGCAGGCATGCGTTGCTCGAACTCCGGCAGGTCAACAGTTTCTATGGTCCGGTGCAGGCGCATTTCGACCTCGACCTCGAAGTGCATCCCGGCCAGATCGTGAGCCTGCTGGGCGGCAACGCCAGCGGCAAATCGACCACGATGAAGGTCGTGCTGGGCCTGCTCAAGCCACGCTCGGGCCAGATTCGCTTCGACGGGCAATCGATCCTTGGTCTCGGCACGCCGCAGGTGATCCGGTGCGGCATCGGATCGGTGCCGGAGGCGCGCCGCCTGTTTCCGGCGATGACCGTGCGCGAGAACCTGCTCATGGGCGCCTACGCACGCAACGACCGCAAGGGCGTGGCCGAAGACCTGGCCCGCATGCTCGAACTCTTCCCGCGCGTGGCCGAACGCATCGAGTTCCAGGCGGGCACCCTGTCGGGCGGCGAGCAGCAGATGGTGGCGATGGCGCGCGCGCTCATGGGCCGGCCCAAGCTGCTCTGCATGGACGAGCCGACGATGGGCCTGTCGCCGCTGTACGTCGACAGGGTGCTGGAGCTCATCGCACGAATCAACGGGCAGGGCGTCTCCGTCTTCATGGTCGAGCAGAACGCGAGCCTGGCGCTGCAGATCGCGCACTACGGCTACGTGCTGCAGACCGGGCGCATCGTGCTTCAGGGTTCCGCCAGGGACCTGCTGGCCGACACGCGCATCCGCGACGCCTACCTCGGGGGCGGCGATGCCGCCCGGACCGCCTCCTGAAAGACTTGCCTCATGACACTTCAACTCGACCACATCGTCATCGCCGTCACCGACCTCGAAGCGAGCATCGCCGACTACACGGCACTCGGATTCAACGTTCAACGCGGCGGCGACCATCCCGGCCGGACGACGCACAACGCGCTCGTGGTCTTTGCCGACGGCAGCTACTTCGAGCTGATCGCATGGAAGTCCCCGGCACCCGAAGAACGCTGGTGGCAAGTGCTGCAGCGCCACGGTGAAGGCATCGTGGACTTTGCGCTGCTGCCGACCAGCACGGCCGAGACCGTGAAAGCAGCCGCCCGCCGCRGTCTCGTGCTGGACGGCCCGCTCGACGGCGGACGCTTGCGGCCCGACGGCGAGCGCCTGCGCTGGCAGACGGCACGGCCGCCATCGTCGGATCTTCCCTTTCTGTGCGGCGACATCACGCCGCGCGGCCTCCGCGTGCCGGAAGGCGATGCCCGTGTCCATCCCAACGGCGCGACCGGCGTGGCCAGCCTGGCGATCGCGGTGCGCGATCTCGATGCCACGCTCGGGCGCTACGGGGCACTCCTCGGTGATCCGGAAACCGCCGGATCCACGCGCGTCGGCAGCGCAGTCGCATTGCCCGGGGGACGCGCACGACTGGCGTTCATCGAACTTGGCGACAGCACGCTGGTGCTGTCTTCGACGCGCGGCGCACAGGCAGGCGTGGACGTCGAAGGCGAGGGCATCGACCCGATCGGCGCGCGACTGGCGCTGCACGGCGAAGGACCCTTCGCCGTCGTCCTTCGGACTTCGCTGGCCGGCGCGCCCCTTTCGCCGGACCTTGCGCGCACGCATGGCGCGAGCATCGAGTTCGAGGGGCGCGGCCAACCGCCGCGCCAGCACGCGGCTTCGGCCAGACCCGCCTTCCTTTGATCAGCCGATCCGCAGTCCAGGAGCCCCTCATCTTGTCTTCGCCTTCATTCGCCTCCGGCGTCACGCCGACAAAGAAGCGCCTCGGCTTCTTCAGCCGGCTTCTCGACGACGCGCCGGCCGCCGAACGCTATCGACTCGTCGCCGATCAGATCGCGCACGCCGAGGCCTTCGGCTTCGATTCCGCCTGGGTGGCGCAACATCACTTCCACGAGGCCGAAGGCGGGCTGCCGTCGCCTTTTGTCTTCCTGGCCCATGTGGCGGCGCGTACCCGCCGCATCCGTCTGGGCACGGGCGTCGTGACGCTCCCGCTGGAGAACGCCGTGCGCGTGGCCGAAGATGCGGTCGTGTTCGACTTGCTGTCGGGTGGCCGACTCGAATTCGGCGTCGGTACCGGCGGCACGCCTTCGTCGTTTGCTGCGTTCGGACTCTCCAGCGAAGCGCGTGCGGAGGTCTTCGCGCGGCATCTGGCGCTCGTGCGCGACGCATGGGCCGGACGGCCGCTGCCCGGTGGCGACCATCTCTATCCCTCGTCCCCGCAACTACTTGACCGGGTCTGGCAGGCGACCTTTTCCGAGAGTGGCGGCATTCGGGCGGGCGAGGCCGGTGATGGGCTGATGCTCTCGCGCACGCAGCCTCGGCCCGACAGGGCCCCGCGCGCATCGTTGGCCGAACTCCAGGATCCCATCATCGACGCGTATCTCGAGCGACTGCCTGCGGGGCGCCCGCCGCGCATCATGGGGTCCCGCTCGGTGTTCGTCGCCGACGATCGTGCAGAGGCGCTTCGGCTGGCTGAGCGGGGCCTGCGCCGCAGCGTCGCGCGCTTCGGCGACCCGAGCCGTCCCGGCGCAGACGCCTCGCTGCAGGAGCTGATTGCAGGTTACGACGTTCACGTTGGCACCGTCGACGACGTCATCGCCTCTCTGAGCGCGGACCGTGTGCTCGATCGCGTGACCGACATGGTGTTCCAGGTTCATTCGGTCGATCCACCGCATCCGCTCGTTCTTCGCTCGATCGAGCTCATCGCGACCCGGGTCGCACCGGCCCTTGGCTGGTCACGACCGGAGCCATCACCCGTTGTCAACAAACCAACCCAACCGCTCGCCGCATGACCACCAACGCATCGACATTCGACGTGATCGACCATCTGTCCGGCATCGCGTCGGGCCATCCTCTCGACGCGATACGCGCGGGGCGCGCGCAAGCGCGCATCCACAGCCAGCAGAGCCATCTGGCGTTGTTCGAGCCAAAGTTGCCCGCGGCGGGTGATTTCACCTTGGAGGAACGTTTCGCGGTCGCCACCTTCGTGACAGCCGTGCAGAGGCAGGCGCAGGCCAGCCGCTTCTATTTGGCCGGTCTCGCCCGACAAGGTGCCTCACAGCGCTTGATCGATGCGCTCCAGGCCGAGGCTGTCGCGGGCGCTGCGACGGGGCCGTACGGCCGGTTCCCGGCGGGCCCGCTGAGCGCAGAAGACGCGCCGGGGCCGTCGTGGCGCGTCAGCGATTCGGGGAGGGCCATCCTCGGCGCGCGCCTGTCGGCCGCACTGGTGCATGCGCACCTTCTTGTGTTCCATCCGAGGGACGCCGGCGCGCAGGATTTGCAGGCCCTGCTCGATGCCGGGTGGTCCCCGACCGACATCGTGACCCTGTCGCAATTGGCCGCGTTCCTCGCGTTCCAGGTGCGCGTGGTGACGGGCCTTCAGGTGTTGGCGGAACACCCGGCCACTGCGGGTTCAAAGCAGGAGCCGTTGGCATCATGACGCTCGCGACATTGAAACACCCAAGCAACATCCCGCCCAACGCGTTCACGCAGGACGAGCTCGATTGGCTTCCGTGGCTGCCGCCGTTGCGCGAAGACGAACTGACCGACCGTCACTGGGCGGGATTGGTGGACGCGTCACGCGCCAAGTCGCCGTACTTCATGCTGCTGGCACGCGACCCGGACATCCTCGGTGCCCGCACGCGCACCGACAAGGACATCTTCTACAACCCGGAAGCGGGCTTGCCGCGCGCGGAACGCGAACTCGCGGCCGCCGCGACCTCACGGTACAACGGGTGCATCTATTGCGCGTCAGTGCATGCGCGCTTCGCGTCGCACTTCTCTCGCCGCAGCGACGACATGCAGCGCTTGCTGGACGAAGGCGTGGGCACCGGCATCGATGAACGCTGGGACGCGATCGTCGAGGCGTCGGTGGCCTTGTCGTCAACGCCGATCGCCTTCGGCCCCGAGAACGTGGCGCGACTGCGCGCAGCGGGTCTGGACGACCTCGCGATCTCGGACGTCATTCATGGCGCTGCATTCTTCAATTGGGCGAATCGGCTCATGCTCTCTCTCGGAGAGCCAGCGGCAAGGAGCGCCCCTCGTTCCTGAGGCCGCATATGCGGAATCCCGATACCGAAAGAGCAAGACATTCGTTGGGCCTGCGCGTGCGCCTCCACACAATCGATTCGTTCATTCATTCATCTTTCCGGAGTCTTCATGACGACCTTGCGACTCGGCGATACCGCCCCCAATTTCACCCAGGATTCGAGCGAAGGCTCGATCGACTTCTACCAGTGGGCGGGAGATTCGTGGGTGGTGTTCTTCTCACACCCCGCCGATTTCACGCCCGTCTGCACGACCGAACTGGGCAAGACGGCCGCGCTGTCGGGTGAGTTCGCAAGGCGCGGGGTCAAGCCGATCGCGATCAGCGTCGATCCGGCCGACAAGCACAAGGAATGGATCGGCGACATCAACGACACGCAGAACACCACCGTCAACTTCCCGATCCTGGCGGACGCCGATCGCAAGGTGGCGAACCTCTATGACCTGATCCACCCGAACGCCTCCACCACGGCGACGGTGCGCAGCGTCTTCATCATCGACCCGAAGAAGGTGATTCGCACCACCATCACCTACCCGGCGAGCACCGGACGCAACTTCGACGAAATTCTTCGCGTGATCGACTCGCTGCAACTCACCGACAGCCACAAGGTCGCAACGCCGGCGAACTGGAACAACGGCGACGACGTCGTGATCATTCCGAGCCTGCAGGATCCGGCCGAGATCGCCGAACGCTTCCCGCAGGGCTACAAGGCCATCCGTCCCTACCTTCGCGTGACGCCGCAACCGAATTAGGTTGTCTCCTCGTCGTTTCCGAGCGACGTTCACGGGCCCCGGGGGTCCGTTTTTTTTTGCTGCGCGCCGGATTCTGGCGCTACGGAAGGAACCGATTGGCCGGCCGGGGCAGGCCGAGGTTCTCGCGCAGCGTCCGGCCCTCGTACTCGCGCCGGAAGATTCCACGCCGCTGAAGCTCGGGCACGACCCGATCCGCGAACGCGTCGAGTCCACCCGGGAGCCACGGAAACATGATGTTGAAGCCGTCGCTGCCCTCGGATTCCAGCCATTCCTGCATCTCGTCGGCGATGCTCTCCGCGGTGCCGACGAAGGCCAGTCCGCCATAGCCGCCCAGGCGTTGCGCGAGTTGCCGCACGGTGAAGCCTTCGCGCGCCACCAGCGCAATCACGCGCTCGCGGCTGCTCTGGCTCGCGTTGGTCTGCGGCACCTCGGGCAGCGGCGCGTCGGGATCGAACTTCGAGGCGTCATGGCCGAGCGCGATCGAGAGCGATGCGATCGCGCTGTCGTAGTGCACCAGGCTGTCGAGCCTGGCGCGAATGGCGCGCCWGGCTCGGCCTGCGTATCGCCGACCACCACGAAGGCGGCGGGCAGGATCTTCAGTTGATCGCGCTCGCGGCCGAGGGCGGCGAGACGGCCTTTGACGTCGGCATAGAAGCGCTGGCCCGCCTGCAGCGTGCCGTGGGCCGCGAAGATGACTTCGGCCGTCTCGGCTGCCAGTTGCCGGCCGGGTTCCGAAGCGCCGGCCTGGACGATGACCGGCCAGCCCTGCACCGGCCGCGCGATGTCCCACAGGCCGGTCACCACGTCGTAGAACTCGCGCGCCCGTGCATAGCGCTCGTCGTGCGGCATGTGGTCTTCACGGCCGAAGTTGAGCGCTGCGTCGGGATTCGAGGTGGTGACGATGTTCCACCCGGCGCGGCCATTGCTCAGGTGATCGAGCGAGGCGAAGCGGCGCGCGATGTGGAACGGCTCGTCGAAAGTGGTCGAGGCGGTCGCGACCAGCCCGATGTGCTCGGTGTGCTGGCTCAGCGCCGACAGCAGCGTGAAGGGCTCGAAGGAACTGACCGTGTGGCTGCGCTTTAGCGCTTCCATCGGCATGTTGAGCACTGCAAGGTGGTCGGCCATGAAGAAGGCGTCGAAGCGGGCGCCGGCGAGATTGGAATGGAACATAGATCAATACGTTGTTAAGAATCCACTTTTCAGTCGTTCGTGTTGGCCACGGTTGAACCTAACCTAGCGCCCATCGCCATCACGGCGTGACCTGCAATCCCTCAAAACAATGGAGCCATTTCATGTCATCGGACGTCGAAACCCTCGAACTGCCGGCCGCACTGGAGCAAGCCCAGGCCGCAGCGGAGCAACAGAACCTTCCCTTTGCCGGCGGCGTCACGCCGCCGGTTGCATGGCAACTCGTCCAGCGGCGCGAAGCCGTGCTGGTCGACGTCCGGTCGGGCGAGGAACGCAAGTTTGTGGGGCACGTGCCCGAGAGCCTGCACGTGCCGTGGGCCACGGGCACCGCGCTCACGCGCAACCCGCGCTTCGTGCGCGAACTGGAAGCCAAGCTCGCCAAGGACGGCGGCAAGGACGCCGTGGTGCTCCTGCTGTGCCGCAGCGGCAAGCGCTCGGCGCTCGCGGCAGAGGCCGCAACGAAAGCCGGTTTCAGCCATGTCTTCAATGTGCTGGAAGGGTTCGAAGGCGAGATCGACGCCAACCAGCATCGCGGCGTCGCCGACGGCTGGCGCTTCCACCGGCTGCCCTGGGTCCAGGACTGAGCACGGGACGCGCGCCACTCAGAGCGCGCGCCCGGGCGTAACCCATCGAGGAGGAAACATCGTGACTGGATTCGAGGTCGAGAAGCTTGTCGGGGCGCTGCGCAGCGTGCGCGGCGAATGGCGCGATGCGCAAAAGCGTTCGCGCGAACCGGCCGGCCGCGAGTTTCCATCGCGCGACGCCCTTTCCCGCGTGATCGAGCAACTCATGGGCGCGCTCTTTCCGATGCGGCTCGGCCCCTCCGACCTGCGCCACGACGGCGAGGATTTCTACGTCGCCCACACCCTCGATGCCGCATTGCACGCCTTGCTGGAGCAGGCGCGGCTTGAGCTTCACTACGTCGCGCGGCATGCGCCGCGCCCGGCGGAAGAGATCGATGCGCAGGCGCGCGAGGCGGTGCATGCGTTTGGTGCAGCCTTGCCGGGCATTCGGCGTTTGCTCGACAGCGACGTGATCGCGGCCTACCAGGGCGACCCCGCCGCGCACAGCGTCGACGAGGTACTGCTTTGCTATCCCGGTGTGCTGGCCATGATCTACCACCGTCTGGCCCATCAGCTCTATGGGCTGAAGCTGCCTCTGCTCGCCCGCATCGTCGCGGAACTGGCGCATGGCCAGACCGGCATCGACATCCATCCCGGCGCACGGATCGGCAGCGGCTTCTTCATCGATCACGGCACGGGTGTCGTGATCGGCGAGACCGCGGTGATCGGCCAACGCGTGCGGGTCTACCAGGCCGTGACGCTCGGGGCCAAGCGCTTTCCGTCCGACGGCCACGGTGTCCTTCAGAAAGGCCTGCCGCGCCATCCGGTGGTGGAGGACGAAGTCGTGATCTACGCGGGTGCCACGATCCTTGGTCGCGTCACGATCGGCCGGGGCGCGGTCATCGGCGGCAACGTCTGGTTGACCGCCGACGTGCCGCCCGGTGCCAGCGTGACCCAGGCCGGCGTGCAGAACGCGGCGCCGGCTGCCGAGCCTCTCGCGGCGTCGGTCCAGTGAACGCGCTGGTCGAGCGCTTCGGTCGACACTCGCCTTCAACCCTTTTCCTGAACCACGGAGTCTTCCCCTATGACAGCAACAGTCGGCGGAACGCACGCGCTCGGCGACAGCGCCGCGCGCCAGCTAGCCAATGCCACCAAGAGCGTTCCCCAGCTCGAGACGATCAGCCCGCGCTGGCTGACCCACCTGCTGCAATGGGTCCCGGTCGAGGCCGGTATCTATCGCCTCAACAAGGTCAAGAATCCCGAGTCGATCCAGGTCGTCTGCACCGCCAAGGAGAGCGAGAACCAGTTGCCGCGCACCTGGGTCGATTACGAAGAGCATCCGCGCGAGTACTACCTGAACGCCGTCAGCACTGTGCTCGACGTGCACACGCGCATCTCCGATCTCTACAGCAGCCCGCACGACCAGATCAAGGAGCAACTCCGCCTCACGATCGAGACGATCAAGGAGAACCAGGAGAGCGAGCTCATCAACAACCCCGACTATGGCCTGCTGTCGCAGGTGACGGACGAGCAGCGCATCTTCCCGTTGAGCGGCGCACCCACGCCCGACGACCTGGACGAACTGCTGACCAAGGTGTGGAAGGAGCCCGCCTTCTTCCTGACCCATCCGCTCGCGATCGCCGCGTTCGGCCGCGAGGCCACGCGCCGCGGCACGCCGCCGCCCACCGTGAGCCTGTTCGGCTCGCAGTTCATCACCTGGCGCGGCATTCCGCTGATTCCGTCGAACAAGGTGCCGGTGGCCGATGGCAAGAGCAAGATCCTGTTGCTGCGCGTGGGCGACAAGCGCCAGGGGGTGGTCGGGCTGTTCCAACCGGGTCTCGCAGGCGAACAGAGCCCGGGCCTGTCGGTGCGCTTCATGGGTATCAACAACCACGCGATCGCGTCCTACCTGATCTCGCTGTACTGCTCGCTTGCGGTGCTCACCACCGATGCGCTGGCGGTGCTCGACGATGTCGAGGTCGGCAAGTACCACGACTACTCCGTTCTCGACACCTACAAGTAAGAAGACGCACAGTGAGTACGTCCGACTTTCAACCCGGCCTGACCGAGGCGCCGTTCGACCCGGCGGTGCTCGCGCGCCTTGCGACGCAGCTCTTCGCTTCGCTGCCAGGGGATGTCGCGGCGCCGGCCGGCCTGCATTCGGCGAGAGGCTTGCCGGGCACGCCGCCTGCGGGCTTCGCGGGCGTTCCTGTTGTTCCGCCGGGCGTGCAGGCGCCAGCCAACATTGCGCCGCCAGGCTCTCCGCTGGTCAGTCCCGCCGGCTTCGGGCCGAGCGTGCCGGGCACGCCGATCCCGCAGGGGCAGATCCCCGGCACCAACCTGATCCCGGCCTCGCCGACGCAGATACTGTCGCTCGGCAACCGGGCACCGGCCCTGCTCGCTCACGCGACGTCCGCCAACGGTGTGCCGGACCAGGTGACCAGCGCCGTTCCCGCCTATGAGCCGCGCTTCGGCAGCGGCCTGCTCGGCGTGCCCGAAGCCCATGCGGCTTCGCCGTTCTACTTCCTCGGTGACGCCTACGGCCAGCCGTTGCCTGGGGGACGTGGTAGCGACAGCATGCCTCGCTTGCACGACGAACTCGGGAGCTATCCGTTTGCGCGATCCGGCAGCAGCGGGCTGCAAGGCCCGCCGACCTCGCCGCCGCCCGCCGCGCCGTCGGCATCGAGCGAGCCCAGGTACTACTTCGTCGACTCGGTGCGGCTTGCCAGCGGCCACGTCACGCCAGCCATGCCGTCCCCTCACGGCGACGTGCCGGTGGCGACGACCGGCCAGCGCCAACCTTTTGATGTCAATGCCGTTCGACGAGACTTCCCGGTGCTGCAGGAGCGCGTGAACGGCCGTCAGCTCGTGTGGTTCGACAACGCTGCGACCACGCAAAAGCCGCAGTCGGTGATCGATCGCATCAGCTACTTTTACGAACACGAGAACTCGAACATCCATCGCGCGGCCCACGAACTCGCTGCGCGCGCGACCGATGCCTATGAGGGTGCGCGCGAGCGCGTACGCAGGTTCATCAACGCGCCGGATGTGGACGAAGTCATTTTCGTGCGCGGCACGACCGAGGCCATCAACCTCGTGGCGAAGAGCTGGGGCGGCCAGCATGTGGGGGAGGGCGACGAGATCATCGTGTCCCACCTGGAACATCACGCCAATATCGTGCCGTGGCAGCAGCTCGCATCGGCCAAGGGCGCGAAGCTGCGGGTGATCCCGGTGGACGATTCGGGCCAGGTGCTGCTCGACGAGTACCGCAAGCTGCTCAACGACCGCACGAAGATCGTGGCGGTCACCCAGGTGTCGAACGCGCTCGGCACGGTGGTGCCGGTCAAGGAGATCGTGGAGCTTGCCCACCGCGCCGGTGCAGTGGCGCTGGTGGACGGTGCGCAATCGGTTTCGCACATGCGGGTCGATGTGCAGGACATCGGCGCGGACTTCTTCGTCTTCTCCGGTCACAAGGTGTTCGGCCCGACCGGCATCGGCGTGGTGTGGGGCAAGCGCGAGGTGCTCGAAGACATGCCGCCGTGGCAGGGCGGCGGCAACATGATTGCCGACGTCACGTTCGAGAAGACCGTGTTCCAGCCGATTCCGAGCAAGTTCGAAGCGGGCACAGGCAACATCGCCGATGCGGTGGGGCTGGGTGCGGCGATCGACTACCTGAACAAGGTCGGCATCGAGAACATCGCGCGCTACGAGCACGAGTTGCTGGTCTACGGCATGCAGCAACTCGGCGCCATCCCTGGCGTGCGGCTGATCGGCACCGCGGCCGACAAGGCCAGCGTGATGTCCTTCGTGCTGGACGGCTACAGCACCGAAGAGGTGGGCCACGCCCTCAACGACGAGGGGATCGCGGTGCGCACCGGGCACCACTGCGCGCAGCCGATCCTTCGGCGCTACGGCGTGGAGACCACGGTGAGGCCGTCGCTCGCCTTCTACAACACCTTCGACGAGATCGACCGTTTGGTGACGGTGGTACGGAGGCTGTCCGGGCAACGTCGCGCAGGCTGACAAGCCGATCGCGACGGCGCGGGGATCGGTCGGGCGCCCAGCAGATCAGGCCACGAGCCGTTGTGCCGGTTGCGCGTCGGCGGCGTCCCGCGCGCGCCGGGCCTCGTAGCTGCGCAGTTGTGCGTAGGCCAAGGGCAGAAGGACGGTGTCGGCGGTGGACCATCGCCCTCGGCGCAGGAAATCGCCGAGGATGTGATCGGCCTCGATCGGCGCGCCACGCTCGATGTCCTTCAGCAGTGAGGCTGTCAACGTCGAATCGGGCGCTGTCACCGTAGCGCGCGTCCGACCCACGGCTTCCGCGCTAGGGGGGAATCCGTTGTGCGCCGCGATCCGGCTGCATTCGTTCAGCAACTCGAGCGCCACGTCCTGCGCCCCTGCCTGCACGATGTCGCCCACGCTCGCGCGCATGAGGCTGGTGGCGCCGGCCAGCGTCGCGATGTGCACCCACTTCTCCCACATGGCCTGCAGGATCCTGTCGGTCGGCCGGCTGTCGAAGTGGGCCGATGCGAATGCGGTCGCGATGGCCTCGACGCGCGGACTCCGCACGCCGTCGAGTTCGCCGAAGGCGAGGGTGTGATCGCGGCTGAGATGCCGCACCGCGCCGCTCTCGTCGAGCGCGGCCGAGATCACCCCGAGGCCACCGAGCACCCTGCCGTAGCCGAAGCGTTCGGTCAGGCGGTCCAGATGGCGCAGCCCGTTGAGGAGCGGGAGGATGGCGGTCTCGGGGCCGACCGCGGGCGCGAACGCGGCGATCGTCCCTTCGAGGTCGTATGCCTTGCAGCCGACGATGACGAGGTCATAGGGCGCCTTGAGCTGGTGCGCGAGCACGGTCGGTGGCGACGGCAGGTGGAAGTCGCCCGCCGGGCTGTGGACGCTCAGGCCGCGTGTCGCCAATCGGGCGGCGCGCGCCGGGCGGACCAGGAAGGTCACGTCCTGCCTTGCCTGCAGCAGCCTGCCGCCGAAATAACCACCCAGGGCGCCAGCGCCCACCACCAGGATCTTCATCGATCGTCCTATGTCGAGTCTGTCGGTGCGCGAGTGCGCGCGCGTCCGGCAACGAGCGAGCGGACAGCCCGCGAATCGTCGCGTCGGTTCGAACAGCGTAGGCTTGTTCGCTCCGCTTGACCACGAAGGTTTCGGCATGTGCTCATGCAATTCGGATCTTGTGCCAGCGATTGCGATTGCATATTCGAAATTTTCAATTTCATCATTGCGCGGATGCTTGGTATCTTCACGGCCCGCTCATCAAGGAGAAAACACCATGCGCCGCCGCTCTCTCATCACAGCTGTACTCCTGACTGGTGCATTGCTGCCCATGCTCAGCGCTCATGCCGATCAGCTGGCCGACATCAAGAAGCGGGGCGAACTCGTGGTCGGCGTGCTCGGCACGGACGAGCCGGCCACGTTCATCGACCCCAAGACGCGCCGGATCGTCGGCTACGAAGTCGACCTGGCCGACGCCATCGCGCAAAAGATTGGCGTGAAGCCTGTGTTCAAGCAGATCGCTGTCGCCGCTCGCATCCCGGAACTGCAGCAGGGCCACGTGGACCTGGTCGCTGCCGGGCTGACCCACAACAAGGAGCGGGAGGCGCAGATCGACTTCTCGCTGACCACCTTCGTCACCGGCCAGAAGGCCATCGTGAAGAAGGACAGCGGCATCAACGAGGTGCCGCAGCTCGCAGGCAAGAAGGTCCTGACGATTCGCGGAGGCACGCAGGAGCCCAACCTGCGCAAGGCCGTGCCGGGTGTGGAGGTGGTCACCTTCGACACCAGCCAGCAGGCCTTCCAGGCGCTGCAGCAGGGCAAGGGAGTGGGCTACGTGGATGACGAGGCGGCGCTGTTGCGCAGCTACGCCAAGCTCGGTCCGCAGAAGACCCAGTACGTCGTGCTCAAGCAGAACCTGAGCACCGAATCGCTGGCGATCGGCATCAAGAAGGGCGAAACCGCGCTCAAGGCCGTGGTCGATGACACGCTGCGCGAACTCGAGAAGTCCGGTCAGGCCGAGAAGATCTTCTTCAAGTGGTACGGACCCGAAACCGCATCCGGCTTCCAGACCCGCGACTTCCGTCTCGAGACCGACAAGATCACCGAATGATGGCGGGCGCCGCGTCACGCCCACATGCCTCTTTTTGACTACTCGCTGCTGCTGAGCGGTCGGTATCACGACATGCTGATGGCGGGCCTCTGGCTGTCGCTTCAGCTGCTTGTGGCATCGCTGCTGTTCGCATTGCCGATCGCCGTCGCGGTGGCGTTGCTGCGCCTGTCCCCCGTGCGTTGGCTGCAAGGTCTGGGGTTTGCCTACGTGGAAGTGATCCGGAACATCCCGCTGCTTGCGCACATGCTCTTCTGGTACTTCGGCGCGCCCGAACTCCTGCCGAACGCGTTCAAGGAATGGCTCTACGCTCGCAACATCGAGGCGGTCAGCGCCGTGATCGCGCTGGCCCTGTACAGCGCCGCGTACATGGCCGAGGACATTCGCAGCGGCATTCGCAGCATCCCGGTGGTGCAGTTCGAGGCCGGCCGGGCGCTGGGCTTCGGGTTCCTCGCGACGATGCGGCGCGTGGTACTGCCGCAGGCCCTGCGCGTGACGGTGCCGCCCTTGATCTCGCAGACGCTCAACCTGTGGAAGAACACCTCCATCGCCACCGTGATCGGCGTGGCGGAACTGATGTACCAGGCGGGGCAGGTGGAAAGCGCGAGTTTCCGCAGTTTCGAGTCCTTCGCCTTCGCGACAGCTGCCTATCTGAGCGTGTCCATGCTGATCACGGCATTGGCCGGCTGGTACCAGCACCGGTTTCCGGTGCGCCTGGCATGACGGGAGCAGCGCATGCTTGAGCTGATCCGGACCTACTGGCTCTATTTCCTCGTTGGACAGTACCCCGAGGGGCCATTGGGGGGCCTGGTGCTCACGATGCTGCTGGCCAGCAGTGCGCTGGTGCTGGCCCTGCCTCTGGGCATCGTGTTCGGGCTGGCCCGCCTGAGCCCCTGGCGCTGGTTGCGCTGGCCTGTCACCGCACTGGTCTACGCGGTACGCGGCGTGCCGCTGCTGATGGTAGTGTTCTGGGCGTACTTCTTTCTGCCAAGCGTCACAGGCGTGAAGACCGATCAGTTCAGCACCATGCTGATCGCGCTCGTGGTATTCGATGCCGCATACCTCGCCGAGATCGTGCGCGCGGGTGTGCAGGGCCTTCCGCGTGGCCAGTCCGAAGCGGCGCGCGCGCTGGGCCTGGACTATGCGCGCACCATGAGACTGGTACTGCTGCCACAGGCGTTGCGCAGCATGCTGCCCTCGCTGGTGAACCAGTTCGTCTCGACCATCAAGGAAACGTCGCTGGGCTACATCATCGGCCTGGCCGAGGTGTCCTTCATCGCCACCCAGATCAACACGCAGGTCTTCACCCGGCCGGCCGAGGTGTACGGCATCCTGGGCCTGACCTATTTCGTGCTGTGCTTCGGCCTGTCGCGCGCCGCCTTCTGGCTCGAGCGCAGGCTCGCCGGGCGCAGCGTCCCCACCACAACGCATCCGGAGGTCTCCGCGTGATCGAACTGCAGGGCGTCAACAAGTGGTACGGGAGCTATCACGCGCTTGTCGATATCAATGAGACAGTGCGGGCCGGCGAAGTGGTTGTGGTCTGCGGTCCGTCAGGCTCCGGCAAGTCGACGCTGATCCGCACGCTCAACCGGCTGGAGCCCATCCAGTCCGGGCGCATCATGATCGACGGCGAGGACATCCATGCACCTGGCACGGACGTGAATGCCTTCCGCTCGCGCATCGGTTTCGTGTTCCAGCAGTTCAACCTGTTCCCGCACCTGACGGTGCTGGGCAACTGCACGCTCGCACCGATGCAACTGCGCGGCCTGTCACGCGCGCAGGCGCAGGAGCGTGCATTGGCCCTGCTTGCGCGCGTGGGGCTGGCCGCGAAAGCGAACGCCTGGCCGGCGGAACTGTCCGGAGGTCAACTGCAGCGCGTCGCGATCGCCCGGGCGCTAGCCATGCAACCACCCCTGATGCTGTTCGACGAGCCGACCAGTGCCCTCGACCCCGAGATGGTCGGCGAAGTGCTGCTCGTGATTCGGGACCTGGCCAACGACGGCATGACCATGGTGTGCGTCACGCACGAAATGGGCTTCGCGCGCGAGGTCGCGGACCGGATCTTCTTCATGGACCAGGGCAGGGTGCTCGAACGCGCAACACCCGATGATTTCTTCAATCGCCCACAGCATCCGCGGACACGGCAGTTCCTCGCCGATATTCGCTCGCCGTTCGCGGATTTCTCTAGCCGATCCTGAGCCGCGATCGCCTGGCGACCACAGCTCGACTTCCAGCATCGACAGCGGTGTGCGCGGCGCAAATCGCCCGCCCCGGATCAGGAGATACTCCATGTCGTCCTTTGACCTGCCCTTGCAATGTCCCTGACGCTTCTCTTCCTGCAACTCACCGTCATCCTCGTCACGGCACGCGCCTGTGGTCTCGCGCTGCGCGCGTTCGGCCAGCCCATGGTCATCGGCGAGATGGCGGCTGGGATCCTGCTCGGGCCGGTCGTGCTCGGCGCGCTGTTCCCGCAGTGGCATGCGCAACTCTTCCCGCCGGCGTCGCTGCCGGGGCTGTCTTCCCTGGCGACGATGGGCGTGGTGCTTTTCATGTTCATCGTCGGCGCCGAGCTCCGTGCGCCCAGCGGTATCGGGGGCCAGCTCAAGGCCGCAGGCTGGGTCGGACTGTCGAGCATGGCGCTGCCGATGGTGCTGGGCGTGGCGATCGCACCGGCGCTGCATCCGTCGCTGGCGCCGCCGGGCGTGGGCTTCTGGCCGTTCGCGCTGTTCCTGGGCGCGGCGCTGTCGATCACGGCGTTTCCGGTGTTGGCGCGCATCCTCAAGGACCGCAACATGACCCGCACCCGGGTCGGCCAGTTGTCACTGGGCGCCGCTGGCGTGGTGGACGCACTGGCCTGGGTGCTGCTCGCGCTGGTCGTTGCGTCGGCGAGCGCGGGCACCGGTCTTCAGGGCTTCGTGCGCATCGTGCTGGGCCTCGCGGTGATGGTGGCGGTGGTGTTGCTGCTCGTGAGGCCATTGCTGGCCCGGCAGCTTCGCAAGCACGCGCCCGACGGCGTGCCGCCGCCCATGACGCTGGCCGCGTTGCTCATCGGCCTCTTCGTCTGCGCGATGCTCACCGAATGGCTGCACCTGCATGCGGTTTTCGGTGCCTTCCTGTTCGGTATCGCACTGCCACGTGACGACCGGCTTCTGCACGCGCTGGTCGAGCGGATCGAGCCTCTGTCGATCGTCGTGCTGATGCCGATCTTCTTCGCGCTGGCCGGCCTGGGCACCACCACGGGCGCTTTCGCCGATGCCGGGCTCGGCGCGCTGGGCCTGATCCTGCTTGTGGCGTGCCTCGGCAAGATCGTCGGCGGCGCGGCCGGCGCGCGCGTGGCCGGCTACGGGTGGCGCGAGAGTCTCGCGACGGGTGCGCTCATGAATTCGCGCGGGCTCATGGAGTTGATCGTCATCAAGGTCGGCCTTGACGCGGGCCTGATCGGTGCCGAACTGTTCACGATGCTCCTGGTGATGGCGCTGGTCACGACGGCCGCAACCGGGCCGCTGCTGTCGCTGATCGGCCGACAGAGCGCTGACCCGGTCGACCAGGCCACGCACACCTAGGTCCGGCGGTCGCGTCGGGGCGTTTCTTCTTCGGTGGCGATGTCCACGTCATCCTTCTGTTCAGAGTTCAAAGGCAAGTTCGTTCATGGAAGCAAGGCAGCAGTGCGATGTTCTGGTAATCGGTGGCGGGCCGGCGGGTTCGACCATCGCGGCATTGTTGGCGCAGGAAGGCCGCCGGGTCGTGCTGCTCGAAAAAGAGCATCACCCGCGCTTCCACATCGGCGAGTCTTTGCTGCCGGGCAATGTGGCGCTGTTCGAGAAGCTCGGCGTCCGTGAGCAGGTCGAGAAGATCGGCATGCCGAAGTTCGGCATCGAGTTCGTCCCGCCGGACCTCGACTACTGCAGCTACGTGGATTTCTCCGAGGGGTGGGATTCCTCCAAGGATTCCGCCTGGCAGGTGCGGCGTTCCGAACTGGACACGCTGCTGTTCCGCAACGCGGAGCAGAAGGGCGCGATGACCCTCGAAGGCGCGAAGGTGCGGCAGGTGGACTTCGACGACGAAGGCGCCAACGTTCGCGCGGAGATCGAAGACGGCACGGCGCGTGAATGGCGCGCGCGCTTCGTGGTCGACGCCAGCGGCCGCGACACCTTGCTGGCCAACAAGTTCAAGTGCAAGCAGAAGAACCCCGACCACAACAGCACGGCGCTGTTCGGCCACTTCCGCAACGCGCGGCGCCTGGAGGGACGGCGCGAAGGCAACATCAGCATCTGCTGGTTCGAGCACGGCTGGTTCTGGTTCATCCCGCTGGCCGACGGCACGACCAGCGTCGGCGCGGTATGCTGGGCCTACTACCTCAAGGCGCGCGACAAGCCGCTGAAGGAATACTTCTTCGACACCATCGCGATGTGCCCCGAGCTGAAGGACCGCCTGAAGGACGCCACGCTGGTCGACGACAGGGTGCACGCCACCGGCAACTTCTCGTACTCCAGCACCCACGCCAGCGGCGAGCGCTATCTCATGGTGGGTGATGCCTACACCTTCATCGACCCGATGTTCTCCTCCGGCGTGTTCCTGGCGATGCAGAGCGCTTTCGACGGCGCGCAACTGGTGGCCACCGCGCTCGACCGGCCGGGCGAACTCGCGCCGGCACGTGTCGCGCTCGAGCAGCGCATGCGCGTCGGCCCACGCGACTACTCGTGGTTCATCTACCGCGTGACCAATCCGACGATCCGCGACATGTTCATGCACCCGCACAACGCCTTCAAGGTGAAGCAGGGCCTGATGTCGCTGCTGGCGGCCGACATCCACCACGGGCCGGCGTATCGCCGCTCGCTCTTCATGTTCAAGGTGATGTACTACATCGTGTCGCTGGTGAACTGGCGCCGCACCTACGCGGGCTGGGAGCGGCACCGCTTCAACATCCGCGACATGGGGCCGTTGAAGGGCGAGACGATTCAGCAGGCGGACTGACGGCCTGCCCTCGCGCCGGCATCGGTTGCGAAGGATGAGGGCGAGAACCTACATTCGCGTAGGCTTCGAACCGACCTGCGTCGATTTTCCGGCCGGCTATCGTCGACAGCTCTTGCCTGTTGTCCACGAGGTTTCCATGCCAGCCAATGCCCAAGTGCTCGGAAGAGTCGAATATCGCGCCGGCGACGGGCCGTCCATCGTCATCCCCCCTGGACCCATCGAGGTGCAGGTCTCCTTCGACAGCGCCGTCCTCAGTTGGGGCGATGGGGGTGCCGCGCAGACAACCGCGATTCCCATCGCCGAGTACCGGCGGTACGTCGCGGAGGGCGGCATCGTGGAAGACAAAGGCTGAGCAGCGGCATGACCACCAACGTTTCCCCTGAAGCGATCGACGCCGGCCCGGACCGGCTGTTGCAGGTCGGGGTCGACGGGTTGGATGACATCCTGGGCGGCGGCCTGACGGCGCACAGGCTCTATCTGCTGGAGGGCGCACCCGGCGCGGGCAAGACGACCGTGGCCATCCAGTTCCTGCGCGAGGGCGCCGCGCGCGGCGAGGCGGCGCTGTACGTCACGCTGTCGGAGACCAGGGCGGAACTCGATGGCGTGGCGCGCTCCCACGGCTGGGACATGCGGGGCATCGAGATTCGGGAAATGCTGCCGGCGCAGGATGCCCTCGAGCCGGACGACCAATACACGATGTTCCACCCGTCGGAGGTCGAACTGAGCGAGACCACGCTGCGCATCCTGGCGGACGTCGACGTGATCAAGCCGACGCGGGTCGTGTTCGATTCGCTGTCCGAACTCCGCCTTCTGGCCGGCGGCTCGCTGCGATATCGGCGGCAGATCCTGGCGCTCAAGCAGTTCTTCACCGGCCGGTTGTGCACGGTGTTGCTGCTCGACGACCTCACTGCGACGGACCAGGACCTCCAGGTGCAGAGCATCGCGCATGCCGTCATCCGGCTGGAGCAGCTGACCCCCGACTACGGTGCGGCCCGGAGGCGGCTGGTGGTCACCAAGTACCGAGGCAAGGAGTTTCGCGGCGGCTTCCACGACTACAAGATCGTTCGTGGCGGCCTGCGGGTGTTTCCCCGACTGGTGGCGGCGGAGCATGCGTCGCCCATGATTCAGACGCGCATTCCCAGCGACCTGCCTGCGCTCGACGAACTCCTGGGTGGCGGGCTCGAGAAAGGCACCAGCACGCTCTTCGTCGGCGCGCCCGGCACCGGCAAGTCGAGCGTGGCGGTGCAGTTCGCGATCGCTGCCGCACGACGAGGCGAATGCGCGGCGCTCTTCATCTTCGACGAGAGTATCAACACGTTGCGCACGCGCTGCGAAGGCATGGGGATGGATCTCGCGACCTACATGGATTCCGGGCACATACGCGTGCGGCAGATCGATCCGGCGGAGTTGTCGCCCGGCGAATTCGTTCACGAGATTCGCGTGGCCGTCGAGGAGCACGGTGCCACGGTGGTCATCATCGACAGCCTGAACGGCTATCTCAACGCCATGCCGGACGAGCGCTTTCTGATCGCGCAGTTGCACGAACTGTTGACCTATCTTGGGCAGCACGGTGTCGCCTCCATGCTGATCGGCGCCCAGCACGGCCTGATCGGCATGCAGATGCAGACGCCGGTCGATGCGAGCTACCTGGCCGATGCGGTGGTCCTGCTGCGCTACTACGAGTACCAGGGCGAGGTTCGGCAGGCCATCTCCGTACTCAAGAAGCGCGGGGGCGCGCACGAGCGCACGATCCGGTCGTTCTCGCTGACCTCCGAAGGCGTGCGCGTCGGCGAACCGCTGCGCAATTTCCGCGGCATCCTGTCGGGGATTCCGCTCCCGATCGACGGGGTCCGCTCCGAACCGTGAGCGAAGCGCCCTCCGAACTGGAGTTCCGCATCCTGCTGCGGGCGGCGACCTCCAGGGACGCCATGATGGCCAGCGCCGTGCTGGAGCGGACTTCGTTCGACCCGCACGTATGCGTCGACATGGGCGATCTCATGCGCGAACTCGCCAGAGGCGCAGGCGCCGTCATGCTGGCCGAAGAGGTGATCACCGGCACGGCGATCGCGGAGCTGAAGGTTGCGCTGGCGTCCCAGGGACCGTGGTCCGACCTGCCCGTGCTCGTGCTGGCCCGGCAGGGGGCCGACTCGCGGGCCATCGCCCATGTCATGGACGAGTTCGCCAACGTCACTGTCATCGAGCGACCGATGCGCGTGACGTCGCTCGTGAGCGCGGTGCGGACCGCCTTGCGCTCGCGCCGCCGGCAGTACGAGCTGCGCAGCCTGCTGGACGGCTTGCGCGACGCCGACCAGCGCAAGACGGAGTTTCTCGCCACGCTCGCGCACGAGTTGCGCAATCCGCTGGCGCCCCTGAGCACGGCCTTGTCGCTGCTCGCGCGCAAGAAGCCTTCCGCGGAGGAGTCCGGGAAGTACTACGAGCTCATGGGCCGCCAGGTGGAACACATGGTCCGGCTGGTGAACGACCTGATGGAGGTGTCGCGCATCACGCGCGGCAAGATCGAGCTCCAGATGGGATCGGTGCTGCTCGATGCGGTGATCGAGGACGCGATCGAGCTGAGCCGGCCGCTGGTCGAGCGGGCGGGGCACACGCTGTCCGTCGAATTGGGAGGCGAACCGCTCGTGGTGCGCGGCGATGCCGTCCGACTCACGCAGGTGTTCTCCAACCTCCTGAACAACGCGGCCAAGTACACACCGCCCGGCGGCCGCGTGCAGGTGATCGCGCGGCAGCAGGAGCGGCACGCCGTGGTCGAGGTCCGCGACACCGGGACAGGACTTTCCCCGGACATGCTGAAGTCGATCTTCGACATGTTCGTGCAGGTGAGCGGAACATCCAAGGCGGCGCAGGGCGGACTCGGCATCGGCCTGACGCTGGCCAAGAGCCTGGTCGAACTGCACGGCGGCAGCATTGAAGCCGCGAGCGAAGGCTTGGGCCGCGGCGCGACCTTCACGGTTCGGCTGCCGTTGGCGAAGAGCGCGCCTTCCGCGAGTACGCGCCGGACGGTGTCGCAGGACGGATGGGCACCTTCCATCGAAGGCGTCGTGCTCATCGTCGACGACAACCGCGATGCCGCCGACAGCCTGGCGGAGTTGCTCGAATCGATGGGCGCCGTCACCCTGGTCGCCTACAGCGGGGAAGAAGCATTGCAACTCGCCGCGGCGAACGAGATCGACATCGCGGTGCTCGATATCGGCATGCCCGGCATGGACGGCTGCGACCTGGCGCGGCATCTTCGTGCACAGCCCGATGGCGAGCGGATCGTTCTCGTCGCGCTGACGGGCTGGGGCCAGCAGGGCTACAAGGAGCGAATCGCGTCGGCAGGCTTCGATCACCACCTGCTGAAGCCCCTGAACCTGTCGGCATTCATGGCGCTGCTCAAGGGGCCGTAGGCTTGTCACGGCAATATTCACGTAGACAGCCGCCGTTCGCCAACCTTAGACTTATCTCATCCCTTCAGATTGAACATATTCAACGTGTCCATGCATTTGTCGATTTCGAATTTTCGATCCTGCGTTGCCTTTGAGCAGCGGAGTCGAATCATGTGGGGCATCTTCTAGTTCGCCCGCTCGCTTCGACCGGCTTCCCCCTCAAAGGCAACGAGTCCACCTCGTTGCCTTTTTGCTTTTCCGGACCTGAATCATGTTCAATCTTCTTGCAGACAAGGCCAGCAATCTCTTCGGATGGCGGACTGCGACGATCCTCGCCGTGTGTGCATGCGTCGCCGGCTGCGACCTCACGCCGAACGTCCTTTTCGTGGCGGACGGCAGCCCGGTTCGACTGCTGCAGCTCACCGATGCTCAGCAGGAGTGCACTGCGCCGAGCCGAGTCTGCTTTCTCTCGACCTGGGATGGACAGACGGCGCGCGGCTGCTGGTTGCGCGAGAAGGCGCAGGTTCGCGTGGTCTTTCCGAATGAGGAACAGACCGTGCCGTTGAACCTCTTTCGGCCGACGGCGTATGCGGAGTTCCGGCGGGTGTCGCTGGACTAGCCGATGCTGGCTGCCGGTCGAAGTTGCTGGGCACGGTGCATGTCGGCCACCGGGTGCACGCGCTGGATGGGTGCGCGCTGCACGTCGCGGCGCGCGATGCCTGCCACCTCCCTCACGAGGGCACGTGCGTCCCAATCGAGCGGCCAGCCCTTCCACAGGCGCAGCGCTCCGTTGACGAACACGCCTTCGATCTGGTCACGGTTGGCGAAGCGCACCAGTTCCCATGTCAGGTCCCAACTCGGAACGAACTCCGGAACATCGAGGTCGACGAGCAGGAAGTCCGCGGCCAGGCCCTCGGCGATGCGGCCCGTGACGGCACCCAGGCCCGCGGCCTCGGCGGCGCGATGGGTGCCATGGTCCAGCCACAGCCAGCCGCCGCCGCAGGACGAATCGCCGTTGGCCAGTCCGTGCGTGAGCCGCTGGGTGGCTTCCGCGGCATCCATCAGCCGGAAGCCGTCCGCGCGCGTGCCGTCGGTGCCCAGTCCGAAGGGAACGCCGAGCATGCCGAGCAGGCCGGCGTCGAGCACCGCATTGCCCTTCCACTGGCTCGCGACCGGGTTGTAGGCGACCGACGCGCCGCTGTCGCGCAGGAGGCCGACTTCGCGCGACGTCAGCAGCGTCGCATGAGCGAGGAGTGCCGAGGCGTTGAGCGCGCCACAGGCATGCAGCAGTTCGAGCGGTCGCAATCCGCGCGCAACCAGCGAGCGCTCGACGGCGGCCAGGTGCTCGTTCACGTGGGTCTGGAAGCGGCGACCGCTTTCCAGCGTGAGCGCCGCCACGTCGTGCAGCATGCGATCGGTTGCGGCTTCAGGGATCGAAATCGCGAGCGAGGGGTGCACCAGCGGATCGTGTTCGAGTCGGGCGAGAAAGGTGCTCGCGTTGTCGAGGATGCGCCGCGTGGCGGACTCGTTGCCGTCGAGCCCGGCGTCGTTGCAGATCATGCCGAGCACGCAGCGAATGCCGACATCGCGCGCCGCACCGGCGACCGCGTCCAGCCCGGCTTCGGAGCGTGTGCCGGCGTCGACCACCGTGGTGAAGCCGCCGCGCAGCGATTCCAATGCAGAAAGCTTCGCGGCGAGATAGGCCGCGTCGGCATCGAGCATCGATTCCATCGGCACCCAGATCCGGCGGAAGATTTCGGACGGCTCCCCGAAGGCCAGCGCCTTGCCGAAGGACTGCGTCAGGTGCGTGTGGGTGTCGACCATCCCGGGCATGAGGAGCCGCTGGGGCAAGGCGATCGGCGTCAATCGCGGGTGCGCCGCGACGACATCGGCCAAGGGGCCGACCGCGGCGAAGCGGCCGTCGCGGACCAGCACCGCCATGTCCTGCCTCGGTCCCTCGGGAAGCATCAGCCATTCGGGCGCCAGCAGCAGGTCGCCGCGGGTGTTCAAGAGTTCGGGAGAAAGCATGGTCGCTCCGGATGAAGGTTCAAGTCAGCAATAGCCATGCGAACCAAGCGCCAACCGCCAGCAGCAGCATGGAAACAAGGCGTTGGAGTTGTCGCGTGTCGAGGCGGGTCGCGGCGCGTTGTCCCGCGATGGAACCCGCCAGCATCAACACGCCGCACGAGGCTGCAAGTCGCAGGTCGAGCCGGCCCTCGAGCGCGTGGACCGTGCTGCTTGCGAGTGCCACCGGCAATTGAATAGCCTGCGCCGCAACCACCGAAAAAACGAGCGGCTGGCGCATCAGCATCAAGAGCGGCAGGACCAGCACCGGCCCGCCGGTGCCGGTGAGCGCGGAGCCCAGGCCCACCAGCACGCCCAGCGCCAGGAGCATTGGGGCCGCGAGGGGGGCGGCCGCGGACTCGGTGATCGTCGATCGCCGCAGGCCGCGCCAGCCCGAGAACAGCACCAGCACGGTCACGCCCGTCATCAGCGCGGCGGCCGGCATCCAGCGCACGAGCAGCGCGCCGGTGGCCGCCCCCGCGAGCCCGCCAACGAGCAGGGGGACACAGCGCGCGGCCAACGCTCGCTCGCGGCGGAGCGGCCCGAGCGCCACGAGCGCCGGCAAGGCGAAGCCCAGGGACGCAGCCGCAATCGCCTGTGGGAGCGGCACGCCGCCCAGCTTGGTCAGCACTGGAACCAGCAGAACGCCTCCGATGCCGCTGGCGCCGATCAGCCCGCCGGCCAGCAGGATGGCCGGCAGCACGATCCAGGCGCTTGTCATCGTCAACAGCATCGGGCGCTCCGGCCTATTCGGCCTTGATGCCGGCCGTCTGCACGACCCCGGCGATGGCCTTGCGTTCCTTCACGAGGTAGTCGGCGAAGGCCGGTCCGGTGATCAGTTGCGGCTTGACCGCGACGTCGGCGAGCTTGCGGGCGATCTCCGGGTCCTTGAGGGCGATGTCGAGTGCGGCGACCCAGGCGGAAGTGACTGCAGCCGGCGTTCCGGCCGGGGCCAGCACGCCGAGCCACGAGTCCATCTCGAGGCCCTTGAGTTCGGGCGTCTCGGCGAGCGCGGGGATCGCCGGCGCGCTGGGCGAACGGGCCAGCGACGTGACGCCGAAGGCCTTCACCTTGCCATCCCGGATGAAGGGCTGCGCGAGCGTGAGCGGCAGCACCGCGAGGTCGACCTGGCCGCCGGCCACGTCGGTCAGCACCTGCGGGCCAGCCTTGTAGGGCACATGCACGATGTCGATGCCGGCGCGCTGCTTGAACATCTCGGCCGTGATGTGCAGCGAGGTGCCGACGCCATCGGTGCCGAAGTTGAGCTGGCCCGGGTGCGCCTTCGCATACTGGATGAGCTCGCCGGCAGTGCGTGCGGACAGTGCCGTCTTGCCGATGAGGACGAAGGGAGAGGTGCCGACCGTCGCGACGGGCACGAAGTCCTTGAAGGTGTCGTAGCGCACGGCCGAAGGCGCCACCAGCGGCGCGACGTTCAACGGACTGGCCACCGCGAACAGCAGCGTGTAGCCGTCCGCCGGAGACCGCGCCACCTTCTGCGTGCCGATGGTGCCCGCCGCACCAGCCACGTTCTCGATCACCACCGGCTGCTTCAGCAACTCGGCGAGCTTTGGCGTGAGCAGACGCGCGGTGGCGTCGACGCCGCCGCCGGCAGAGAAGGGCACGATCAGCGAGATCGGCTTGTTGGGATAGCCTTCGGCGTGGACGGCACCGAAGCCGGCACCGAGCGCGAGCGCGGCGAGAAGGGGACGGAAGAAGGAGGCGCGGGTTGCATGCATGGTCATATCCTCGGTAGATGAACGAACGGGACAAGAAAAGCACCCTGATGGGGCGGAATCCTACTTGTTATGACAAGTTATAACAAGCTATGCAACCTGCATGCCAGGGGTTATCCTCGGCGCCGCCATGTCTGAACTTCCACAATCGCTGCATGCACAGCTCCGCGACGCCCTGCGTGCGCGCATCCTCGACGGCCGGCTCGCTCCGGGCGCCAAGCTCCCCTCCGAAGCCGAACTCACCGACGAGCATGGCGTGAGCCGAATCACGGTGCGACAGGCCCTGGGAGCGCTTCAGGCGGAGGGTCTCATCGTCAAGGTGCACGGCAAAGGTGCATTCGTGTCCCATCCCAAGGCGTCACAGAGCCTCAACCGGCTGGAGGGCCTGAACGAGGCCTTGGCGCTGGAGCAGCACGCAGTCAGCAGCAAGCGCCTCGCCTGGCGCGAGATCAAGGCGCCGCCCGCCGTGGCGCGGCAGTTGCAACTCGCTCCCGGCGAAAGCGTGTATCACCTGCAGACGCTGCGCTACCTCGATCGGGAGCCGTTGTCGGTCAACAACTCCTACTTGCCCCGCTTCCTCGGCGAAAAGCTGACGCGCGTCGATTTCTCTCGGCGCGACCTGATCGACGTCTTCGAGCACGAGGGCGGACTGAAGATCGGCGAGGCACAGATCGAGATCGGCGCAGGGCTGGCCCGTCCCCAGGATGCAAAGCTGCTGGGACTCGATCGCGGCGCGCCCGTCCTGGAGGTCGAGCGCCTGGTGCAGCTTGCGGACGGCCGGCCGATTCATGTTGAACTCGCGGTCTATCGCGCCGACACTTTCCGCTACAAGCTCAATTTGAGGCGTTAGGTTGGACTGGTCGGCGGGGCAGCCTTATCGGAGAATTCGGCAAATGGAACAGGAATGCCAACGATGCGAAAAGATCGCTGCTCACCCGCGCCGTCCGTGGGACGGTGCCTTCATCGAGCGTTCGGTGAGCAAGGATTTCAGGGGCGCATTGATTGCCCAGTGCGAGTGTCCGAAGTGCGGAGCGCTCTGGACTCGGACTGAGGATTCGATCAAGCAGTCCTTGAAGTGGACCAAGGTCAGCTAGGCGGCCGAGTCGCTCGCCGATGGCAGCATCGGGCCAGGAAACCTCAGACAGGTGAACGTTTCGATTTCAAACCGTAGTCTCGATCCAGCACCTCGAGCAGGTTGTTCTTCCCGCAAAGATGGCCTGCGCCAACGGCGACCAAGGTCTTTGTCGATTGCTTGGTGAACTCTGAAATCTTCAGCGCCCAGGCCCTGTTCCGACGGTCATACAGCGCCTGCTGCATTCGTCCAAACTTTGGAAGCTGGGCACCCGACAGCTTCGCAAGCGTTACGCGGTCGGCGTTTCGCCAGGCGTTGTAGAACGCGCGAAACATCGCAGCATTGCGGCTACCGTCAGAGAGTGGCATGCGGATCGCTTTTTCGATCTCCGCAGATGAGACACCGTCGAAAGCTGCCGCGAAGTCTTCAGCAGATTCCAGTCCAAGCAGAGGGCGAGGGTTTTCATTCAGCATCTCGCCGATGAGGCCCTCCACACCGCGCTCCGAATCGATGCCATTGAGATTTGCAACGAGCCATGCGGTGATGAGGTTGCACTCTTCGATTGGATCGATGGCCGCAGGCCAAATGCTTTTGAGTTGCTTGAGTGTCTCGGGGTCGAGCGAGGAGGTTGCGTAGCCTGGCATGCTCATCATCTTCTTGCCAGTCTCGGGGGTCATCTCAAGAACGATCCGGTCGGCCCAGGCGACCGATTGCTGCACGGCAGCCTCCCAGCCCACGCTGCCTTGCGGTACTGCATGAAGAGTCCCGATGATCCGTACCGAGTTTCCGACCAGATCGAATTGCATGAGCATTCCCGTCGTCAATGACCGCTGGATACCTCCAAAAGAAAATGCCCCGCTACCAATTTGATAGCGGGGCATCCAGAGGCCTTGCGGCTTGTAGTGGCTCCTCGACCTGGGCTCGAACCAGGGACCTACGGATTAACAGTCCGGCGCTCTACCGACTGAGCTATCGAGGAACAAGCCTCAAATTATAGCRTGGTTTTTTACGCTTCCAGCCGACGCACATCGAATCGAAACTTCAACGCAGAAATTTCTTCGCGTGCTGTGCGAGCTCGGAATCCGACGAAAACCTTATCGTTCATTTTCCCGGTACAGAGCGAGCAGTCTGGCCGCAGCGGCTTCGGGATCAGGATCTGCGACCAACGCGCGAACGACGGCGACCGAGCCGACGCCGGTCGCAAGTACTTCAGGCATGCGCGCGGCGTCGACACCGCCGATGCCGACTTGTGAATAGCCGCGCGTCAGTCGCGCATAGGCACCCAGGCGCGCGACGCCTTGCGGTGCGGTTGCCATCTGCTTCAGCGTGGTCGGATACACCGCGCCCATCGCGATGTAGCTCGGGCTGACCGCATCGGCGCGCACCATTTCCGCGTAGCCATGTGTGCTGACGCCCAGACGCAGGCCGGAGTCGCGAATTGTCTGGAGTTCCATCGGCGAAAGCGCGTCAAGGTCTTCCTGCCCGAGGTGAAGCCCATAGGCGCGTGCCTCGATCGCGACGCGCCAATGGTCGTTGATAAAGAGCAGGGCGTCGGTGCCTCGAACCGCTT
Source organism: Variovorax sp. P5_A3 (assembly GCF_056400665.1). Lineage (NCBI taxonomy): Bacteria > Pseudomonadati > Pseudomonadota > Betaproteobacteria > Burkholderiales > Comamonadaceae > Variovorax > Variovorax sp. P5_A3. The sequence goes on along the minus strand of NZ_JBFUKW010000013.1, from coordinate 121,740 downwards.
CGACGGCCGCATGCACCTCGCGTGAAATCGCCTCGGCGTCGTTCGACTTGTATCGCAACTGCACCGTGGGCACGCCCGCACGCGCCATGCGTCCGACCCATTGCGCATCCGGAAGCACGGCGTAGAGGCCGAGCTTCATCGGGCACTGCGGGAAGGCATCGTCGCGCGAACCCGGCGGAAACGGACGCATGCCGAAGTCGGCGGGGTTTTCAGGCCATGCACCGGCATCGAACAGGCCGGTGCGCTGAATTTGCGCGTGCCAGGCGTTGGCCAGGCATTCGGCATCGACGTCGATGAACCCGAGCGTTGCGCAGGCCTGCCTGGCACCGCGATAGACGGCATCGTCGGATGTGAGAGAACCGAGAGAACCCGCCGAATTCGAGATTCCAAAGCGCGACGCATGCGCCGCGACGATGGCTTGCGCGATGGCGTTGGGGTCGGTCATTGCGTTCATTGCACTCATTGCACTCATTGCAGTCATTGCGAAGAAGCGTGATGCCAGAACGGCGTGCCGAGGACCGGCGTGCTCGGCTGGGCCGAGTCCTGCGCGGCCATCGCGCCCGCGCGATGCGCTTCGCGGCCCGCCTGCACCGCATCCGCGAACGCACCGGCCATCGCGACCGGATCCTGCGCCAAAGCGACGGCGGTGTTCAGCAGAACACCGTCGTAGCCCCACTCCATGACCTGGCAGGCATGCGAGGGAAGACCCAGTCCCGCATCGACGAGAAGCGGCACCGACAGCCGTTCGCGCAGCACTTGCAGAGCATAGGGATTGACGGGTCCGCGCCCGGTGCCGATCGGCGCAGCCCACGGCATCACCGCCTGGCAGCCGACGTCGACCAGGCGCTGGCACAGCACCAGGTCCTCGGTGCAGTAGGGCAGCACCTGAAAGCCGTCGCGGATCAACTGCGATGCGGCGTCGACGAGGTTCAGCGTGTCCGGTTGCAGGGTGTAGTCGTCGCCGATCAGTTCGAGCTTGATCCAGGCCGTGCCGAAGAGCTCGCGCGCCATCTGCGCCGTGGCGATCACTTCCTGCACGCTGTGGCAGCCGGCGGTGTTCGGCAGCACTGGCACGTCGAGGCGCCGCAGCAGGTCCCAGAAGCCGTTGTCGCTGCCGGAGGCGTTGGGCGTGGCGGTCTGGCGGCGCAGCGACGCGGTCAGCATCGCGGGCCTGGCGCGGCGGACCGCCGCCTCGAGAATGTCGGGCGAGGGGTAGCGCGCGGTGCCCAGCAACAGGCGGCTCTGGAAGGTCTGGCCGTAGAGGACGAGCGGGTCGGGGGTGGATTCAGTGGTCATGGCAGGTCCGGCTTTCTAGCCGCCCGTCACCGGGCGGATCACTTCGATGCGGTCATCGGGCTGAAGCAGATGCGATGCGTAGTTCGACCGCGGCACGAACTGACGATTGACCGCGGCAGCATAGGGCGGCGTCGCGTTGATGAGCGCGAGCGCATCCGACAGCTTCGCCTCGGGCGGCAGCGTGTGGGGCACGTCGTTGATCAGGATGTTCATGGCGTTGCGTTGTCCAGGCAGGTCGCCATGTCGAAGCGGCTCGCAAGCGCGGAGCGTCCGGTCGCGAGCAGTTCCATGGCGACGTCGAGGATGGCGGGTGCAATCATGAAGCCATGGCGGTAGAGGCCGTTGATCTGCATCACGCCCGGCCGCGGTTGCCGAATGGCGGGCAGGTTATCGGGGAGGGTGGGCCGGCATTGCGTGGCGATCTCGACGATGCGTGCTTCGGCGAACCCGCTGTGTACCGCGTAGGCGGCGCTCAGCAGTTCGAGTGTCGATCGCACGCTGGCCGGCGACATGTCATCCGACTCGATTTCCGTCGCGCCGATCACGAACAGATGATCCGGCTTCGGTGCGATATAGAGCGGATAGCGCGGGTGTACGAGGCGCGTGGGTCGCTGCAAGGCGACCTCCGGCGCATGCACGCGGATGACTTCGCCGCGCACGCCCCGGAGCGCATTCCACTGAGGGCGAGCGCCGAGGCCGCGGCAATCGATCACGCGTTCGGGCTGGCCGCCCGTGCCGGGTGCGAAATCGTCGATGGACCGTGGCGTGTGCCAATGCAGGCGAACCCCAGGCATCGCCTGAAGTGTCGCAAGCAGCGCCGCAAGCAGCCCACGATTGTCGAGCTGGCCCTCTTCCGGCAACAGCAGCCCCTGTGCGAAGCGCTGCCCGAGCGAAGGCTCGAGCGCCGCGATCCCGGCCGCGTCGAGCGACTTCATGGCGGGGAGCTCGGGCACGACTTCGCCGGTGCGGGCGAGGACGCGCGCCAGCCGCGCTGCCTCCGACGCGTCCTGCCGATGCCACACCACCAGCGTGCCTTCGCGCTGGAAGAAGACGGGCGCAGCCAGCGACGCGATCAGCGCAGGCCAGCGATCCAGCGCGTGATGGCCCATGCGCACCACGGACGGCGGCGCTACTGCGGACTCGGCCAGCGGCGCCAGCATCGCGGCAGCGACGCGGGCCGCCGCACCTTCGGCCTCCGGGCCGCCCGCTTCATACACGTCCACCTTGCACCCGCCCTGTGCCAACGTCACCGCGAGCAGCCGGCCCATGAGCCCGCCGCCAAGGACCGCGGCAGACCGGAACGGAAGTTCGAGACCCGTGCTCACGCCAGTTCCCCAACGCAACGCAAGAGCCCGGCGCATCCAAGACCAGAAATACCGCGGAACCGGCTTTGCCGGGTCGCAGGTATTGCCCCCCGGAGAGGGGGTGTCCGAGCCACACGAAGTGGGCGAGGCTGGGGGTAAGCTCCGTGCTCATGACTTATGCATCTTCGCGCTACGCACGTGTGCTCTCGATCGCAGGATCCGACAGCGGCGGCGGCGCCGGCATCCAGGCCGATCTCAAGACTTTCTCCGCGCTCGGGTGCTACGGCATGACGGCCATCACAGCGCTCACCGCCCAGAACACGCTCGGCGTGTCGGGAATTCACGGTGTGCCGTCGGCCTTTCTCAAGGCGCAGATTCAGGCCGTGGTCGAGGACATCGGTGTCGATGCCGTCAAGCTCGGCATGCTCCACGCGCCCGAAGTGGTCGAGGTCGTCGCGTGGGCCATAGACCACTACAAGCTCCCGAACGTGGTGCTCGACCCGGTGATGGTCGCCACCAGCGGCGACCGGCTGATCGCGGCGGAAACCGTCCAGGGCCTCGTGCGCGAGCTCTTTCCTCGTGCGGTGGTGGTGACGCCCAACCTGGACGAGGCGGCATTGCTGATCGGCCACGCGATCGACGGTGTCGATGCGCTCGACGACGCAGCCAGCGAGTTGCTGGCGCTGGGCGCGAATGCCGTCCTGCTCAAGGGCGGACACCTGCCGGGCGACGATGTGGTCGACCTGCTGGCCGAGGCGAGCGGTGATCGCCTGCGACTGGCATCGACGCGCATCGCCAGCCGCAACCTCCACGGCACCGGCTGTACCCTTTCGTCGGCCATCGCCGCGCACCTGGCGCTCGGCTACGACTTGCCGCAAGCCGTCGAACGCGCGCGCGGCTACGTGGTCGCCGCCATGGCGGCGGGCGCGGATGTGAAGGTCGGTGAGGGCCACGGACCCCTCAACCACGGCTTTGCGCCAGTGCCGATGGTCCGCCTGCCGGCGATGGTCGCGTGAACCATGCCAGCACGAAAGTGATCGCCAGGGTCGGCAAGGCCGAGCCCCACTGAGGCGCCCACGCGGCGCAGGCGTGGTAGATCGCGATGCCGCCGATCCAGATGGCAGCGGCTGCGATATCCACACGGCGCGAGCCCACCGTCGCGACGCTGCCGGTGCCCAGCCGCCCGAGGATCACGCCGTAGAGCGGAACGAAGACCGAACTCAGCAGCAGCAGGAAGGGTTCGAGCGAGTGCATCGGCAGCACCAGCGCCAGGGCGATGCAGACCGAAGCGAGCATCAGGCCCCAGCGGCGCACGCTCCAGCGTGGCTGCAGGCTGTGGGAAGAGACCGAGCCCGAGTACACGTCGCCATAGGCATTGTCGAGTTCATCGATCAGGATCAGGCCCAGCGCGACCAGTCCGCCCTGTGCGAGCAGGAGCGCCGTGACCAGGTCCGTGCCGGGTTCCGCGACGCTCACCACCATCACGCCCAGTGCATAGCACCAGATGTTGGCCACCGCGTAGCCGACCCAGGTCCCGCTGAAGGCGCTGCCCAGGCCACCCGAACTGCGCTTGCCGTGGCGCGCGTAGTCGGCCACCAGCGGTAGCCAGGAGACAGGCATGGCGATCACGAGGTCGAGCGCGCCGAACATCCCCATGCTGCCGTCGCCCGGTCGCGTCCAGAAGGCTTCCAGGCCCTTGGCGTGCAGCCGCGTCGCGAATTGCCAGGTCAACCAGATGAGCGAGAGCACCACCAGAGGCAGCCCGAACCGGCTGACGAAGCGGCGAACCAGCTTGACCATCGAGCCCGCCAGCAAGGCGAGCAGGACGGCACCCCAGAGCAGCGTCGTCATCAGGGAGCCCAGGTTGCCGTCGAGCGACCAGCCGAAGGCCTGCCGCCCGATGGCCTGCGTGCCCTCGCGCATGATCACGATTTCGAAGGTGGTCCAACCGATCAGTTGGACGATATTGAGCACCACCGGAAGCCGGGCGAAGGCGCTGCCGTAGGTGGCGTGCATCAGGCCTGCGCTGGCGAGTCCGCTTTCGCAGCCCAGGCGCGCGGTCCATGCCAGCAGGCCCGCGCCGATGCACGAGCCGAGCACGATGGCGACGACGGCATCGCGCGTGCCGACCGCCGGCACCAGGTAGGCGCCGATCTGCATGACCAGGAGGCCGACGCCGAGGCTGAACCACAGCGCCATGTGGTCGTGCCATCGAAAGACGCGGCCGGCCTCGCGCAGCGGCGTCAGCGCCTCGTTGGCACCAGCCGGTGCGGGATCGTCGTGTGTGTTTGCCATCCATTTGCTCCCATGCAAATTGTTGGCAGGTGGGCGAGGCCCGGCGGTGGGACCGGCACGCGAGAGAACGTGACGGCCGCTGGACCAGCTTCCCTGCGCGAGGATTACCTCGGGCCGAAGATTCAAGTGAATCCTCCGGCCCCGACCACTTCTGGCCGAGTCAGGTTCAAAGGGACTTTCTCAGCCGACCATCGGTCAGCACCCCTAGCGACGTGCCATTGTAGGGCGGACACGAAAAAGCCCGCCGAAGCGGGCTGTGCAGGGCCGGGCCGTCCGCGGCGGCCAGCTGGAAATCAAGCGTGCCGCACGACGCTCTGCGGGTCGAGGGGCACAGCATCGAGTTGATCCGCCCCCGTCGACTGAAGGGAAGGTCCCGAATCGCCGCCGAACTGCGGCGGGAAAAAGCGTTTCGTCAGGCGCAGAACCACCCAGAACAAGGCCGTGACCACAACGGCCAGCAGCAGGCCGCCGAGGATGTCGAACGGGAAATGAACCCCGACGTAGACGCGCGCCCATCCGGTCATCGCTGCGATGACGAACATCGCAAGGCCGGCCGTGCGCAGAGGCGGGCGCATGCACAGGACCAGCGCAACGGTGAACATCACCGAGGCGTGCGCGCTCGGCATCGAGCCGCGCGCGCCGTGCAGGATGTGCGCCGGGCTCAGGCCGAGCATGAAGGGGCGTGGTGCGTTGATGGCATTGGCCAGCATATGGGCGGCGATTGCCGCGACGGCGGCTGCAGCCAGCGTGCCCATGCAGTAGGAGCGTTGTGCGGGTTTGCGCCATACGGCCCAGGCCATGATCGCCACGCAGGCCCAGGGTGATCTTTCAGCGATGACGGACGCCATCCACAGGAGTTGAGGATGGGGCGCAGAGCCCGCGGCCAGCCACTGAAAGAGGGAAATGTTCAGCGCCTGCATCCCGGAATCCTAGGCTGGCGCGATGTCGACAGCGTGAATCGGATATTCACATCCCGTTCAGGGTCGCAACGGCGCGTGCACCCCTGCGTCACACAGGGATCAGTGCTTGACGCCGAGCAGCGCATGCAGGCGCGTGCTGGTCGTCGTGTATTGCAGCGGGATCGACTTGTCGGGAAACACGACCGCGGTCGCACCCCAGGCGGCCAGCGTGGCTTCGTGGAAGCCGCAGACGATCAGTTTCTTCTTGCCCGGATAGGTGTTGATGTCGCCGACCGCGAAGACGCCGCGTTCGCGCGTTTCGAACTTCTCGGTGTCGACCGGCACCTGCTTGCGCACCAGATCCAGGCCCCAGTCGGCGACGGCTCCCAGGCGAGGGGAAATCCCGAGGCAGCCGACCAGTGCATCGAATGGCAATGAGATGGTTTGCCCATCGGGCGTGGCGATTTGCAGTTGGGCGTCGTCGAAGGCAACCGGCTGCCCGACGGCCAGGCGCATCGTTCCTGCGGCGATTCGCTCTCGCAAGGCCGCGACCGTCGCGTCCTCGGCCTGGAAGACGTCGCGCCGATGCAGCAGCGTGACCTGCTTCGCGATCGGCACGAGCGCCAGTGCGGTATCGAGCGCGCTGTCGTCGCCGCCGTTGACCACCACCGTCTGTCCGGCAAAGCGATCGAGCGCGTCGGGGTGGTAGAAAAGCTTTGTTCCTTCCAGCCGTTCGATGCCTTCGACGGCGATGCGCTTGGGGACGAAGGCGCCGACGCCCGCAGCAACGAACACGGTCCTGGCGAGGAAAACGTTGCCCTTGCTGGTACCCAGCAGAAGACGCCCATCGTCCTGACGGGCGAGCGTCGCGACCTGCTCGCCCAGGTGGAATTGCGGCTTGAAAGGCGCGATCTGCCGTTGCAGCGATTCCACGAGACCCCTGCCGGTGGTCACCGGGGTGCCCGGGATGTCGTAGATCGGTTTGTCGCCATACAGCTCGACGCACTGGCCGCCGATACGGGGCAGGGCGTCGACGATGCGGCAGGAGATTTCAAGCAGGCCCAGCTGGAAGGCCTGGAACAGCCCGACCGGACCCGCGCCGATGATCAGCGCGTCGGTCTCGATGGGGCTTGCCGCAGTGCTCAGCGCACCAGCTCCGAGACCTTGTCGGTCTTGTCTTTCCATTCGTCCGCATCGGGCAGCGCCGGCTTGCGCTTGGTGATGCTCTTCCACCCATCGGCCACCGCCAGCTCGGCGTTGATCTTGATGAAGGCCAACTGGTTGGCGGGAAGGTCTTCCTCCGCGTAGATCGCGTTCACGGGGCACTCGGGAATGCAGACCGCGCAATCGATGCACTCGTCGGGATCGATCACCAGCATGTTCGGCCCTTCACGGAAGCAATCGACGGGGCAAACGTCGACGCAATCGGTGTATTTGCAGCGGATGCAGGATTCGGAGACGACGTGGGTCATGGTTCTAGGCTGGCGGGAGGAAAGATCGGGAAAACCCCGAATTTTAGGGCTTTGTGGGCGCAGGCCGCACCAGCACGGCAGCGGAGGTCCTGTGGGAGGCGGTGTCGACGAGGATCAGCGACCCCAACGTGCGCGACTGGGTGAAGGGCAGCACGGCCAGCGGCTGCTGCAGGCTGAGCACGACGTCGCCGATCGCATTGGCTTCGAGCTGGTCGGCCGGCTCGGAGTCCAGCGTCGTGATGTTGACGCGATCCACGATGCGCGCCACCTTGGCCTTGACCCAGCGGTGGCCCTGGAGCGCCCAGTAGACACGCCCTGCCACCAGCGGTTCGTCGTCGAGCCAGGCGATGGTCGCCGTGATTTCGCGCGCCGGCTCGAAGGCGCCGGGTTCCAGCAGCCAGTCGCCGCGTGAGACATCGAGTTCGCGGTCCAGCACGATGCCGGCGCTGTGGCCCGCATGCACGGCCTTGGGCTGGCGGGTATGGCTCAGCACTTGCGCCACGGTGGCGGACTGGTTGCTCGGCAGTACGGTGACGCGCTGGCCGGGCTCGACGTGCCCGCTGGCGACGCGACCCCAGAAGACCCGACGGCCACGCGAGGTGTCGGCCGAGGCGGAGAACTTCTCGACCCATTGCACGGGGAAGGCGAAGGGCACGGCCTCGTCCTGCGCGGTGACCGGCAGTTGCTCCAGCAGTTCGAGCAGGCTCGGGCCTTCGTAGCCTGCCCAGTCGACATGGCGCGAAGCGACGTTCCAGCCCTTGAGCGCCGAGATCGGCACGGTGGCGGCGACCTTCACACCCGCGGCTTCCGCAAAATTCGCGAGCGCCTCGGATATACGCTCGAAAGCCAGTTCGGCATCGTCGATGGCGTCGAGCTTGTTCACCGCGAACACGATCGACTGCACGCGCAGCAGATGGCACAGCAGGGTATGGCGACGGGTCTGCGGCAGCAGCTCGCGCCTGACGACTTCGCCGTCGCCGCATTCGGCCGCCCAGGCCAGCTTGGTGGCATCGACCAGCACCACGGCCGCGTCGGCGCTCGAAGCGGCCGTGACCATGTTGCGCGTGTACTGCTCGTGGCCCGGCGCATCGCCGATCACGAACTTGCGGTGCGCGGTCGAGAAATAGCGGTAGGCCACGTCGATGGTGATGCCCTGTTCGCGCTCGGCCGACAGGCCGTCGGTCAGCAGCGCCAGATCGGTCTCGCCGCCGCGTTGCACGCCCGCCAGTTGGTCCTGCAGCACGGTCTTGCTGTCGACCAGCAGGCGCCCGATCAGCGTGCTCTTGCCGTCGTCGACACTGCCGCAGGTGATGAAGCGCAGGGCAGCGCCGGTCTCGGCGTGCGTTGAAGTTGCTGGCGATTGGGTTGCGATCGTCATCAGAAGTAACCGTCTTTCTTTCGCTTTTCCATGGAGGCTTCGGACGTCTTGTCGTCCATGCGCGTCGCGCCGCGTTCGCTGACGTCAGCCGCCAGCGTTTCGATCACCACGTCGCCGGCGTCGGCGGCGAGGCTGTCGACCGGGCACGTGCAGGTGATGTCGCCCACGGTACGGAAGCGCACGTCGCGCACCTCGACCTGCTCGCCATCGCGCGGCGGCGTCAGCTCAGTCACCGGCACCAGCAGGCCGCGGCGCTCGACCACTTCGCGCTTGTGCGTGTAGTAGATCGAGGGCAGGGCGATGTTCTCGCGCTCGATGTACTGCCACACGTCCAGTTCGGTCCAGTTCGAGATCGGGAACACCCGGAAATGCTCGCCCGGTGCAAGACGCGTATTGAAAAGCGTCCACAGCTCGGGACGCTGGTCCTTGGGCTGCCATTGGCCGAAGCTGTCGCGGTGCGAAAAGATGCGCTCCTTGGCGCGGGCCTTTTCCTCGTCGCGGCGGGCGCCGCCAATCAGCGCGTCGAACCGGAATTCCTCGATTGCTTCGAGCAGCGTGACCGACTGGTGCACGTTGCGCGATTCGTCCGGATGCGCCAGGCGCACCGTGCCGCGCTTCATCGAATCCTCGACGTTGCGCACAATGAGTTCGGCGCCGAGTTCCTTGGCGCGCGCATCACGGAAGGCCGTCACTTCGGGGAAGTTGTGGCCGGTGTCGATCATCAGCAGCGGGTAGGGGATGCGGCCGATGCCGAAGGCTTTCTCCGCGCACTTGAGCAGCACCAGCGAATCCTTGCCGCCCGAGAACAGCAGCGTGGGCCGCTCGAAAGAGGCGGCCACCTCCCGCAGGATGAAGATGGTCTCTTCTTCCAGTGCGTCGAGCTGCGTGTTGGACAGGCGCGCGAGCGACTGCGTGGTGTTCAGCAGCAGGTCGGGTTCGGTTCGGGCATTCATGGAAATGGGGCGCTCAGAGAGTGGATCGGATACGACGTGGGACATCAGTGCGCGAGGTGCAGACCGCATTCCCTGTTGTCCTCGCCCTTGGTCGGATCGAGATAGTCGAAGTTGTTCGGCAGGCCATGCGCCTGACAATAGTCGTACAGATCCTTCGACGACCAGTGCAGCAGCGGCGCGACCTTGATCAGGCCATCGGGATTGATGCTGACCGGATCCATCTGCGCGCGCACGGCCGTGTCGGTGGCCCGCAGCGCGGTGAACCAGACCTGCGGCGCCATCTCGCGCAGCGCGCGTGCGAAGGGCTCCAGTTTCACCTCCTCGGTGAAGGCGGCGTGGCGCGGATCGTCGAGCGCCGGCGTCGGGCCTTCCACCGCTTCGCGATGCGCTCGCGAGCGCCGGGGCACGAAGATGCGCAGATCCAGCTTCAGCAGCTTCGTCACCTCGTCGGCGAAGCGGTAGGTGGCGTCGGTGTTGTAGCCGTTGTCCATCCAGACCACCGGCACGTCGGGCTTCGCGCGCGTGACCATGTGCAGGATCACCGCCTCGAAGGGCCGGAAGTTGGTGGTGATGATCGACGGCCGGTCCAGGCCGATGGCCCAATCCACAAGGCCTTCGGCGTTGCGGCCCAGCTTGGCGTTGACTTGTGCGAGATCGATGCTCATTTGGCGAAGTTTTCGGTGGGGCAGGGGGCGTGCTGGCGGCTCGCTCAGGCGCGCTTGAAGATCGGCGTGGCTTGCACCGCGTCACCTTGATAGAAGGCGGCAAAACGGTCGAACTGGCGCTGCGCGGCGGAGGCGTCCACGCCTTCCTTCAGCACGGCGCTCGAAAAACCGGTGCGTTGCATCTGCACCAGTTGGTCGATCAGCACGTCCCCGGTGGCGCGGATGTCGCCCTTGAACCCGAGTCGACGGCGCAACAGGAAGGCCTGGCTGTAGGCGCGCCCATCGGTGAACTTCGGAAAGTCCAGGTCGATGCGCTCCACGTCGTCGAGGCACACCTCGATCGCCAGCGGGTCGGCGTCATTGGGCAATTGCATGACGTTCGGGTCGCCGTTGTCCACGTGGTCTTCGGCAGCGATCAGTTGAAGCGTCTTGTTCATGCCGCCTCCTCGACCTTGAAGCGCGCGCCGTTGGCGGCGGCCTTGAAAGGCTCGATGCCGACGCGCCGCAGCGCATCGATGAAGGTCTCGCCCGTCTCGCGGGTGTCGCGGTAGGTGTTGAGCACGGCCTCGATCACGTCGGGCACTTCGGCCGCCGAGAACGAGGGGCCGACCACCTTGCCGGGCTGCGCCGCACCGCTGAGCGCGGAGCCGTCGGAGCCGCCCAGAGTCACCTGGTACCACTCCTTGCCGTCCTTGTCGACGCCGAGGATGCCGATGTGCCCGCTGTGGTGGTGGCCGCATGAATTGATGCAGCCGCTGATGTGCAGGTCGATCTCGCCGAGGTCGTCGAGCTCGTCCAGGTCCTGGTAGCGCTCGGTGATGGCTTCGGCGATCGGGATCGATCGCGCGTTCGCCAGCGCGCAGAAGTCACCGCCGGGGCAGGCGATCATGTCGGTCAGCAGGTGCACGTTGGCGCTTGCGAAGCCGGCTTCGCGTGCGGCCAGCCACAGGGCGTGCAGGTCTTCGGCATGCACCCAGGGCAGCAGCAGGTTCTGGTCGTGCGTGACGCGGGCTTCGCCGGCGCTGAACCGCTCGGCGAGCCGGGCGGCCGTGTCGAGCTGGTCGGCGGAGGCATCGCCGGGCGCCTGCAGGCGACGCTTGAAGGACAGCGTGACCGCGCGCAGCGCCGGGTTCTTGTGCGGCGCGACGTTGCGCGCCAGCCAGCGCGCGAACATCACGTCGTCGGCGGCCTGCGCACGCAGGTCGGCGTCGGTTTCCTCGGCGCTGCGGAATACACGGGTCGCCAGCGTCGGCGGCACGAAAGAAGCGCTCACGCGGTCGAGTTCGGCCTGCGTCACCGTGTGCGGCGCGCCGTCGTGCTCGATGATCTGCTTGTACTCGGCCTCGACATCGTCGATGTAGCGCTGGCCCTCGGCCTTCACCAGGATCTTGATGCGCGCCTTGTAGATGTTGTCGCGTCGTCCGTAGCGGTTGTAGACCCGGATCACCGCTTCGAGGTAATTCATGATCTGGTTCCATGGCAGGAACTCCCGCAGCACGGTGCCGATGATCGGCGTGCGGCCCATGCCTCCGCCGACCTGCACGCGGAAGCCCAGTTCGCCCGCGTCGTTCTTCAGCAGGTGCAGGCCCACGTCGTGCCAGCCGGTGGCGGCACGGTCTTCCGTGGCGCCGGTGATCGCGATCTTGAACTTGCGCGGCAGGAAGGCGAATTCGGGGTGAAGCGTGCTCCACTGGCGCATGATTTCCGCAAAGGGACGCGGGTCCGCGATCTCGTCGACCGCTACGCCGGCGCGCTCGTCGCTGGTGATGTTGCGGATGCAGTTGCCGCTGGTCTGGATGCCGTGCATGTCGACCGAGGCCAGCAGGTCCATCACATCGGCCGATTTCGACAGCGGGATCCAGTTGTATTGCACGTTCTGGCGCGTCGTGAAGTGCGCGTAGTGCGTCGGCAGCTTGTGCGAGCCGAGCTTGCCCTGGGTGGCGATGGCGGTCTTGTAGACCTCGGCCTCCGGCTCGTCGTATTCGCGGGCGATCTTCGCGAGCACGCGCAGCTGGCGGCTCGACAGTTCGCCGTAGGGCACGGCCACGCGCAGCATCGGCGCATAGCGCTGGACATACCAGCCGTTTTGAAGCCGCAGGGGGCGGAACTCATCCTCGGCGAGCTTGCCCGTTTGCCAGCGTTCGAGCTGGTCGCGGAATTGAGCCGCGCGCAGGTGCACGAACTGGCGGTCGAAATCTGTGTATTGGTACATCGTGTGTCAGTTGCTGGAAGGCGGTGCCTCCACAGCCTCGTCAACGGGAGCGAGGAATGTAGAAGCGCGCCTTATGGAAACAAACTATTTTTTGGTTCGCGCCTTATGCGGATAAGCATATTCACCAGTCTCCATGCGGGTTTGCGGGCGATTGAATGCTTATTCCGGATAAGGCGGGCGACTTCGGGCTCGCCGTTTGGGAGCGACGGGTCCCGGTTCGAATCCCGGTGAGATTCTAGGAAAGGACGCGCCTGCGCGTGCGCGTCATTGTCATTGCGTGGCGTTGATGCCGCCGTGCGGCAGCGCTAGCCCCGGTGCGGCGCGGCGGGTGCCGGCGCGAAGGCATCCTGGATGTCCTCGAGCCCGCGTCCGCGCGTCTCGATGCCGCTTCGGAGCAGCAACACGGCAGCGACGGCCATCGGCACGGCGATGAGCAAGGCCGACAGGGTGAAGTGCCCGAACACGCCCAGCACGCCGAAGGCCGCACCGAGGATGCCGCCGAACTTCGAACTGGCCGCGATCACGCCCGAGCCGGTGCCCCGCAGATGCACCGGATAGATCTCCGCCGCATAGGGGATCAGCATCGCGATCACGCCGCTCGAACTCACCAGCAACAGGGCGGTGGTCAGCACCATGGCCATGTCCGATCGCACCTGCGCGAGCCCGAGCCCGCAGAACACCAGCAAAGTCGCCGCCGTCAGCACGATGAAGAGCACCAGCGCCTTGATGCTGCTCCAGCGGTGGTAGAGCCAGATCACGAGGGCGATGCCGGGCAGCGCCAACAGCGCGGAGCGTGCCAGCAGGGCGCTGGCGGCGCTGGCGTCCATGCCCATGCTGCCGAGGTTGGTCGGCAGCCACAGCAGGAAGCCGAAGTTGACGAGTCCCCAGGCCACGCCGCAGACGATCAGGCCCCAGGTGATCCTCGCATGGCCGCCGTGCAGCAGTTGGCCCATGCCGCCCGCCGGCACTTCCTGTTCGGCCACGACCGCCGGCACGTCTTCGGCCGGAGCGGTGGCAGCACCGGTGCCCGCGAATCTTGCGAGCACGGCACGCGCCTCGGTGTCGAGCCCTGCATTCGACAGGAACCGAGGCGATTCCGGGATGTAGCGCCCCAGGAACACGATGAGCAATCCGGTGGGCAGGCCGAGCAGCCACAAGGCCCGCCAACTGAACTCCGGCACCAGCAGCGCAGCCGAGCCCGCCGCCAGCAGGTAGCCGGCCGACGTGCCGATACCGCCCAGCGCCACCAGCAACCAACCACGGTGTGCGGCGGGCACGGTCTCGGCCATCAGCGTGAAGGTGATCGGCAGCAGTCCGCCGGCGGATGCGCCCATCAGGAAGCACATCACCAGGTTCCAGCCGAAGGAAGGCATGGCGCCGCAGATCGCGGTGCCGATGAACATGAGCGCGGAGAGCAGGATGGCCGATCGCCGTCCGAAGACATCCGCCAGCCGCCCCCAGACGACCGAGCCGACCGTGGTGCCGGTGAGTGCGACCAGCGCGAGCACGCCGGCCGTTTCCTTGTTGATCTCGTACTCGCGCGTCATGCCCGGCATCACGAAGCCCAGCGTCGCCGGCTTCAGCACGTCGACCGCCAGCGCGATCACCAGCACGATGACGAGCTTCCAGTGCTCGCGGTTCAGGGGCACGCCGTCGGCCACATGGAATTGCAGGTGGCTGTCGTGGTGCAGGCTCTTGTGCATCTGGGCGATGCGCGGCATCAGCCCGTAGGCCGCGAGCAGCACGCCGAGGGGAATCATCGCCATGCCGGTCAGCATGGTGGCGTCCATTTCCATGCCGACCATCTGGTAGCCGGTGTACCTGCCCATCATGAACATGGGTACATGGGCGAGCACGCCGCCGATGATGGCGAGACAGCCGATCCAGAAGGCGAGCGGGTGATGGAAATTGAAGTTCTGCGGTTTCACTGGGCGTTCTCTCGAGCCCGGATGTTACCGGCGCGCCCGGTACCTGCCGCGACCTAGAGTACGAACTGCGTCACCGTGATGTAGTGGCAGAGGGTGCCGCCGAGCACGAACAGGTGCCAGGTGCCATGCGCATGGCGCCAGCCGCGGGGATTGCGATAGAAGACCGTGCCCGCCGAATACAGCGCGGCGCCGATCAGCAGCCATGTCAGGCCTTCGCTATCGAGGCGCGCGACGAGCGGCGCGCCGACCAGCACGCCAAGCCAGCCCATGCCCATGTAGAGCAGCAACGAGGTCTTCGGAGGCTCGCCCGGTCGCAACTCGCGCCCGATGCCGAAGATCGCCGCGGCCCAGATTGCAGCCAGCAGCGCCCACCCCCACGAACCCTGCAGCGTGACCAGCGCGAAGGGCGTGTAGCTGCCCGCGATGAGCAGGTAGATTGCACAGTGGTCCACCCGCTGCCAGAAGAGCTTGACGCGGCCGCGTGTGCTGTGGAAGAGGGTCGATGCCGCGTAGAGCGTCATCATCGAGATCGCGAAGACCAGCGCGCTGGCCATCTTGGCGGGGTCTCCATCCGGCATCGTCTTGGCGAGGAGCGCCGCGGAACCCGCCGTCGCCAGCAACAGGCCGAGCAGGTGGCTGTATCCGTTGAAGCGTTCGCCGCGGTACATGGTGTCGCCCAGGTGAGGTGGATGAGGAGCTTTCGAGTGGGCCGCAGCTTTGCTGCAGCGTGATGACATCAGACCCGAGTCGGCGCTGCCGCGCATCAACCATTGGCGCTGGCGAATCGGCCAGCCGTACCTGCGCGAACCCCGTTGCATCTGCCTATCGGCAGAGCAGGTGCGTATGACCTGGGTATGCCCTGTGCCTGCGGGCGACCGTGACATCCGTCACGAACCGCCCATCTACCTATCCACCGGCGTTATCAGCGGCGATCGCCATACAACATGAACAACTGGTTGGCCAGATGCCGGGGATGCTTGCCGACGGGATCGGCGTCCTCGTCTTCTTCGCCGGGGCCGTCGAAGCGGTCCGGTTCGACCTCGGTCTGCGCGGCGCGGCCACTGAACGCACTGAGATGGAGCCGAAGCGACGGCTCGAAGTCGGGTTGGGGCATGGCGAGAGGCATGGCGTGTTCTCCTTGTGCCTGTGTGCAAGGACGGTAAGCCGATACGCAGCGACCCGGTTGTAGGAACCCGGGCCCGGCGCAACGACCGCGCGGCTGATTCGACGCTTCCGTGGGTCCTACGAAATCGCATCCTTGTCCGCTGCGTCGTACATCGCTTTGCGCCAAACGGCCGTCTGAAGTGAAATTGGCCGCTGGCGACCCCCAACCACAGGAGACCTCATGCCCGCGTTCAACACCGTCCTCATCGACAAGGATCCGCAGCATCCGCGCATCGCCCGCTTGCTGCTCAACCGTCCCGACAAGCTCAACGCCATCGGCAATACGACGCCTTCGGACATCCGGCACGCAGTCGAATGGGCGCAGGCCGAGGACGAGGTGCACGTCATCGTGGTCGAGGGGGCGGGCCGGGCCTTCTGCGCCGGCTACGACCTGGGCGAGTACGCGGAGGGCAAGGACCTCGACGGCACCGCTGACCACCCGTGCCGGCAAGAGAAGACGCCGTGGGACCCGATGCTCGACTACGCCGCCATGAAGGCCAACACCGATGACTTCATGTCCTTGTGGCGCTGCACCAAGCCAACCATCGCCAAGGTACATGGTTACGCCGTGGCGGGCGGCAGCGACATCGCCTTGTGCTGCGACCTGCTGGTGATGGCCGACGACGCGAAGATCGGCTACATGCCCACCCGCGTCTGGGGCTGCCCTACGACGGCGATGTGGACGTACCGGCTCGGGGCGATGCGTGCCAAGCAGCTGATGTTCACGGGAGACACCATCACCGGAACGCAAGCCGCCGAATGGGGCCTGGCCAATTTCTCTGTGCCCGCCGACCGGCTCGACGAAGCCACCTTGCAGCTCGCACAGCGCATCGCGGGCGTTCCGCGTTCGCATCTCATGATGCACAAGCTGGTCGTCAACCAGGTCTGGCACTCGATGGGGTTGGAGCAGTCGCAGATGTTCGCCACCGTGTTCGACGGCATCACGCGCCACAACCCCGAAGGAATGTGGTTCCGCCGTCAAGCGGAGGTGGAAGGCTTCAAGAGCGCCGTTGCGTGGCGCGACAGCGGCAGGCCAATCCCGGAAGGCGACGAGGCGAGGGCGCTGGTGGCGGATCTCGAGGCGCGGCTGGCCCGGGCCAGGGCTGCGCTCGACGGCGCGTAGATCAGCAGCAGCGCGCGCCGCCCTTGCCGTAGCGGCGCTCGATCACCCGCGCGCAGTACTCGTTGCGCGACAGGACCGGCGCTCCCGGATGGAGCGCCTCGGCATGCGCCAGGTAGCGCTCGTAATCCGGCATGCCGAAGACCTGCCGGCACACCGAACAGATGCTGCGGATGTTCTGGCCCAGCCAGCGCTGCGTGCCCGCTTCGCGCTCGTCCGGCACGGCGTTCATTGAGTAACCTCCGTGCTCCGCACTGCGGTGCGAGCTTGCCTGGAGCGGTCCGGCGCGGCGCTCATGGCATGGCTCCCTGCGCGCCCGCTATGGGCGGAATCTCCTGCGCGGTCGGCTTGGCCTGTTTCAAGGCCTGCATGCAGATCTTGGCCGCGAAGACGCACATCGCCACCACCAGCAGCACGAAGAAGCCGCAGACGACCGCGTCCAGGTAGTTGTTGAAGGCCACGCGCTGCATCTCCTCGATCGACTTGGCGGGCGCGATCAGCGTGCCTTGCGCGGCCGCGTCGCCGAACTTGTGCGCCAGCGCGAGGAAGCCGATCGCCGGGTCGGGATGAAAGATCTTCTGCACGCCCGCGGTCAGCGTCGTGACCAGCAGCCAGGCCGTCGGCACCAACGTGACCCACACGTAGCGCTGGCGCTTCATCTTCACCAGCACGCTGGTGCAAAGCAGCAGGGCGATGCCGGCCAGCATCTGGTTGCCGACGCCGAAGAGCTGCCACAGCGTGTTGATGCCGCCGAGCGGATCGACCACGCCCTGGTACAGGAAGTAGCCCCACATGGCCACGCAGAGTGCGGTCGCGACCAGGTTGGCCGGGAGAAATTCGGTGTTGCCGAGTGGCTTGTACACGTGGCCCAGCATGTCCTGGATCATGAAGCGGCCGACCCGCGTGCCGGCATCGACCGCGGTCAGGATGAACAGCGCCTCGAAGAGGATGGCGAAGTGATACCAGAAGGCTTCCATCGACTTGCCACCGAAGGCCTGCCCGAGGATCTGCGCCATGCCCACCGCCAGGGTGGGTGCCCCGCCGGCGCGCGAAAGGATGCTGGTCTCGCCGATGTCCTTGGCCGTCTGCGTGATCAGCTCCGGCGTGATGACGAAGCCCCAGCTCGAAATCACCTGCGCGGCGTTGGCGGCGGTCGTGCCGATCACCGCGGCGGGTGCGTTCATCGCGAAGTAGATGCCCGGATCGAGCACGCTCGCGGCGGTGAGCGCCATCACCGCGACGAAGGATTCGGCCAGCATCCCGCCGAAGCCGATGAAGCGCATGTGCGATTCCTTCTCGATCATCTTGGGCGTCGTGCCGGATGAGATCAGCGCATGGAAGCCCGAGACCGATCCGCAGGCGATGGTGATGAAGAGGAAGGGAAAGAGCTTGCCCGAGAAGACGGGCCCGGTGCCGTCGATGAAACGCGTCGTCGCCGGCATCGCGAGCATCGGCGCGACGTAGTAGATGCCGAGCGCCAGCGCGACGATGGTGCCGATCTTCAGGAAGGTGCTCAGGTAGTCGCGCGGCGCGAGCATCAGCCACACGGGCAGGCTCGCGGCGATCGCGCCGTAGATGATCAGCGCCCACGCGAGCTGCGGGCCGGTGAGGGTGAACAGCGGCCCCCAGGTCGGGCTTTCGGCCACCGCACGCCCGAGAAAGATCGAGAACAGCAGCAGCACGACGCCGAATGCCGAGGCTTCGCCGACGCGCCCCGGCCGGATGATGCGCATGTAGACGCCCATCAGCAGCGCGATCGGGATCGTCGCGAAGATGGTGAACAAGCCCCACGGGCTGCCGGTGAGCGCCTTGACCACGATCAGCGCCAGCACCGCCAGGATGATGATCATGATCGCCAGCACGCCGATCAGCGCGAGCGTGCCGGGGACGGGGCCCAGCTCCATCTTGATCATCTCGCCGAGCGACTTGCCGTCGCGGCGCACGGAGGCGAAGAGCACGATGAAATCCTGCACCGCGCCGGCCAGCACCACGCCAGAGAGGATCCACAGCGTTCCGGGCAGGTAGCCCATCTGTGCGGCAAGCACCGGACCCACCAGCGGACCCGCGCCGGCGATGGCGGCGAAATGGTGGCCGTAGAGCACCCATTTGTTCGTCGGCACGTAGTCCATGCCGTCGTTGTGGCGGATGGCGGGCGTCGGGCGCGAGTCGTCCAGGCGCAGGACTTTCTCGGCGATGAACTTGCTGTAGAAGCGGTAAGCGATGAAGTAGACGCACAGCGCCGCGGTGACCAGCCACACCGCGTTGACGCTTTCGCCGCGGCCCAGCGCCAGTGCGCCGAAGGAGAGAGCTCCGACGATGGCCACTGCGGGCCACAGCAGGAGGGATGTGAGCTTGTTCATGTCGCCGCTCCCCTCACGAAAAAGAACCGGACCGCCCATCATCCCGCTGCCGCGCCCCTCGCGCAAGGCGCGAAGTCGTCCGTCCCGCAACCGGGCGAAATGACTACGGCCTATGGGATATAGACCTACGCCCTCACAAAGTAATACATAAGTAGTCTGACGACACTGAAGGCAGATTTTGGGAGCGACCGTGGAACGAACCAGAAAAGGGGAGCTGGCCCAACTGCATCGCGCGGTCGTGATCAGCCGCCTTGCCGTCGATGCCGCGCGCGGGGAACTCATCGAGGCGCTGGGCGACTGGATGTGCGGAAGCGACAGCCCGCCGCCGAACCCGGAGGAAATCGCGGAACTGGCGCGCCTGGTCGAGGCGCAGGAACGGGCGGAAGCGAACTACGCGGGCTGCATTGCCGCGTTGTGCGAGGAGTGGGTTGCGCACGCAAGCCGCAGGCGGGCCTGAGTCGCAGGCGGGCCTGAGTCGCCCGACCCACGGGTCAGAAGGAGCCGAATGCCGTCCCGACGGCAACCACGGCGATGAGCGCGATCAAGGCGCCCACGATACCCACCATCACGATGTCGAAGTAGCTTTCGCGGTGGCCCGTGCCGCATACCGCGAGCAGGGTAACGACCGCGCCGTTGTGCGGCAGGCTGTCGAGCGTGCCGGCACCGATCACCGCCACGCGGTGCATGAGCGCCGGATCGATGCCGGTGGTCGCGGCCAACTGCATGTAGGTGGCGCCCAGCGCATCGAGCGCAATCGTCAGGCCGCCGGAGGCCGAGCCGGTCAGCGCGGCGAGGATGTTGGTCGACAGCGCGAGCGACACCAGCGGCCCGCCGCCGATGCCCAGCACCCAGTCGCGCACCATCTCGAAAGCGGGCATGGCGGCGACCACCGCGCCGAAGCCCACCAGGCTGGCCACGCACACCACCGGCAGCACCGAGGCGTTCGCACCCGCGTCGACCGTCGCGCGCAGCGAGGGCAGGCGCTTCCAGTTCAGAACCACCAGCAGGACGATGGCAGTGGCCAGCGCAACCAGGACGGCCCAGACGCCGCCCACATTCGCCAGGGTGATGCTTCCGAAGCGCGGCTCTTCGAGATAGCTCGTGTCCAGGCTCGGCAGCACGACCAGCGCCATCAGCAGGTTCACGATGACCACGACCACGAGCGGCAGCAACGCGACGACGATGCCCGGCTGCCCGGCGCCGTGCTCGCCGTGTTCGACCTCGGCGGGGTCGAAGCTGCCGGAGGTGGTGGCGCGCTCGCGTACCACCGGGTCCTCGGCGGCGCTGACGTGCTTGTCGACCGAGACGGGCTCATAGCTTTCCCCGGCTCGGCGCGCGACCCCTTCGGCGCGGCGCAGCCACCACATGCCGAAGCCGAGCATGATCGCCGCCGCCATGACGCCCAGGCCCGGCGCAGCGAACGCCGTGGTGCCGAAGAAGGGCATGGGGATCGCGTTCTGGATGGCCGGGGTGCCCGGCAGCGCGGACATCGTGAAGGTGGACGTGCCCAACGCAATGGCCGCCGGCATCAGCCGTGCCGGAATGTCCGCCGCGCGGAACAGCGCATGCGCCATCGGCGCAAGAACGAAGAAGGCGACGAAGAGGCTCACGCCGCCGTAGGTCACCAGCGCACCGGCCAGCACCACGGCCAGCATTGCCCGCTTGGGGCCCAGCTTCTCGGTCATGAAGCGCGCAATGGTCTGCACCGATCCGCTGTCGTCCATCAGCTTGCCGAACACCGCGCCGAGCAGGAAGAGCGGAAAGAACTGCGCCAGGAAGCCGGCGGCCGAACTCATGAAGGTCTGCGTCCAGTGCGCGAGCAGCGGCTCCCCTGCGAACAGCGCCGCGATCAGGGCTGCGGCCGGCGCCAGCACGAGCACGCTCCATCCGCGGTAGGAGAGCCAGATGAGCAGGCCCAGGCCTGCGAAGATGCCTGCGAGACCCATGGCTCAGACTCCTTCGAGCAATGCGTCGAGATCGAGCGTCGAACGCTTGCCGATGTCGCCCACATGCGCTTCGATGAAAGCACTCGCGGAGCGCCGCCCCTCGTCGCGCAGTTTGCACAGGAAGGCCCACTCCGCGATCATCTTCGACGAGTAGCCCAACTCCAGCATCGCATCGGTGGCGATGCGATGGATGCGCATGCGCGCCCATGCGGCGCCCTCGCCGGTGCCGGGGTCCGCCACCTGGTGCAGCATGGCGATCATGCGCAACTCCTTCAGCAGTGGCGAGTTGAACGAAATCTCATTGAGGCGGTTGTTGATTTCCTGCGCGCTGCGCGGCAGGCCCGGCCGTTCGACCGGATTGATCTGCACGAGGATGGTGTCGCTCGACTGGCACTCGCGGATCAGCGGGGTCATCGTCGGATTGCCGGCGTAGCCGCCGTCCCAGTACGGGTCACCCTCGATCTCGACCGCATGGAACATCGACGGCAGGCAGGCCGATGCCAGCAGCACGTCGGGGCCGATCTCGGCATTGCGGAACACGCGGCCGCGGCCGGTGCGCACGTTGGTCGCCGTCACGAAGAGCTTGATCGGCGACGAGGCAAGGCGCTCGAAATCGATCAGGTCGGCCAGGATGCCGCGCAGCGGATTCATGCCCTGCGGATTCAGGTCATAGGGCGACCACAGGCGCGTCGCCATCTCGATCGCCACGAAGGCGGGCGAATTGTCGAGTGTCCAGGTGCCGCTCATCATCTCCGCCCAGCCACGCCGGAACGGACTGAAGCGGGCCGCGTCCGACACGCCGCGCCAGAAGTTCTCCAGGGCTTCGCGCGCACCCTCGGCGCCACCCCCCGCGTAGCCGCAGGCCAGGACAGCCGCATTCATCGCGCCGGCGGATGTGCCCGAGATGCCATCGACGCGCATCCAGGGTTCCTCCAGCAGTCGGTCGAGCACGCCCCATGTGAAAGCGCCATGGGAACCGCCGCCTTGCAATGCAAGGTCGATAGGCAAGGTTTTCAATGAAGTCCTCCTGGTGCGCAGCGCAATACGCTGCTGGACGGCACCTCCACCGTCCATTGGCCCAAGGTGCATGGTCGCTTCGAACGATGACGGGTCTGCGTCATGGCCCCCGGCCCCACTCTAGGGAGTCCCTGTCGCGAGTGCAACAGATCGATTTGTCGCGGATCAGTCCGATACGCGCCGCACCACCACGGAAGCGTCCAGCCCTTCGTAGGCATCGGGGTCGCCGTACCAGCTGCCGGAGATGGGCGCTGCCAGCGCGGGATCGCGTGCCACGCCGACGCGGATGAGCTGGCCGCCGCTGCCCATGAGGTTGTTGGTCGGGTCGAAGGCGATCCATCCCGCGCCGGGCAGGTAGGCGTGCAGCCACGCATGGGTGCTTCCCGCGCCCGTCATGGAATCGCCGGGTTCGGCGGCGCCGGTGTCAAGCGCGGCGTCGTACAGGTAGCCCGAGACAAAGCGGGTCGCGACGCCCAGCCGGCGTGCGGCTTCCATCATCAGGAGCGCGTAGTCGCGGCAGCTTCCGCCGCCCAGCGCGAGCGTCTGCAGCGGCGTCTGGGTGCCTTCCTCGTCGCGCGGGGTGTATTTCAGGCTCTGGCCGATGTGCGCGTTCATTCGCGCGAGCACGTCACGCGTGCTGTTGGGTTCGTCGGTGTAGAGGAACTGATGGGCCCAGCGGATCAGCACGCCATCCGGATCGTCATAGTGCGGTCGCAGGTAGTGCTCGAGATCGAGCCGTTCCTGCACCGAATAGGCGAAGGGCAGCATCTCCGCGGACGGATCGAGCGACAGCGTGTCCAGCGGCGCATCCACATGCTCGATGGTGAAGGAGCAGACGATGCGAAGTTCCAACGCTTCGCCCATCGGCTGCACCAGCGCGATCGAGTTCGAATAGGGGTCCTGGATCATCCTCACGTGCGCCTGCGGACTCACCTGCAGGTCGGTGGCGAGAACGCGCAGGTCGTGGCTGTCGCGCGGCCTGAACATCACGCGATGCAGGCCGAAGGTGACCGGCGCCTTGTAGCGGTAGATGGTGGTGTGGGTGATGTCGTAGTGCGTGGGCATGGCGGATTGTGCTGCCGGCGGCATCGCGGCCCAAACTGTTCGATCAGGCCTCGGGCCAGGCACGTCGCGTGTCCAGTGCTTGCGCAAGCTTCGCGGGCAGCGGCAGCGGCTCGCGGTGCCAGTGCGCGGCCAGCAACTCGGCGCAGAGCGCGGCGAAGCTCAGTCCGCGTGAGCCCAGCGCGGTGCAGAGCCAGACGCCATCGGCGGATTCGGGTGACAGGGGGCCGACCAATGGGCGGCGGTCAGCGGAGGCGCAGCGCACACCGACCCATGTGTTCGTCTGGCCGTGGGCAAAGGCAGGCGCCAATTGGGCCGCTGCATCGGGATGGAGGCGCGCCAATCGTTCTCGATTGAATTCGGTGTCGGCAGCGCGTGGGGCGACATCGCTGCTGTCGCGGTCGAAAGTGGCGCCGGTGAGCCACAGGAGCCCTTCGGCGGTCGGCACATGCGAAACCAGATGACCGTCGCCGTTGAGTGGCGAGGTCGGCAGGTGGGAACCGGCGGGGACGTGGCCCCATTCCACCTGGCCGCGCACGGCTTGCAGCGGCAATCCCGGCGCGAGTGCGCGGCTTTCGAAGCCGCCCGCGATGACGACACGATCGGCTTCCGCGAGCAAAGTGTCGTCCGCGGCGCGTACCGCCCAGCGTGTGCCTGAGGCATCGACGCGCTCGATGCGCGCCACGCGGCATCCCGTCCGGACGTGAATGCCAGGCATCGCCAGCCAGGCCTCAACCAATTGGGGCGGCCGAACCCAGGCGCCGCGTGCGTGCCAGAGCGCGACAGTGTCGGGCGACAGGCCCGCTTCGCCGAGCTGCGTCCGGGATGCGTGCCACGACTCGTTCGGCCCGTCGACGGACCAGCCTTCCGGCAGTCGATCGTCGCCCGCCGCCCTGCGTTCGAGCACGCCACTGGCGCGCCAATCGATGCCTTCGGCGAGCAACTGCTCCAATTGCTGCCAAGTCGCCCGGATGCCGGCGCGTGTCAGCCGCGAGAGAAGGGCGTCGTCGGGCGAAACGTGGGGCGACAACATGCCCGCCGGCAAGCCCGAAGCGCCAGCCCCGGGACGATCGGCCGCGTCGAGCACTTCGACCTCCCAGCCGCGACGCGCGAGACTCGCCGCGACGGCGGCGCCCGCCAGACCCGCTCCGATCACCACGCACCGCCCGGCCGCGGCCGCGGGCAAGGGCGCCGGCCCGCGGCGACGGACCTGCCAGGCCGGCTCGAACACGCCCTGCAGACAATCGCGCTTGGGCGGCAGTCCAGGCGCCTTCGTGAGTTGAAAGCCGTTCTGCGCCAGGGCGTCACACACCGAACGCGCGATCGTCCAGGTCGCGACACGCGTCCCCCGCCGGGCGAAGCGCGATACGGCCTTGAGCGTCTCGGCAGACCACATCGCCGGGTTGCGTTGCGGGCTGAACCCATCGAGAAAGATGCTGTCGGCCTCGAAGCGCTGCGCGCGCAACATCGCCTGCACATCGCCGATGCAGAGCGTGAGCAGCACCCGGCCCTCGTCGAGCCAGAGTCGATGGAAACCCGGCAGCAGGCCATGCCACTGTGCCGCGACGCTCTCGGCAAGCCCGATCAGTTCGGGATAGGCCGATGCGGCACGCAGCAGGTCCTCCCGCGAGACCGGAAAGCCTTCGACCGAAACGAAATTCAGCAGTCGGGACCGATGCGGATCGGCCCGCCACGCCTGCCAGGTTGTCAGAAAGTTGAGGCCGAAGCCGAACCCGGTTTCGAGAATCCGCCATTGCGGCTGTCCCGCCCAAGCGGCAGGCAGCCCGCAGCCCGCCAGGAAGACGTGCCTGGCCTGCGCCAACGCGCCGGTTTCGGTGTGATAGATGTCGTCGAACCGGGCGCTGCGCGGAACCCCGTCCGCGCGCCAGTCGACTGCCTCGCAAACGGCCACTGAAGTCTACGGGGAGCGTTTCAACATCAGAAATACCGCGGAACCGGCTTAGCCGGGCCGCAGGTATTGCCCCCGGCAGGGGGTGGGCGAAGCGACACGAAGTGCGCGCAGCCTGGGGGCGAGCTTCATGTCGGAGGTACGTATCCCTGCGCGACGTCGGCGCCGTCGCCGAAAAAGTGCTTTTCCATCTGGCGCGCCAGGTATTGGCGGGCGCGCGCATCCGCCAGGTTCAGGCGGTTTTCATTGACCAGCATGGTCTGCTGCTTGAGCCACGCGGCCCAGGCTTCCTTGCTGACGTTCTCCCACAGGCGCTTGCCGAGTTCGCCTGGATAGGGCGGAAAGTCGAGACCCTCGGCCTCTTTGCCGAGCTTGATGCACTGAACCATGCGTGCCATTGGGATGCCTTTGTGGGTGTCTTAGTTGATTTCGCTATTTAGAACTGAGAACTCAGTCGTTCCCGTTTCCATATGCCGTATCCAGAATACGTGGCTTCAGCTTTATGCCATTTGTGAGCACAAGACCATGAGCCTTCGCCGCGACTTTATCAAGCTTTCCCTCGGCGCCGCCGCAGCAGCCAGCATCGCCCTGACGACATTGCCGTCGTTCGCGCAGGGCGTGACCTTGCTCAACGTGTCCTACGACCCGACGCGCGAACTCTATGTCGACTACAACCAGGCCTTCGTCAAGTACTGGAAGGCCAAGACCGGCCAGGACGTGACGATCAAGCAGTCGCATGGCGGCTCCGGCAAGCAGGCGCGCTCGATCATCGACGGCATCGATGCCGATGTCGCGACGCTGGCGCTGGCCGGCGACACCGATGCGCTCGTGACGCACGGCGGTCTGGTCAAGCCCGACTGGCAGAAGCGTCTCCCGCAGAATTCTGCGCCCTACACCTCGACCATCGTCTTCCTCGTGAAGAAGGGCAATCCCAAGGGCGTGAAGGACTGGGACGATCTGGTGAAGCCGGGTGTGCAGGTGATCACCCCCAATCCCAAAACCTCGGGCGGCGCGCGCTGGAACTACCTCGCCGCGTGGGAATTCGCCAGGCGCAAGTACGGCGGCGACGACAAGGCCAAGGAGTTCGTCGGCAAGCTTTACAAGAACGTGCCCGTGCTCGACACCGGCGCGCGCGGCTCGACCATCACCTTTGTGCAGCGCGGCGTGGGCGACGTACTGCTGGCCTGGGAGAACGAGGCCTTCCTCGCGCTGAAGGAATTCGGCCCGGACAAATTCGACATCGTCGTGCCGTCGATCAGCATCCTGGCCGAACCGACAGTCACTGTGGTGGACAAGGTCGTCGACAAGAAGGGCACGCGTGCCGTCGCCGAGGAATACCTGAAGTACCTGTATTCCGACGAAGGCCAGGACATCGCGGGCCGCAACTACTATCGTCCGACCTCCGAGAAGGCCAAGGCGAAGTACGAGAAGCAGTTCCCCAAGCTCACGCTGTTCACCATCGATCAAGGGTTCGGCGGCTGGGCGAAGGCCGACAAGGCGCACTTCGCCGACGGCGGGTCGTTCGACCAGATCTACATGAACAAGTAGCTCGCCCCCAGGCTGCGCGCACTGCGTGTCGCTTCGCCTACCCCCTGACCGGGGGCAGGCTGGCCGCTTCCGCTGCGCGGGCGCGGCAGCCTTCCCGAGTACCGTTGTCCTTGAAAGTGAATGTTGTGACAGTTCTTCTGATCGCTGGTAGTCCTTCTGCGCCTTCGCGCTCTGCAGTCTTGCTCGACGCCGTGGCGGCGCGGCTCGCCGAGCGCGATGTGCCGGTCGAGCGTCTTGCGATCCGTGAACTCGCAGCGCATGCATTGCTGCTTGGCGAGGCCTCGCATCCCTCGGTGCAGCAAGCCGTTGAGCGGGTGCGGCGCGCCGACGTGATCGTGATCGCGACGCCGGTCTACAAGGCGGCCTACAGCGGTGTGCTCAAGGTATTCCTCGACTTGCTGCCGCAGTCGGCACTCAAGGGGAAGACGGTGTTGCCGCTGGCCACCGGTGGCAGTCCGCATCACATGCTGGCGCTCGACTATGCGCTGCGGCCGGTGCTGCAGTCGCTCGCGGCGCGACACATCCTGCCGGGGGTCTATGCGACCGACGGGCAGGTGACGCTGCAGCCCGAGGGCGCCTATCAGCTGCAGGCGGACCTCTCGCAGCGGCTCGACGATGCGGTCGACACCCTGGCGAGCGAGGGCCTCAAGCTGCCGCCGAACTGGGGCTTCGAGGCGGTTGCGTTCGAGCAGGTGCGATGTAGCGTCTGACGGCGCTCTCGACCTCTTTCGCTTCCAACCCATCCCGTTCGATTTCTTCGCCGCAGTGCGGCGCGGGACCCGCTTTGCCCGAAACAACCGCCAACCTCCACCGGAAGGAACGCAAATGACCCAGCATTCATCGACTCGCCGACAACTGATCCGCGGC
This sequence comes from Variovorax sp. P5_A3, assembly GCF_056400665.1. Classification (NCBI taxonomy): domain Bacteria; kingdom Pseudomonadati; phylum Pseudomonadota; class Betaproteobacteria; order Burkholderiales; family Comamonadaceae; genus Variovorax; species Variovorax sp. P5_A3. The sequence goes on along the minus strand of NZ_JBFUKW010000013.1, from coordinate 94,345 downwards.
GCCGCAGCGGTGATCGCACTGCCGTCGCTGTCCGCCTTCGCACAGGCGCCTGCGCGGCAACTTCGCATCGGTAACCAGAAGGGCAACCTGAGCCTGCTGAAGGGCAGGGGCACGCTGGAACAGCGTCTCGCGCCGCTGGGCGTCTCGATCAAGTGGACGGAGTTCACCGCGGGCCCGGTGCAACTCGAAGCGCTCAACGTGGGATCGATCGATTTCGGTGACGTGGGCGAGGCGCCGCCGATCTTCGCGCAGGCGGCCGGCGCTCCCTTGGCCTATGTGGCCGCCACCGTGCCACGTCCGCAATCCGAGGCGGTCCTGATTCCCAAGGGCTCGTCGATCCAGTCGGTGGCCGATCTCAAGGGCCGGAAGGTCGCGCTCAACAAAGGCAGCAACGTCCACTACTTCCTGGTCAAGCTGCTTGAGAAGCACGGTCTTAGCTACGGCGACGTGAACGTCGTCTTCCTGCCGCCGGCAGATGCGCGCGCCGCCTTCGAGAAGGGATCGATCGACGCCTGGGTCATCTGGGATCCCTTCCTCGCTTCCGCCGAGAAGACGCTCGACGCCAAGGTGCTGGCCGACGCCAGGGGCGTGGTGGGCAACCGGGCCTACTACTTCTCGTCGCTCGACTATGCGCAGAAGAACGCGGATGTCATCAAGGTCCTCATCGAGGAACTCGACAAGGTCGACCAATGGGCGCAGGGCAACCTGGGCGCGTTCGCGACCGAGCTCTCCGCGATCTGGGGCATCCCCAAGCCCGTGGTGGACATCACGGTGGGGCGCACGAAGTTCGGCACCACGCCGATCACCAAGGCGATCCTCGGCGAGCAGCAGCAGATTGCGGACACCTTCTTCGCGCTCGGACTGATCCCGCGCAAGATCCGCCTGCTCGACGCGGCCGCAGGCAACCTGGCCTGAACGGACGGAGGTATCGCCATGACCGCTGTACGTCCGAACGCCTCCATCGCGCGTCGCCGTCTGCTGCAACTGCTCGCACTTACCGCGGGCAGTTGGGGATTGGGCGCTCCCGTTGCGCTGGCGCAGCCCGCCGCCTCGTCACTGCCGTCCGAACCGCTGCAGCAGTTGCGCATCGGCTACCAGAAATCCGCCGCCAACCTCGTGATCGCCAAGCAATCGGGCTGGCTCGAGAAGCGCTTTCCGCAGACGAAGATCGCGTGGATCGAGTTTCCCGCAGGGCCGCAACTGCTCGAAGCGCTGTCGGTAGGCAGCCTGGAATTCGGGCTGACCGGCGATTCGCCGCCCGTCTTCGCGCAGGCGGCCGGAAAGGATCTTGTCTATGTCGGTGCCGAGCCGCCGAAGCCCGACAGCTCCGCGGTGCTGGTTCTGAAGGAATCGCCGCTCCGGACGCTCGCCGATCTCAAGGGGCGCAAGGTGGCGCTGCAGAAGGGATCGAGCGCGCACTACCTGCTCGTGCGCGCGGTCGAGAAGGCTGGCCTGCAGTGGACCGACATCCAGCCGGTCTACCTGGCGCCGGCCGATGCGCGCGCCGCCTTCGAACGCGGGAGCGTCGATGCCTGGGCGATCTGGGACCCGTTCTATGCGGCAACCGAACTCGCGATCCAGCCGCGCACGCTGACGACCGGGCGAGGGCTCTCGGGCAACAACTCGTTCTACCTGGCATCCCGCGCACTCGCCGAGCGGCATCCCGCTGTGATATCCGCACTCTTCGAGGAGCTGACACGCGCGGATCGTCTTGTTCAACAGGATCGTCCAGCGGCCATCCGTCTCATCGCCGAATTCAGCGGACTCGACGCCGGCATCGTCAACCTCTTTCTTCAGCGCCGGCCACCTTCGCCCGTGGGACCGATCCAGCCGGTGACGGTCGCGGACCAGCAACGGGTCGCGGACGCCTTTTTCAAGCTGGGGCTGATTCCCAAACCCGTGGAGGTTGCCCGCATCGTCTGGCGGCCCGACAGCAGCCGGCTCGCCGCCGCCAAACCCTGAGAGCGCATTTGTCATGAACATCCTCTGGTTCCTCCCCACCCACGGCGACAGCCGCTACCTCGGTTCCACCGAAGGCGCGCGCACGGTCGACCTGGCCTACCTGCAGCAGATCGCTGGCGCTGCCGACAAGCTTGGCTACGAAGGCGTGCTGATTCCAACGGGCCGGTCGTGCGAAGACCCGTGGGTGATCGCGTCGAGCCTGATCGGCGCGACCTCGCGGCTCAAGTTCCTGGTCGCGGTGCGGCCGGGTCTGCATCAGCCGAGCCTCGCCGCGCGCATGGCGGCGACCTTCGACCGGCTCTCGGGCGGGCGCGTGCTGGTGAACCTCGTGACCGGTGGCGACCAGGCCGAACTCGAAGGCGATGGCGTGTTCCTCGACCATGCGGCCCGCTACGAGCAGTCGGCCGAGTTCATCCGCATCTGGCGCGAGATCATCGCGCGCAGCCATGAGGGGCAGAGCTTCGACTACGACGGCCAGCACCTGAGCGTGAAGGGCGCCAAGCTTCTGTTTCCGCCGACGCAGAAGCCGTATCCGCCGGTGTGGTTCGGCGGGTCTTCCGCCGCGGCGCACGAACTGGCGGCCGAGCAGGTCGATGCCTACCTGACCTGGGGCGAGCCTCCGGCCGAAGTCGCGAAGAAGATCGCCGACGTGCGCGAGCGCGCAGCCCGGAAGGGCCGCACGATGAAGTTCGGCATCCGCCTGCACGTCATCGTGCGCGAGACGGAGGACGAAGCCTGGCGCGCCGCCGAATCGCTGATCAGCCGCGTCAACGACGAGACCGTGATCCGGGCGCAGGCCGCTTTCGCGCGCATGGATTCCGAAGGGCAACGACGCATGACCGCTCTGCATGCGGGCGGCGCGAAGCGCACGCGTGCCGATCTGGAGATCAGCCCGAACCTGTGGGCTGGCGTGGGCCTCGTGCGTGGCGGCGCGGGCACGGCGCTGGTGGGCGATCCGAAGACCGTTGCGGCTCGCATCGAGGAATACGCGGCGCTCGGCATCGACAACTTCATCTTCTCGGGCTATCCGCATCTCGAAGAGGCCTATCGCTTTGCCGAACTGGTGTTCCCGCTGCTGCCGCGCAAGCAGCGTCCGGGGCTGCCGGGCGAGACGCTCACCGGGCCGTTCGGCGAGGTGGTCGCCAACCTGGATGCGCCTTCGCGCCTTCTCTCCCAAAGCTGAGGCCTCCATGACCGAACAAGTGCAGACCTTGCCAGCCGCCGCCCCCTCGCTGAATGCCGCAAAGGCCAAGGCCTTCGGCATCGGTGTCGCCAGACGCCTCATTCCCTGGCTCGTGCCAGTGGGCCTGATCGTGGTGTGGCAGATCGCCTCGTCCCTTGGCTGGCTCTCGACGCGCGTGCTGCCGGCGCCTGTCGACGTGGTCAAGGCCGCGTGGACGCTCGCGGTGTCGGGCGAGTTATGGACCCACGTGAAGGTGAGTGCAGGGCGTGCGCTGGCGGGGCTTGCCATCGGCGGCGGGCTCGGGCTCGCGTTGGGCCTTCTCACGGGATCGGTGCGCTTCTTCGAGACGCTGCTCGATTCGAGCATCCAGATGGTGCGCAATATCCCGGCGCTGGCGCTGATTCCGCTCGTGATCCTCTGGTTCGGCATCGACGAATCGGCCAAGCTCTTCCTGATCTCGGTGTCGGTGTTCTTCCCGATCTACCTCAACACCTTCCATGGCATCCGCAATGTCGATCCGCAACTGATCGAGATGGGCCGCACCTACGGGCTCACGCGCTGGCAGCTCTACAGGGAGGTGATTCTTCCGGGCGCGATGTCCTCGATCCTCGTGGGCCTGCGCTTCTCGCTCGGCCTGATGTGGGTGATCCTGATCGTGGCCGAGACCATCTCGGCGCAATCCGGCATCGGCTATCTCACGATGAATGCGCGGGAGTTCCTGCAGACCGACATCGTGCTCGTGGGCATCCTGCTCTACGCACTGCTCGGCAAGCTGGCCGACCTGTTCGCCCGCGGCCTGGAGCGCTGGTGGCTGCGCTGGCATCCGGGCTATCGCGTCGCGAAATGAAGGAGCAATGAAGATGACTCACGCACTTTCCAGGACGAGCGCCGTCGTTGAATCAACGAACGAAGACGGCGCGGGCGGCGTCCGGCTCGACATCCGGGGGCTGTCCAAGTCCTACGGCGAACGCGAAGTGCTGCGCAACACGCAGCTCTCGATCGAGCCGGGGCAGTTCATCGCCATCGTGGGCCGCAGCGGTTGCGGCAAGAGCACCTTGCTGCGGCTGATCGCGGGTCTCGAAGAGGCCTCCGCCGGTGCGCTCTACACCGACGGCAAGGCCATCGACGGCCTGCATGACGACACGCGGATCATGTTCCAGGAAGCCCGCCTGCTGCCTTGGCGCCGCGTGCTCGACAACGTGACGCTGGGCCTGCCGGCAGAGAGTCGACCGCGCGGCGAGGAGGTGCTGGCGCAGGTCGGCCTCGCCGAGCGGGCGGGTGAATGGCCTGCGCGCCTGTCGGGCGGGCAGCGGCAGCGCGTGTCGCTGGCGCGGGCATTGGTGCATCACCCGCGCTTGTTGCTGCTCGACGAGCCGCTCGGCGCGCTCGATGCGTTGACGCGCATCGAGATGCACCGGCTCATCGAGAACCTGTGGCAGCGCCATCGCTTCACCGCGCTGCTGGTCACGCACGACGTGCAGGAAGCCGTTGCGCTTGCGGACCGCGTGATCCTGATCGAGGACGGGCGCATCGCGCTGGACGAAATCATCTCGCTGGCACGCCCGCGCTCGCAAGGCGATCCGGCTTTCGCGGCGATCGAGAAACGCATCCTCGATCGCGTGCTGCAGAAGCCTGAAAGCGCAGAGCCGGCCAACGACACGCGTTGGGCCGACGGTCCCGCGCACGTTCTGCGTTGGGCTGTGTGAGAGATCACCCCCAGGCTTGCCCACTTCGTGTGGCCGCCCACCCCCTCGCCGGGGGCAATCCCAGCGGCCCGGCGGAGTCGGTTCCGCGGGATTTCTGATTTGCCTTTTTCAACCCAAGGAGTATTTCCATGTCCATTCAAGCCATCAACGTTCGCAACCAGTTCAAGGGCAAGGTCCGCGAGATCATCCGCGGCGATGTCGTCTCCGAAGTCGACGTCGAAACTGCATGGGGCATCGTGACCTCGGTCATCACCACGCGCTCGGTCGACGAGCTGCAGCTCAAGCCCGGATCGGATGTGGTTGCATTGGTGAAGTCGACCGAGGTGTCGATCGCCAAGCTCTAAAATGGGGATGATCCATCTCTCAGATATTCACCAGATTTACGATGGCCCGAGCGGGCCGGTCGAGGCTCTCAAGGGCATCGATCTCAAGGTGGCGCCGGGCGAGGTTTTCGGCGTGATCGGGCGCAGCGGGGCGGGCAAGAGCTCGCTGGTGCGTACCATCAATCTTCTCAATCGACCCGTGCGCGGCAGCGTGCGCGTGGACGGCCGCGAGCTCACTGCGCTCGACGATGCCGAACTGCGCGCCGCGCGCCAGGGCATCGGCATGATCTTCCAGCACTTCAACCTGCTGGCCTCGCGCACCGTGTACGACAACGTGGCTCTGCCGCTCGAACTCGCGGGCCTGCCCGCGTCGGGCATCAAGGCCCGCGTCGAGCCATTGCTTGAACTGGTCGGCCTCACCGGACTCCGCGACCGCTACCCGGCTCAGATCAGCGGCGGACAGAAGCAGCGCGTGGGCATCGCGCGGGCGCTGGCCAACCGACCGAAGGTGCTCCTGTCCGACGAGGCCACCTCGGCACTCGACCCCGAGACCACGCGCTCGATCCTCGCGCTGCTGCAGCAGATCAACCGCGAGTTCGGCCTGACGATCGTGCTCATCACGCACGAGATGCAGGTCATCAAGCAACTCGCCCAGCAGGTCGCTGTGATCGACCATGGCCGCATCGTCGAGCAGGGCGCCGTGCTCGATGTCTTCACGCGCCCGCAGCACGAAACCACGCGCAGCCTGCTCGACGACATCGCGCCGCAAGCGCTTCCTGAAAGCGTCCTCGCGCGGATCCGTGCCCTGATGCTCGACGGCGGCAGCCACGCGCCGCAACTGCTGCGCCTGGCCTTTGCAGGCGACGACGCGGCCGACCAGCCGCTGCTGTCTCAAGTGATTCGCCGCTTCGGCATCGACCTGTCGATCGTGCATGGGCAGGTCGACGAGATCCAGGGGCGGCCTTTCGGTTCGCTCGCGGTGCTCGCGCGTGGCGCGGGCGAGTCGGTGGCGTCGGCCGTCGCATACCTGCGCGGCGCCGGCGTGGTGGTGCAGGAGGTGGCGCATGTTTGACGTCTTCACCGGCCCCATGCTGGAACTCTTCGCGAGCTCGCTGTGGGAAACCATTGTGATGGTCGGCATCTCGGGCTTGATCGGTGCAGCGGTCGGTGTGCCGCTCGGCGTGTACCTGCATCTCACGGACGCGGGCGGCGTGCTCGCGAACCGTCCCGCCAATCGCATCGTGGGGGCTATCGTCAATGCGGTGCGCTCCACGCCCTTCATCATCCTGCTCGTGGCGATCATTCCGCTCACGCGCCTGTTGACGGGCTCGTCGATCGGCACGGCCGCAGCGGTGGTGCCGTTGAGCATTGCGGCCGCGCCTTTCGTTGCGCGGCTGGTCGAGACCTCGCTGCGCGAAGTCGACCGCGGGCTCGTCGAAGCGGCGCAGGCCATGGGCGCAACCACGGGCCAGATCGTCTGGAAGGTGCTGTTGCCCGAAGCCTTGCCCGGCATCGTGGCGGGCGTGACCATCACCTTCGTGAGCCTCACCGGGTACTCGGCGATGGCGGGTGCGATCGGCGGCGGCGGCCTGGGCGACCTGGGCATCCGCTACGGCTACCAGCGCTTCCTGCCCGAAGTGATGCTTGCGGTGGTGATCGTGCTGATCCTCTTCGTGCAGGCGCTGCAGAGCGGCGGCGATTGGCTGGTACGCAGGCTGAGTCATAAGTAGCTCGCCCCCAGCCTCGCTCACTGCGTGTAGCCGGACACCCCCTGCCGGGGGCAATCCCTTCGGCCCGGCAAAGCCGGTTCCGCGGGATTTCTGGCCTCGGTTGCTAGCTAGGTTGTTTATTTCTTTCTCTCCCATAAGGACACGTTTCATGCATCCATCCAAACGCAAGCTTCTCCAGTCGATCGTCGCCCTGACGATCGCGTCGGGCTTTGCGGCCGTGCCGGCATTCGCGCAGGACAAACCGATCAAGATCGGCGTCACGGGCGGTCCGCACGCTCAGATCTTCGAACAGGTGAAGAAGGTCGCCGAGAAGGACGGTCTCAAGATCCAGATCGTCGAGTTCAGCGACTACGTGCAGCCCAACGCCGCGCTGGCCGCAGGCGATCTCGATGGCAACAGCTACCAGCACAAGCCTTACCTGGACCAGCAGGTCAAGGACCGAAACTACAAGCTCGTGGACGTGGCCACCACGGTCAACTTCCCGATCGGCATCTATTCGAAGAAGGTCAAGAGCCTGAAGGACCTGAAGGAAGGCGCACGCTTCGGCATGCCGAACGACCCGACCAATGGCGGTCGCGTGCTGCTGCTGTTGCAGGACCAGGGCCTGATCAAGCTCAAGCCCGAAGCCGGCCTCAAGGCCACGCCGCTCGACGTGATCGAGAACCCGAAGAAGATCAAGTTCATCGAGGTCGATGCCGCGCAACTTCCGCGCACGCTCGACGACGTCGATGCCGCGGGCATCAACACCAACTTCGCGCTCTCCGCGGGCCTCAACCCGGTCAAGGATGCGATCGCCAGGGAAAGCGCCAAGAGCCCCTACGTGAACATCCTGGTCGTTCGCGAAGCGGACAAGGGCAAGCCGTGGGTTGCCAAGCTGGTGAAGGCCTATCACTCGGACGAAGTGCGCAACTTCATCCAGGACGAGTTCAAGGGATCGGTGCTCGCGAGCTGGTAGGGCGGCCGCTGCCAGGGAATCCTGCGCAGTAACCCGTCCGTGGTGGGGTTTTGTGCGATGCTGCATGGTCGAGCCCCCACCACGGAGGACATGGCATGTCTCACTTCGACGTCAGCGACATCGTCGTCGCCCTGCACGCCGCGCGCGACGAATGGCGCGATTCACAGAAACGCTCGCGCGAGCCCGGCAGCCGAGAGTTTCCGTCGCGCGATGCGCTGGCCGGCATCGTGGAGTCGCTGAAGGGCGCGCTTTTCCCCATGCGGCTCGGCCCGCCCGAGCTGCGGCACGAAAGCGAGGACTTCTACGTCGGGTACACGCTGGATTCGGCATTGCAGGCGCTGTGGACACAGGCTTCGCTCGAACTGCGCTACATGGCGCGCCACCAGCCACGCGCTTCCGATGCGATCGACGCGGAGGCCACCGCCGCAGTGCGCGAATTCGCGGCTGCGCTGCCCGGCATCCGCCGCCTGCTCGATGGCGATGTACTCGCGGCCTTCCAGGGCGACCCTGCGGCGCGAAGCGTCGATGAAGTGCTGCTGAGCTATCCGGGCATCCTCGCGATGATTCACCACCGCCTGGCGCACCGACTCTACGGCCTCGGCCTGCCGCTGCTCGCGCGCATCGTGGCCGAACTGGCGCACAGCCAGACCGGCATCGACCTCCACCCGGGCGCGCAGATCGACGCCGGCTTCTTCATCGACCACGGCACGGGCGTCGTGATCGGCGAGACGGCGGTGATCGGCAAGCGCGTGCGCATCTACCAGGCCGTGACGCTGGGCGCGAAGCGCTTCCCGACCGATGTCGAAGGCAATCTGCAGAAAGGCTTGCCGCGGCATCCGGTGGTGGAGGACGACGTCGTGATCTATGCGGGCGCGACCATCCTCGGCCGCGTCACGCTGGGCAAGGGCGCGACCATCGGCGGCAACGTGTGGATCACCGATGACGTACCGCCCGGCGCCAGCGTGTCGCAGGCGAGCCTGCAGAATGCACCGCTGCGGCGGCCCGCATGATCGGTTTTTCCAGATAGTGTCTTGTGCGCTACGCATAGTGCGTCGCGATTTCCTTCAATCACCGTCAAGGAGTTTGCATGGCCCAGAAAAAGATTGCCGTTGTCATCGGCAGCTTGCGCAAGGATTCGTTGAACCGGAAGCTTGCGCTCGCCGTCGCGCATCTCGCACCCTCCGATTTCACCTTCGAGCACGTGCAGATCGATGACCTTCCGCTCTATAACCAGGACCAGGATGGCAATCAGGCCCCGGCGGTCAAGCGTCTCAAGACCGAGATCGCGGCGGCGGACGGCGTGCTGTTCGTGACGCCCGAATACAACCGCGCGATTCCCGGTGTGTTGAAGAACGCAATCGACAATGCCTCGCGCCCGTACGGGCAGAGCGCATGGGCGGGCAAGCCCGCAGGCGTCCTCGGCATTTCGGTCGGCCAGATCGGCACGGCCGTCGCTCAGCAGCAGCTGCGCACCGTGCTGGCCTATCTGGACATGCCGACCCTCGGCCAGCCCGAGGTCTTCCTGCAGAACAAGGAAGGTCTCTTCGACGACAAGGGCCATGTCGCCGAAGGCGCCACCAAGAAGTTCCTCCAGGGCTGGGTCGACAAGTACGTGGCCTGGATCAAGGACCACTCGAACTGAGCGCGAGCCGCTTCAGTCTCCGACCAGCGCGAGCACGCGCAGGGGACTGCCCGATCCGCCCTGGATCTTCAGCGGTGCCGCCAAGATCATCGAGCCCGTCGGCGGCAGCTGATGAAGGTTGGTCAGGCATTGCAGTCCGTAGCGATTGGCGCCGTGCATGAGCGTGTGGCACGGGTAGGGCAGCGGCCATGCGTGGGCCTGTCCCGCGTCGGTGTTGATGGTTTCGACGCCGAAGCCGTGGACCTTGCGCTGCGCGATGAGCCATTCGACCGCTTCCTGCGTGGGGCCGGGCGTGTGTGCGCCGTCCTCGCGCAAGTTCAGGAACGCGGCCGGGTCGCTCGCACGCCTCGACCAGTCCGTGCGAAACAGCACCCAGGCACCGGCCGGAATGCGGCCATGTCGTGATTCCCAGGCTTCGAGAAAAGAGACGGTCAACAGCCAGTCAGGGTCGCCAGCGACTTCAGCGCTGGCATCGACCACCACGGCCGGAGCGACGAAGTTCCGGACCTCGATGGTGTCCACGCTGTTGTTCGGATGGTCCTTGCCGCTGATCCAGTGCACCGGTGCGTCGAAGTGCGTCCCCGTGTGCTCGCCGCAGGAGAAGTTGTTCCAGTACCACCCGGGCCCGGCCTCGTCGTAATGCGAGATCCTTTCCATCGTGAACCCCCACACCTGCCCGAACTGGGGCGGCAGTTGCAGCGCCGGAAAGTCCGGCGACAAGGTCTGGGTGAGGTCGACGATGCGAATGCGGCCTTCGAGCAGGTCGGTTGCGAGACGGTCAAGAGTGGCATGTGCCATGGGTGCGGATCTCCGTGGGATGAGTCGAAATGGGCGCGGCGGCTGGGCCGCCCGAGAGGGGCGTATAGCCCGTTTTCCAGTAGACGAGCGCGCCGTCGTGGGGCGCGTCGGCGCGTATTGCGCGCACGCGGCCGAGCACCACGCAGTGGCCATGACGCTCGAAGCATTCCTCGATGTCGCAGGCGAAGGCAGCCGCCGCGCCGTCGAGCAGCCAGGCGTCTTCGACGAGATGCCACTTCGATCGCGCGTAGCGTCCCTCGGCCTGGATGCCGTCGCGTCCCGAGAAGCGCTCTGCCACCACCTGCTGGTGCTCGGCCAGGACGTTGACCCCGAACCGGCCGTGCCGGCGCATCAAGGGCCAGGACGACGACTCGGCGTTGACGGACACCAGCAGCACTGCTGGTGCCACCGAGAGCGAGACGACGGATGTGGCGGTGAATCCCGAGCGTGCGCCGAGGGCGCCCACGGTGATGACGCTCACGCCGCCGGCCAGCCGTCGCATGGCGGTACGGAAGGCCTGGCCATCGACCGGTTCGGGCAGGTCACGCATCGCGAAGGCCATGGGCGCGGAGGATCGGGAGGACGGTGTCCCGGAAGTACGGGAACTCCTCGACATAGTCCACGAAGGACAGCGTGGTCCCGCTGAATCCCGCTTCGGCCAGGCTGAGGATCCCCTGCGCCACTTGCTCCGGCGTGCCGACAAGCGGAAAGCCCCCATGCCCGGCCGCCATGCGGTCCCGGATCAGCGCCAGCAGATCGTGAGGGAAGGATTGGGCGTGCGCAAACTGGAGATTGACCAGGTTGTCCACGGCCGCCCAGTCCGCATGCACCTGACCGAAATGCGAAAGATAGGCGCGTGCCTCCGCCTCGGTCGGCCGGCAGACCACGTGTGAGAACGTCAGCACCCCGACGTCACGCCCCTTGGCGTTGGCCGAGCTTCGCAACTCGGCCACTTCGTCCTTCGAGCGGACGAGATCGATGGCCGGCGTGAAGAGGAAGTTGGCGTTGCGGGTCGCAAATTCGCGTCCGAGACCGGAGCCCGCCGCGTTGAGGATCGGCGGCAGCTCGCCGTAGGGCTTCGGGTGGCTGTGGATGCCCTTGAGCTGGAAATGCGCGCCGTCCCAGTCGAAGACGCCCGGCTCCTGCCACAGCTTGCGCACGAGCTGGTACCACTCCTCGGCGTACGCGTAGCGGGTCTCGTGGTCCGGAGGGAGCTTCAAGCCCAGTGCCTCGTATTCCGGGTTGTTCCAACCCGCGACGATGTTCAGGCCGGCGCGGCCCTGGCCGAGCTGGTCGATGGTCGCGATCTGCTTGGCCACGACCACCGGATGGTTCGCCGCGGTATGCGTGGTGGCGAACACCGTCAACTGCTTCGTCTGCGCGACCAGCCCGGTCGCCCAGGTCACGGTCTCCAGCACGTCGCCGTGGAAATTGGTTTCGCCGCCATAGCCGATCCAGCGCGCAATGGGCAGCATGAAGTCGATGCCCGCGTCGTCGAGCAGCCGGGCGAGCTTCAGGTTGTTGTCCCAGGTGTTCTGCCAGCGTTCCGGCACCTTGGTGACGGACATGCCGCTGGAGCAGTTGGAGGCGAATGTGCCGAGGAGGAAGTGCTTGCGTTGAAGGAGGGGGGTGGACTGGATTGGCATGGGGCGTGCATGTGTGAACTTCGATGGGTCCACGATAAGGACGCGGCGCTGGGGCGATGTCCCGGGCGTGCAAGTGCTGTCCCATGCGTGCAAGTCTTTGCGCCGCCGTGCGATCGAGGCGCTGGACGGCCGAGGGTTATCCCCGAAGTCCGACCCGGGCCCGACCGCCCAGTATCGGGAATCGTTGATGGCGATTCAGAAACCAGACAGTCCGGAGAGCGCGTGATTCAAGCTTCAGTTGCTCAGGCCCCCGTGGTTCGGGTCGGCCACTTTCAGACTTCAGATCTCGATGAAGCGCGCAGCCGCGTCACGCAGGTGTTCTGCGATCACAAGCTGTCGGTCATTGGCAGCCGGCAGCGCGTCAGGGCCTCGATGCACTATCGAGGCATCGGGGCGCTGGGACTGGGACGCATGGGCTACGGCGCCACGGTGGCGATCGACCCGGGGCAACTGCAGAGCTTCTACCTGGTCCAGATCCTCCTCAAGGGGAGCGAGGGGGTGCGCACGGTCGGCGAGACCGTGCAGTCGACCAGCACCGTGGCATCGGTCGTCAGTCCCAGCGAACCTATGACGATGCTTCACCACGAAGGCTGCGAGAAGCTGTTCGTGCGCGTGGAGCGCGCCGCGCTCGAAAGGCAATGCGCCAGCCACCTCGGCCGGCCCTTGCGCAACCCGGTCGTCTTCGCACCGGGGATGCCGCTCGAACAACCTCGCGCCGCGGCATGGGTGCGTTGGGTCCGCTGGCTGTTCGAGGAACTCGGCGACGATCTTTCGAAGAGCTCGCCCTGGGTCGATTCCCCCTTGCTGGCCTCGCAGATCGAGCAGGCCGGCATCGCCGCGCTGCTGCAATGCCAGCCGCATTCGTATCGTGAGGTCCTCGGCGCGGCGGACCACGGCGTCTCGCCAGGTTTCGTTCGGCGCGCGGAAGCCTACGTCGACGAGCATGCGCACGAGCCGATCTCGGTCGCGGACCTCGCCGGCCATGTGGGCGTCAGCACGCGCGCGCTCTTCCTCGGGTTCCGGAAGTATCGGAACACCACGCCGATGCGCCACATCGCGGATGTGCGGATGGCGCGCGTGCGCGACGAACTGTCGCTGGGTCGACTGCCCGGCGAAACGGTGCGCGATGTTGCCTTGCGGTGGGGTTTCGCCCACCTCGGTCATTTCAGCGCGCGCTATCGCCAGAAGTACGGAGAGTTGCCCTCCCAAACGCTGAACCGCTGAGACCTCGCGGTGTCAGCGGTTCTTGCGGAGCGCACCGTCGGGCGGTGCGCGATCAGCAACGTGGATTACGCAGCCAGTGCGGCGACGTCCTGATTGGCCGCCTTGCCGGTCGCCACGGCGATATCGGCGCGGGCCAAATCCAGGGCCGCAGCCTTGGGAGCATCGCCCATCGCCACGCCTTCGGCACGCACGAAGCGCACGTCGGTCACGCCGAAGAAGCCGAACACAACCTTCAGGTAGCTCTCCTGGTGTTCCATCGCCTGACCGCCTTCGCTGGTCGAGTAGATGCCGCCACGTGTCGAGGCGACGATCAGGGTCTTGCCCGTGGCCAGGCCGACCGGGCCCTTGTCGGTGTACTTGAAGGTGCGGCCGGCTTGTGCCAGGCGGTCGATCCAGGCCTTGAGTTGGGTCGGCACCGTGAAGTTGTAGAGCGGGGCGCCCACGACGATCACGTCCGCGGCGAGGAACTGGTTCACCAGGCGCTCGGAGACTTCATTCTCGTGGCGCTGGGCTGCGGTCGGCTCGGCTTGCACGCCGACCTTGATGCCGAGCGCGTCGGCGCTGAAGTGGTTGGGGGTGTCCACGGCAAGGTCGAGGTAGTCGACGGTCGTGTGAGGATGGGTCTTGCGCCATTCGGCCACCACTTCGGCAGTGAGTTGGCGGGAAACGGAGTTGGTGCCCAGGACGCTGGAATCGACGTGCAGCAGTTTCATGATCAACTTTCTTGAAAAGTGCCGGCACTCAATCGGTCGGCGTGGGAAGAATTCTATTTTTGTGGCGATTAATTGATAAGTCGGCAAAAATGGCCTAATTCGTTCCATGAATAGGACAATGAAGCGATGCAAGACCTGAACGACATGGTGTTTTTTGCGGAAGTCGCAGAGCGCGGTGGTTTTGCCGCAGCGAGCCGCGCGCTAGGCATCCCGAAGTCGCGGCTCTCGCGGCGCGTGGCTGACCTGGAGGCCGAACTCGGGGTGCAACTGATGCAGCGCAGCACCCGGCGCCTGTCGCTCACGCCAGCCGGCGAGATCTACCTGCGGCATTCCGCCGCGATGCGCGACGCGGCCCAGGCCGCCTCGGAAGCGGTCGCGCAGGTGCAGACCGAGCCGAGCGGCACCGTGCGGCTGAGCTGTCCCGTGACCCTGGCGCAAAGCAGTGTCGGCCCGCTGATGCCGCAGTTCATGGCGCGCTATCCGGCAGTGCGCGTCGAGATGCGTGTGCTGAACCGGCCTGTCGATCCGGTCGAAGAGGGCGTGGATCTGGCGCTGCGCGTGCGGCCCGAGATCGAGGACAGCGCGACCCTGGTCGCGAAGACCTTCGGCATCAGCCGGGGCATCCTGGTCGGCAATCCTGAGCAACTCCGGCGCCAGGGGCCGGTGCTGACGCCGGCCGACCTGCACAAGATCGACACGGTCTCGATGTCCACCGGCGACGGTCGCACCAATTGGCGGCTCGAGGGCCCCGCGGGCAAGGTGGTCGTGCATACGCACACGCCGCGCTATGTCGCGGACGACCTGCTGACGCTCAAGTTCGCGGTCGTCCAGGGGATCGGTGCGTCGGTGCTGCCGGACTATATGTGCCGAGGTGAACTCAAGTCGGGCGCCTTGGTGGAGGTGCTCCCAGGCTGGGGACCGGCGCCGGGCATCACCCACGTCATGTTCCCGGCGCGCCGTGCGCTGGTTCCGGCGGTCCGGCGGCTGATCGATTTCCTGGTCGAGAACCTCGACAGCGACGAGCCGCACGACCTCGCAGGCTGATCCCTTATGCGAAAAATGCCATATTCAAACAAGTAGATATTCGTTTGTCATTGAAGCAATACTTCGCAGAATCGCCGGCTTCCCCCTAGACAAGCGACCCCGTGTGACCCAACCCACCATCGTGATCGTGCCCGGCTGGCGCGATTCCGGCCCCGGCCATTGGCAAAGCCTGTGGGCCGAGCGGATGCAGGGCGCGGTGCGCGTCGAGCAGGACGACTGGATCACCCCGAGCCGCGCGGCCTGGGTCGCTTCGCTCGAAAAGCTCATCCTCGACAGCCCGGATCCGGTCATCATCGCCGCGCACAGCCTGGGCTGCATCGCGACCACGCACCTGTCCGAAGCCGCTGCGGCGCGCATCAGCGGCGCCCTGCTGGTTGCGCCGGCCGATCCGGAGCGCCGCGCCGTGCTGTCGGATTTCGCGCCCGTACCCTACGCCAGATTGCCGTACCGCAGCATCGTGGTCGCGAGCAGCAATGACCCCTATTGCCCCGTGCGGCTCGCTGGCGCGTATGCCCGCGCCTGGGGCAGCGAATTCGTTCGGATGCAGAATGCCGGCCACATCAACATCGAATCCGGACACGGCGACTGGCCCCTGGGCCTGGCCCTGCTCCAATCCCTGACAGACGAGCCGACCACCCTCATGGGCGGCTCGCGCAATTTCGAACCTTTGGCAACTCTATGACTTCCAGAATCAAGACGGTCCTCGGCGCTTTGGTGCTCGCCGCCAGCGGCGCCGCTTCGGCCCAGACGACGCTTCTCAATGTTTCCTACGACGTGGCGCGCGAGTTCTACAAGGACTACAACGCCGCATTCGTCGCCAACTACAAGAAGACGACAGGCAAGGAGGTCAAGATCGACCAGTCGCACGCTGGCTCGAGCGCCCAGGCGCGCGCCGTGGCCGACGGCCTGGAGGCCGACGTGGTGACCATGAACACCACCACCGACATCGAATTCCTCGCCAACGCGGGCGTGGTCGCCAAGGACTGGGCCAAGCGCTTCCCCTACAACGCGGCGCCCACCACGTCGACGATGCTGTTCCTGACGCGCAACGGCAACCCGAAGGGCATCAAGGACTGGGACGACCTGATCAAGCCCGGCGTGCAGGTCGTGGTCGTCAACCCGAAGACCGGTGGCAACGGCCGCTACGCCTACCTCGCGGCCTGGGGCTACGTGAAGAAGAAGGGCGGCACCGACGCGCAGGCGGCCGAGTTCGTCGGCAAGCTGTTCAAGAACGTGCCCATCCTGGCGCGCGGCGGCCGCGACGCGACGACCGCGTTCCTGCAACGCAACATCGGCGACGTGCTGATCACCTTCGAATCCGAAGTGGTCTCGATCGATCGCGAGTTCGGTGCGGGCAAGGTCGATGCCGTGTATCCGTCCATCAGCATCCTGGCCGAGAACCCGGTCGCGGTGGTAGAACGCACCGTCGCGAAGAAGGGCACGGGTGAACTCGCCAAGGCCTATCTGGACTACCTCTACTCCGACGAGGCGCAGGAGATTGCCGCCAAGCACGCGCTGCGTCCGCGTTCTGAAGCCGTGCTCAAGAAGTTCGCCGCGACCTTCAAGCCGGTGCAGCTCTTCACGGTGCAGGAGCTGTTCGGCAGCCTCAGCGAAGCCCAGAAGGTGCACTTCAATGACGGCGGCCAGTTCGACAGGCTCTACACGCCCGGCGCGAAGTAAATGAGCGCAGCGCCGAACCGCTTCAAGCAAGCGAAGGCCCCCTCGGGGGGCAGCGACGACGCGTCAGCGCGGAGCGTGGGGGCCCGATGAGCGGTGCTGTTTCCTCGGCGCTGCCGTCCTCGGCGGCGCCGCTTGCGCGTGCGGGCAACACAGGGGTGTCCCGACGCGTGCTGCCGGGCTTTCACCTGACGCTCGGCTATGCGGTGCTGTACCTGAGCCTGATCGTCCTGATCCCGTTGTCGGCGCTGGTCTTCAAGACCTTCACGATGGACTGGGAGCACTTCTGGGTGGCAGTGACGGCGCCGCGCGTCATGGCGTCCTACCGACTGACCTTCGGGGCGTCACTGATCGCTGCCCTCGTCAACCTGGTGTTCGGCTTGCTCGTCGCATGGGTGCTCGTGCGCTACAAGTTCCCGGGCAAGCGGATCGTGGATGCGCTGGTTGACCTGCCATTCGCGTTGCCGACGGCCGTGGCCGGCATTTCGCTGACTGCGCTGCTGGCCGGCAATGGCTGGGTCGGGCAGTTCCTGGAACCGATGGGCATCAAGCTGGCCTTCACGCCGGCGGGTGTCGTGATCGCCCTGATCTTCATCGGCTTGCCCTTCGTCGTGCGCACGGTGCAGCCCGTTCTCGAAGACACCGAGAAAGAACTCGAAGAGGCCGCGACCAGTCTCGGCGCAACGCGCCTGCAGACCTTCACGAAGGTGATCCTCCCGTCGATCATGCCGGCACTGCTGACCGGCTTCGCGATGGCCTTCGCGCGCGCGATCGGTGAGTACGGCTCGGTCATCTTCATTGCCGGCAACATGCCGATGATCTCGGAGATCACGCCGCTGATCATCATCGGCAAGCTGGAGCAGTACGACTACGCGGGTGCAACCGCAGTGGCACTGGTAATGCTGGTGATCTCGTTCGTGCTGCTGCTGGTCATCAATGGCCTGCAGGGATGGCAGCGCCGTCGTTCGGGAGCTTCGACATGAGCGCGAACGCCAGGACCATTCGCCGCGCCAAGGCAGGGACGACCGAAGCGGCATGGGTGCGCTGGACGCTGATCGGCATCGCGATGGCGTTCATGTTCCTGTTCCTCGTGCTGCCGCTCGCCGCTGTCGCCGCCGAAGCCTTGCGCAAGGGGTTCGGTGCTTACGTCGATGCGTTGAAGGAGCCGGATGCCTGGAGCGCCATTCGCCTGACCTTGCTGACGGCGGCGATCGCCGTGCCGTTGAATCTCGTCTTCGGCATCGCGGCCGCGTGGGCCATCGCGAAGTTCGAATTCCGCGGCAAGGCCTTCCTCACGACCCTGGTGGACCTGCCCTTCGCCGTATCGCCGGTCGTGGCGGGCCTGATCTACGTGCTGGTGTTCGGTGCGCAGGGCTGGTTCGGCCCGTGGCTCGCGGCGCACGACATCAAGATCATCTTCGCCGTGCCCGGCATCGTGCTGGCGACGGTGTTCGTGACCTTCCCGTTCATCGCGCGCGAACTGATCCCGCTCATGCAGGCGCAGGGCACCGAGGAGGAGCAGGCCGCGATCGTGCTGGGCGCGACCGGTTGGCAGACCTTCTGGCGCGTGACGCTGCCCAACATCAAGTGGGGCCTCATCTACGGCGTGATCCTCTGCAACGCGCGGGCCATGGGCGAGTTCGGCGCGGTGTCGGTGGTGTCCGGCCACATCCGCGGCCAGACCAACACCATGCCGCTGCACGTGGAAGTGCTCTACAACGAATACCAGTCCGTCGCCGCGTTCGCGGTGGCTTCGCTGCTGGCGATCCTGGCGCTGGTCACGCTCGTCATCAAGTCCTTCGTCGAATGGCGCCACGAGCGCGAGATGAAGGCGCTCGCCGACCTGCCGCCCGAGCGCCCGCAGGCCGTTGCGACCTGAAAGAAAGAAATCATGAGTATCGAAATCCGCAACGTCAGCAAGCAGTTCGGCGACTTCCACGCGCTGCGCGATGTGAACCTCGACGTGTCGTCGGGCGAACTGGTCGCATTGCTCGGTCCCTCGGGCTGCGGCAAGACCACGTTGCTGCGCATCATCGCGGGCCTGGAGACGGCCGATGCGGGCAGCATCCTGTTCTCGGGCGAAGACACCACCGACGTCCATGTGCGCGAACGCCAGGTCGGCTTCGTGTTCCAGCACTACGCACTGTTCCGTCATATGACGGTGTTCGAGAACGTGGCCTTCGGCCTGCGCGTCAAGCCGCGCAGCACGCGCCCCAGTGAAGCGCAGATCAAGGCGAAGGTGCATGACCTTCTCAAGCTGGTGCAACTCGACTGGCTGGCCGACCGGTACCCGTCGCAGCTTTCCGGCGGCCAGCGGCAGCGCATTGCACTGGCCCGTGCGTTGGCGGTTGAACCCAAGGTGCTGCTGCTCGACGAGCCTTTCGGCGCGCTCGACGCCAAGGTGCGCAAGGAACTGCGCCGCTGGCTGCGCCGCCTGCACGACGAACTGCACGTGACCAGCATCTTCGTCACCCACGACCAGGAAGAAGCGCTCGAAGTGGCGGATCGCGTGGTGCTGATGAACAGCGGCCGCGTCGAACAGGTCGGCTCCCCGCAGGACGTGTGGGACCACCCCGCGAGCCCCTTCGTCTACGGTTTCCTCGGCGACGTGAACCTGTTCCACGGCCGCGCGCATGAAGGCGAGGTGCATGTCGAAGGCATCCGCATCGACACGCAGGAGCGCGCATTCCGCGACGGCAAGGCGCTGGCCTATGTCCGTCCGCACGATCTGACCGTCGAACGCTATACCGCAGGCGCGACCGGCATCGTCGCGACCTTGAGCCGCGCCATCGTCGTCGGCCCCATCGCGCGACTGGAACTCGAGCCTGTCGAATCGAATCCAGATAATCCGGGCTCCGGAACCATCATCGAAGCGCAACTCCCTGCGCAACAGTTCCGGGACCTGGGCCTGAAGGAAGGCGACACCGTCGTCGCCACACCGCGCAAGGCCCGGGTGTTCGTTGAGGAATGGGTTTCACCTTGATCGATTGGTATTTTGGTGCGCCGCGGCGCGCGTTCGCGCTGATCGTCGCCGCTTGCGTGGCGATGCTGGCATTCGGCATGTACCTGCAGCACGTGGTCGGCCTCGAGCCGTGCCCGATGTGCATCGTGCAGCGCTATGCGCTGGTGCTGGTCGCGATCTTCGCGGCCCTTGCTGCCGCCAGCAGCCGGAGGGGGCTGCAAGTGACCGGATCGCTGCTCGGGCTCATCATGGCCGTGGGCGGTGCCTACACCGCCGCGCGTCAGAGCTGGCTGCAATGGCATCCGCCGGAAGTGGTGTCCTGCGGCCGCGACATCTACGGGATGATCGAGACCTTCCCGCTGCAGCGGGCGCTGCCGATGATCTTCCGAGGCGCCGGCGACTGCTCGCAAATCGACTGGACCTTCCTCGGCCTGTCGATCGCGAACTGGTCCTTCATCGCCTTCACCGTCTTCGCGCTGCTGCTGCTGGTCCTGCTCTTCCGCAGCACCCCCCGCAACGCCCCCTGACGCCGGCGCCCCCATTCCAGAAACACCGCAGAACCGGCTCCGCCGGGCTGCAGGTGTTGCCCCCGGCAGGGGGTGGAGAGCGACACGAAGTGCGCGAGCCTGGGGGCGAGCTACAAGGGCAGGGTGTCAAAGGCTGCATAGGCGGTTGCCAGCCAGGTCTTCACGCGCTGGCGTTCGAGCAACCCCAGCGCGTGCGGCCCTTCGCGGTCGTTGACCGCCTTCCAGAAGCTCGTATTGCGCGCATCGATCTTGCGCATGCTGGCGTCGTGCAGGCGGGGCAGGGCGATCACGCGCGCGCCGTTCGCTGCCGCCTTGCTGAGCGACTGCGACCCGAGCAGCAGGCCGAAATCGTTGCCGCGGCCATAGTTCTGCACCACGATGTAGTTGGGCTTTTCGCCGAAGGTGTCGATGAGCACGCCGAGCAGATCGCTCGAATCCTTGCCGTCGTCGAGCACGTGCCAGAAGTTGACTGCCACGCCGAGCTCGGCGAACACGTCGAACAGGTCGGACTCCTTGATCCATCTCGAAAGCGGCGCAAGCGTCTGGGCCGCGAGGTCGACGATCACGCTTTGCTGCGGATTGGTCTCGAAGCCGTTCACGACCGTGTCGAGACCTTCGAAGCTGTCCACCACCACCGGCGAGGCGAAGCCTTCGTAGAAGCGGGTGAAGGAGCTGTGCGAGCGATCGGTGTCGAAGCCGACGAAAGGTCGGCTGTGATCGATGAAATACTGCGCCAGGACCCGTGCGGTGACCGACTTGCCGACACCGCCCTTTTCGCCGCCGATGAAGTTGATGGAGCTCATGAGGTTCCTGGATGAAATGGGTTTGGACTTTTGCGAATCATTCTAGGGGCGGTGCCCCCGTGGAGCGCTTCGTTGCAATGTTTGCTCATTAAAATACTCAAAACTCAAAATTGCATATCTTGATGAGCAAAAAAGATTGACTTGATCATCTGTTTTGCGCAATATCATTCTCATCCTCGTACTTTGCACAATTTGATGAGCATGACCAATCTCGCCGCAATCGGCCACTTCCTGCGTCAGGCGCGCAAGGATCGCGCCATGACGGCCTCCGAACTCGCGTTGCAGGCCGGCATCTCCCGCAATACGCTCGGCGCGCTCGAGGCCGGGCGCGGCAACGTCGAGCTCAACACCTTGCTCGCGCTGCTCAGGACCCTCGGGCTGGAGATGCAGTTCGTGCCGCAGGTCGTCGCCGACCTGACCCGCGGCGACCTGGACACCAAGCCCACGGGCCTGCAGGACGAGGTGAGCAGCCTCATGCCGAGGTCTCGCAGAGGCTCGTCGGCCAGGCAGGTCCCGTGAGCGTCGTACGGTCGTTGAGAATCCGGCGCGGCAGGACCGATGTCGGGTCCCTGTTCGGCCTCGACGACGGGCGCGTCTACTTCCGCTTCGACGACGCCTATGCGAAGAATCCGGCACGGCCGGTGCTGTCGCAGCTCTATGTCGTCGCCCCGCCCATCTCGGGCGGCGGCGAACGCGCGGCGCAGGCGATCGCGGAAGCCGAGGCCGCCACCGTGGCGCAGTTGCTGGACCCGGCCCTGGACGTGAACCGGGGCGATGGCAAGTTCGGCTTGCCGCCCTTTTTCCAGAACCTGCTTCCCGAAGGACCACTGCGCAAGCAGCTCGTCGGCGACCTCGGCCTGGAAGTGAACGACGAACTCGGCCTGCTGGCCGCCTGCGGCGCCGATCTCCCCGGCGACGTCTGGGCGGACGCGGAAATGCTCGACGAAGTCGCCCTGGGCCGGCTGATCGGCCAGAGCCGCGACAGCTACGAGATGAGTTCGGGGCAGGTGCCCACGCCGCAGCAGACTTCGATCTCCGGCGTCCAGCCCAAGGTGGCACTGGTCGACGGCGGCCCTGGACGCTACGTGATGCGTTCGAAGCAATCGGACCAGAAGCACTTCATCGGCAAGCTGCCGACCTCCGAATACGACCGGCTCCCCGAGGTCGAGTACAGCTCGTTGAAGCTGGCGGCCGCGGCCGGCGTGAACACCTGCGAGTTCTCGCTGCAACCGCTGTCCGCCATTGCGGACCAGTTGCCCTACGCCTTGCAAAAGGACGAGCGCAACTTCCTCCTCGTGTCCCGCTTCGACCGCGACGTCGACACCGAGACCCGGCGCCTGCATATGGAAGACTTCGCGCAGGTCACCGGCACGCCGTCCGAATACAAGTATTCGGGTACCTACGCCGCGATCGGCCTGCTGCTCAAGCGGCGCTCGGCCAAGGGCGAGGCCGACGTGGCCGAGCTGTTGCGTCGCATCAAGGTGTCAGAGTTGCTGGGCAACTACGACGCGCACCTGAAGAATTTCAGCCTCGTCTATCCGCCGGGGCAGGCGAGGCCCGAACTGTCGAAGGCCTACGACATCGTCGCGTATGGCGTGTACTTCAAGGGATCGGGGCACGGCCTGCAGTTCTTTCCGGGCCAGAAGGACCGGAGCCTGCTGACGCCCGGCACGTTGCGCCAGCTCGCCAATGCCTGGGACATCCCGGAGAAGCAGCTCTCCGAAGTCGTCTCGGATTGCGTCGACCGGGCGATGCGGACCTGGCCCGGCCTGTTGCAGACGCTGCCGCTCACACGCACCCACCGGGAGCGCCTGGCCGAGCACATCGAAACCAGTACGAGCGTCGCGTCATGGCGAAAGCGTCATCCCGACGCGGAGTGGTTC
This sequence comes from Variovorax sp. P5_A3, assembly GCF_056400665.1. Lineage (NCBI taxonomy): Bacteria > Pseudomonadati > Pseudomonadota > Betaproteobacteria > Burkholderiales > Comamonadaceae > Variovorax > Variovorax sp. P5_A3. Next base: position 71,567 of record NZ_JBFUKW010000013.1, on the reverse strand, counting down.
TAGGGCTTCAGTTCGTCAGTCATCGGGCGTCAGCCACCGGCATCAGTTCTTTGGAACCATCGAGAAAAAGGGCCCGAGACTACCCAGGAACCAGTTCTGGCTGAAGTCCAGCGCGGCGCGGCGGTACTTCTCGTCGGCCTGCGCGGCCAGCAGGTCGAGCCGCGCGACCACCTTGGAGAGTTCGCGATCGACCAGCAGGTTGCGCCCGCGCTCGCTGATCTCGGTCGCGAGCAGCAGAGGCTGGCCGTCGGGGCCGGTCTTCGAGCCGATGAGCCACAGCGAAATCTCGACATTGCGCGCGGCGCGGAAGCTGTTCTCGGCATTGACGCCGTCGAGCATCGTCTGCTCCCAAGTGTTGCCGTTCGCCTGCTTGAGCAGCGACGCCCACCCGACCACCAGCGCCGCGACGCGATCGCCCTCGTAGGGGTGAGGGCCGGTGTCGAAGGCGAGGCGAATGGCGTCGATGCCGGTAGCACCGCGCAGTTGGGGCAGGGCGGTGTCGTGCGTGATCGAATCCCAGGTGCGCTGGATCGCATCGTCGGCGCCGGTGGCCCACTTGCGCCATTCCCGGGGATTGCGCCGATACAGCGACACCTGCACCCGCCGAACGGACTGGAGGTTGTCGCGCAGCGCCAGGTTGGCGATGCGGTTGGTTCCGGTCTGGAGCCATTCCTGGTTGGCATACGGCGCGGCGCGCTCGGTGGTGGTGGTCGTGCAGGCGGCCAGACCCACGATCGAGACGATCGCGGCAAGCAGCCAGGCCCGGCGTTGTACAGGGGGGAAAACGGGGGGCTCGTGCATGGCTCGCACGTTATCATCCTCGCCTCAGGTGGCGGCCGATCTTCCGGGTCCAGGCCAGCGAAATCCCCTTACAAATCAACACCTTGCCTTAAGGCCGACCCGCCGTGCGTCTCAATTCCATCAAGCTTTCCGGCTTCAAGTCGTTCGCCGAACCCACCAATTTCCTGCTGCCGGGCCAACTCGTGGGCGTGGTCGGTCCCAACGGTTGCGGCAAATCGAACATCATGGACGCCGTGCGCTGGGTGCTCGGCGAATCGCGCGCCTCCGAACTGCGCGGCGAGTCGATGCAGGACGTCATCTTCAACGGCACGACCACGCGCAAGCAGGCGAGCCGTTCGAGCGTCGAACTGGTGTTCGACAACGCCGACCACCGCGCCGGCGGCCAGTGGTCGCAGTTCGCTGAAATCGCGGTCAAGCGCGTGCTGACCCGCGACGGCAATTCCAGCTACTACATCAACAACCAGCCGGTGCGCCGCCGCGACGTGCAGGACGTGTTCCTCGGCACCGGACTCGGGCCGCGCGCCTACGCCATCATCGGCCAGGGCACGATCAGCCGGATCATCGAATCGAAGCCCGAGGAACTGCGACTCTTCCTCGAAGAGGCGGCCGGCGTCTCCAAATACAAGGAACGCCGCCGTGAGACCGAGAACCGCCTCGGCGACACCCGCGAGAACCTCACGCGCGTCGAAGACATCCTTCGCGAGCTCAACAGCAACCTCGAAAGACTGGAGAAGCAGGCCGAGGTCGCCGCGCGCTACAACGCGCTGACCGCCGACGCCACGCGCAAGCAGCACCAGTTGTGGTTCCTCAAGCGCACCGAAAGCGAATCCGACCAGGCCCGCGTCAAGGCCGACGCCGAGAAAGCCATCAACGACCTCGAATCGCGCACGGCCGACCTGCGCCACATCGAGGCCGAACTCGAAACCGTGCGGCAGGCGCACTACGCCGCCGGCGACCAGGTCAACCAGGCACAAGGCAAGCTGTACGAGGCCAGCGCCGAAGTCGGCCGGCTCGAAGGCGAGATCCGCTTCGTCGTCGAAGGCCGCCAACGTGTCGAGCAACGCCTCGTGCAATTGCGCGAACAGATCGCACAGTGGAGCACCCGCCGCGAAGATGCCGAAGCCGAGATCGAGACCCTGGCCGGCCAGGGCGTGAACGCCGAGGAGCAGGCCGAACTGCTGGCCGCCCAGCTCGAAGAGCATGACGCGCGCATGCCCGAACTGGAGGACGCGCAACGGCGCGCGCAGGACGAAGCCAACGCCCAGCGCGCGACCGTCTCGCAAGTACAGCAGCAGATCCAGGTGCTTGCGGCCGACCAGCGGAACATCGAAGAGCAAAGCCGCCAGCTCAACCAGCGTGCCGAGCGCTTGCGCACGGACCAGAACGCGCTGGCAGCGCCCGACGAAGCACGACTGCGCGATCTCCAGGAACAACTCGCCGCCGCGCAGGAAGCGTCCGCCGAAGCCGATGCGCGCTTGCAGGACCTGCAGGAGGCCGTGCCGCAACTCGACGACGACCGCCGCACGCGCCAGCAGGCCGTCAACACCGAAGGCGCCCGCCATGCCGAACTGTCGGCGCGGCTCGAAGCGCTCAAGGCGCTGCAGGAGAAGGTCAAGACCGACGGCAAGCTCGCGCCCTGGCTCGCCAAGCATGGCCTCGACAGCCTGCAGGGCCTGTGGAGCCGTATCCATATCGAGCAGGGCTGGGAAAACGCCCTCGAATCCGCCCTGCGCGAGCGCCTCGGCGCGCTCGAAGTCAGCCGGCTCGACATGGTGCGCGCCTTTGGCGGCGACGCACCGCCAGCCAAGCTGGCCTTCTACACGCCGCCCGTGGCGGGCGTGCCGCAAGGTGCATCGGCGTTCCCACGCTTGTCCGACCTGCTGCGGCTGAGCGACGCCGGCCAGCAGGCCCTGCTGACTGAGTGGCTGCATGGCTGCTTCACCGCGGAAACGCTCGAAGACGCCCTGGCCCAGCGCGACAAGCTGCAAGCGGGCGAGGCGATCTACGTCAAGAGCGGCCACGCGGTCACGGCGCACAGCGTGAGCTTCTATGCCCAGGACTCGGAGCAGGCCGGCTTGCTGGCGCGCCAACAGGAAATGGAGAACCTGGAGCGCCAGTTGCGCGCCCAGACGCTGATCGCCGACGAATCGCGCACAGCGCTCGCCCGTGCGGAGGCCGCTTACGGTGACGCCGCCCAACGACTGGTCGCGGCGCGCCGCGAAGCTGCCGACACGCAATCGCGTGCCCACGAGCTGCAAGTCGAAACCCTGCGCCTCTCGCAACTGGCCGAGCAGACGCGTGCCCGCAGCGAGCAGCTGTCCAACGACCTGGGCGAGGTGAACGCCCAGCTCGAAGAGTTGCAGGAACGGCGCGTCGCTGCCGAATCGCGCTTCGAAGAGCTGGACATGCAGCTCGCTGACAGCCAGGAGCGCCACGCCCAATTGGATGAGCGCGTGATCGAGGCCGGCCGCGCACTGGCCGCCAGCCGCGAGCAGCACCGCAGCCTGGAACGCCAGGCGCAGGAAGCGACCTTCGCCCAGCGCACGCTCGAAGCGCGCCGCGGCGAACTCAGCCGAGCCATCGAAACGGCCACGCAGCAGACCGTGTCGTTGAACGAGGAAGACGAACGCGCCCGCGCCGAACTGGGTCGCCTGTCCGACGCGGCGGCGCAGGCCGGCCTGCAGGATGCGCTGTCGCTCAAGCTCGAACGCGAATCCGCGCTCGGCGCCTCGCGCAGCCAGTACGACGACCTCACGCTCAAGCTGCGCGCCAGCGACGAACGCCGTCTGCAGCTCGAACGCGAACTCGATCCGCTGCGACAGCGCATCACCGACTTCCAGCTCAAGGAGCAGGCCGCACGCCTGGGCTTCGAGCAATACCAGCAACTGCTGACCGATGCCCAGGCCGATCTCGAAGCGATCGCGCTGTCGATCGAGACCGACAAGGTGCGTCTCACTGGCCTGCAAGGCGAAATCGATCGCCTGAACCGCGAAGTGGCATCGCTCGGCGCCGTCAATCTCGCCGCGCTGGATGAACTGAACGTGGCGCGCGAGCGCAAGACCTTCCTCGATGCGCAGTCCGCCGACCTGAACGAAGCGATAGGCACGCTGGAAGACGCGATCCGCAAGATCGATGCGGAGACGCGCGACCTGCTCGGCGGCACCTTCAAGGTCGTCAACGAGCACTTCAGCCGCATGTTCCCGGAGCTTTTCGGTGGCGGCAATGCCCGCCTCATGATGACCGGCGACGAGATCCTCGACTCCGGCGTGCAGGTGATGGCGCAGCCCCCTGGCAAGAAGAACCAGACCATCCACCTGCTGTCGGGCGGCGAGAAGGCGCTGACGGCCATCGCGCTCGTGTTCGCGATCTTCCAGCTCAACCCCGCGCCGTTCTGCCTGCTGGACGAAGTGGATGCGCCGCTCGATGACGCCAACACCGAGCGCTATGCCAAACTCGTGACCGCCATGAGCCGCGAAACCCAGTTCCTCTTCATCAGCCACAACAAGATCGCGATGGAGATGGCCGAACAGCTCATCGGCGTGACCATGCAGGAGCAGGGCGTGTCGCGCATCGTGGCCGTGGACATGGAAGAGGCCAAGTCGATGGTCGAAGCGGCCTGAGCAAGCGCGGTTCATGAGCAGTCTCACCGTCGCCCTCGCCATCCTTGGCGGACTCGTCCTTGCCACCGTGGTCGGCTACAACGCCTGGACCTCCCATCGCAACGCGCCACGGCAACCCGATGCCAAGGACAGCGAACCGCCCGAATCGGAGCCGCCCCGGCAGGACGACCAGGAGCCCGTGTTCCACGTCGATCCGCACCAGGTGCCCGGCAACGAGCGGCACGAGCCGCTGTTCGACCCGGACCTGCCGGCACCCGCCGCGCTGGCGATGCCCTCGGCCGACCGCCGCGGCGGCCTCGATCCGCTGATCGACGTGATCGCGCCGGTCTCGCTCGATGGCCTCGCCTCGGGCGATGCCGCTATCGCCGCCATGCCGGCCACGCGCCGGGCGGGCAGCAAGCCGGTCGCGGTCGAAGGGCTCAACGAACACACGGGTGAATGGGAACCGGCGGTGCCCGGCCAGCGCTACGGCGCGTTCCAGGTCGGCGTGCAGATGGCGAACCGCACGGGCGCGCTCAACGAGATCGAATATTCCGAGTTCGTCGTCAAGGCACAGGCCTTTGCCGACGCGGTCAACGGTGCGCCGGAGTTTCCCGAAATGCTCGACGAAGTGGGGCGGGCACGAGAGCTCGACCAGTTCGCGAGCACGCACGATGCGCAACTGAGCTTCGTGCTGCGCGCGCGGCATGCCGCCTGGAGTCCCGGCTATGTGCAGCAGAATGCCGCGCGTCTGGGCTTCGTGGCCGGGATCATCCCGGGTCGCATGGTGCTGCCCGCGGGTGAAGTGGGGCTGCCGCCGATCCTCGGTTTGTCTTTCGATACCCAGGCCGCGTTGGCCGACGATCCCGCGCAATCGGCGATCCGCGAACTGACGCTGAGCCTCGACGTGCCGCAGGTCGATCGCGGCGAGCGGCCCTTCGAGCGCATGCGCGAAGCCGCGGCCACGCTGGCGCGCGAGATGGATGGCATCGTCACCGACAGCGACGGCCAGCCCCTGCGCGACGAGACGATGGACGTGATCGGGGGCGACCTGGAGCAGCTGTATGACACGCTCGATACGCGCGATCTTTCCGCTGGTTCACCGCTCGCACGTCGACTATTCAGCTAAGGGCTTTCATGATGACGAAGCATGCAGACGCAGCGCGCGAGGCCGCCGCATTGAGCGAGCAGCTGCATCGCCACGCGCATCTCTACTACGTGCTCGACGCGCCCGAGTTGCCGGACGCGGCGTACGACAAGCTCTTCCAGCGCCTTCAGGCGATCGAGGCCGAATTCCCGGATCTGCGCACGGCCGATTCGCCGACACAGCGGGTGGGTGGCAAGCCGCTCGACGGATTCACGAAGGTGCGCCACAAGGTGCCGATGCTGTCGATCCGCACCGAGACCGACATCACGCCCGGCGGCGCCAGCGCCTTCGATGCGCGCGTGCGCAAGGAACTCGGCCTGGCCGAGGACGCGCCGCAGGTCGAGTACGTCTGCGAACTGAAGTTCGACGGTCTGGCGCTGAATCTTCGCTACGAGAACGGCGTGCTGGTGCAGGCCGCGACCCGCGGGGACGGCGAGATCGGTGAGGAAGTCACGCAGAACATCCGCACTGTCCAGCAGATCCCATTGCGGCTCCAGGGCAAGCCTTCGGAGATTCCGCCGGTGGTGGAAGTGCGCGGCGAGGTCTACATGCGGCGCGACGATTTCGATGCGCTCAACGAACGCCAGCGCGAGAAGATCGCGGCAGGCCAGAAGAACGAGAAGGTCTTCGTCAACCCGCGCAACGCCGCGGCCGGCGCGGTCCGTCAGCTGGACCCTGCGATCGCCGCTGCGCGGCCATTGAGCTTCTTTGCCTACGGCCTCGGCGAAGTCACGCCCCCCGACCAGGGAGGACCGGATTGCCCGACCCAGTTCGACTGGCTCCAGAGGTTCCATGCCTGGGGTTTTCCGGTCGCGACGCAGACCACCCGGGCGCGCGGCGCGATCGAACTGATCGCCTTCCACGAGACGATGGGACGCCAGCGCGACGCGCTGCCCTACGACATCGACGGCGTCGTCTACAAGGTCGACAGTGTCGAGTTGCAGCGCCAGCTCGGCTTCGTCTCGCGCGAACCCCGCTGGGCCGTCGCACACAAGTACCCGGCACAGGAACAACTGACCGAGGTGCTGGCGATCGAGGTGCAGGTCGGGCGTACCGGCAAGCTCACCCCGGTGGCCAAGCTGGCGCCGGTGTTCGTCGGTGGCGTCACCGTGACCAACGCCACGCTGCACAACGAGGACGAGGCGCGTCGCAAGGACGTGCGCGTGGGCGACACCGTCATCGTGCGACGCGCGGGCGACGTCATTCCCGAGGTGGTGGGTGTGCTGCCGGAGAGCGCTGCGCGACCCGACGATCAACGCGGCCCCGTGTTCACCATGCCGCGCAAGTGCCCGGTCTGCGGCTCGGACGCCTTGCGCGAAGAGGGCGAGGTCGATTACCGCTGCACCGGCGGCCTGTTCTGCGGCGCACAACGCAAGGAGGCGATCCTCCACTTTGCGGCACGGCGCGCGCTCGACATCGAGGGCCTGGGCGACAAGCTGGTCGAGCAGCTGGTCGACGCCAACCTGATCCGCACCCTGCCCGATCTTTACAAGCTCGGCTTCAGTACGCTGGCCGGTCTGGACCGCATGGCGGACAAGTCGGCGAAGAACATCGTCGATGCCCTGGAGGCTTCGAAGAGAACCACGCTGCCGCGCTTCCTGTTCGGCCTGGGCATCCGGCACATCGGCGAGAGCACCGCGAAGGATCTGGCCAAGCACTTCGGCAAGCTCGACGCGATCATGGATGCGACCGAGGAGCAGTTGCTCGAAGTGAACGACGTAGGTCCGGTGGTCGCAACCAGCCTGCGCACCTTCTTCGACCAGCCGCACAACCGTGAGGTTGTCGAGCAGCTCCGCGCTTGCGGCGTGCACTGGGAAGAGGGCGAGCCCGCCGCACGGGCGCCGAAGCCGCTGGCGGGAAAGACCTTCGTCATCACCGGGACGCTTCCTACACTGGGCCGCGACGAGGCCAAGGACAAGCTTGAAGCAGCCGGCGCCAAGGTAGCCGGCTCCGTGAGCAAGAAAACCGACTACGTCGTGGCCGGTGCCGAAGCCGGCAGCAAGCTCGACAAGGCGCGCGACCTGGGCGTGACGGTGATCGACGAAGCGCAGATGCTCGGGATTCTCGAAAAAGGTCTACCGTAGAGCCTTCGGGAATTGCCCTGTCAACAGCGCCGCTCGCGGCCCGTTGAGCAGCAGGAAGACCCAGGAGGCTCGAATGAACCGGATTCGCTCTCTGTCAGCCGGCATCGCCATCGGCGCCACCGCTTTTCTCGGCGGCTGCGTGGCGCCGGGCCCTTACTACACCAGCAGCGGCTATCCGTACTACGTCGACCCGGGGCCGGTGGTCGTATCGCCATCGCTCTACGTCGGCGGAGGCTGCTGCTGGGGCAATTACTGGGGTTGGGGCGGCGGCTATTGGGGACGTCCCGCCTACTGGGGTGGGTACTACGGGCGCTCCGGCTACTACGGCGGCTATTACGGGCGTGGCGGCTACTACGGCCGGCCCGGTTACTACGGCGGTGGCGGTGTCTATGCCCGCGGCGGGGGCTACTACGGAGGCGGGCGCGGCGGCAGGCGATAGTGGCACCGCGCGGCCTCGTCCCACGCTCCGCCGCGATAATCCCGCGATGGCCATCCGCGAAATCCTCAAGATGGGCGACCCTCGCCTGCTGCGCATTGCGCAGCCGGTCGCCGCCTTCGATACCGACGAACTGCACCTGCTGGTGCACGACATGTTCGAGACCATGCACGCCGTCAACGGTGCCGGACTGGCCGCACCGCAGCTCGGCGTCGACCAGCAGGTCGTGATCTTCGGCACCGACGCGGTCAATCCACGCTACCCGGACGCGCCGATCGTGCCGCGAACCGTGCTGGTCAACCCGGTCATCACACCGATCGGCACCGAGGAAGAGGAGGGCTGGGAGGGATGCCTCTCGGTGCCGGGCCTGCGCGGCGTGGTGCCGCGCTTCGCCAACATCCGGTACACGGGCTTCGACCCGTATGGCGACCCCATCGATCGCACCGTAAGCGGCTTTCACGCCCGCGTGGTCCAACACGAGGTGGACCACCTGCTGGGCAAGCTATACCCGATGCGCGTGCGCGACTTCTCGCGCTTCGGCTACACCGAAATCCTGTTCCCAGGCCTAGATGCCGCCGAGGACGACTGAGTTCGTCCGAAACAGCCAAGCCCAGAAATCCCGCGGAACCGGCTTCGCCGGGCCGCAGGGATTGCCCCCTGCAAGGGGGTGGAGAGCGACACGAAGTGCGCGAGCCTGGGGGTGGAACCAAGAATCCCGCGGAACCGGCTTCGCCGGGCCGCGGGGATTGCCCCCTGCAAGGGGGTGGAGAGCGACACGAAGTGCGCGAGCCTGGGGGTTAGTTATACCTTCCGCCCGTGCCGGCGACGCTGAAGCGTCCGGCGCCCAGGAGCGCGACGGCCAGTGCGGAAAACAGGAACAGGCCCTGAAGTTCCAGTGCCCAACCACCGCTCTTGCCCAGGTTGCCGATGTCCTTGAGGTGCACGAGCCAGATCGCGACCAGCATGTTGATGACCGTGATCCACGCCGCCGGCCGCGTGTAGATGCCGACGATCATCAGTACCGGCGCCACGATCTCGCCGATATAGACGAGGTAGGCCAGGGCGCCCGGCAGACCATGGGCGGTGATCATCCCCTCGATCCCGCCGACGCCCGTGCTGAGCTTGCTGATGCCGTGGAGCAGGATGAGGATGCCGAGCGCGAGGCGCAGGACGAGTTTGCCGGTGTCGTCGGAACGGATCATTTGAAAAAGCCTTTCAGTTGAAAAAACAGGCGCGATTGTGGTCTATAAGAGCGACCTCTTTGAGAATGCGCTTCCAACCGGTGGTTCCTTGGCAGACTCCGGCGCCGGCCCGTAAACTGCCCGCTGCTTCCATACGAGAGAGAGGATCCCCGAATGAATCAACGCATCCGCCCGGCGCTCGCCGCCGTCGCCGCCACCCTGGCCTTCGTCGCCGCGCCCGCCTTCGCCGGCAAGACACTCGACGCCGTCAAGCAGCGCGGCACCGTCAAGTGCGGCGTGACCAATGGCGTGGCCGGCTTCTCGGCGCCCGACACGCAGGGCAACTGGTCCGGACTGGACGTCGACACCTGCCGCGCCATCGCCGCGGCGGTGCTGGGCGACGGCACGAAGGTGGAGTTCGTCCCGCTCAACTCACAGCAGCGCTTCTCGGCCCTGCAGGCCGGTGAGATCGACATCCTCGCGCGCAACACCACCTGGACCCTGACGCGCGACGCATCGCTCGGCTTCAACTTCACGACCATCACCTACTACGACGGCCAGGGCTTCCTGGTGCCTAAGAAGATCAAGGTGACGAGCGCCAAGCAACTCAAGAACGCCACCATCTGCACGCAGTCGGGCACGACCAACGAGAAGAATGTCGCCGACTACTTCAAGGCGCAGAACATCCCGGTCAAGACCGTCGTGTTCGAGAGCTTCGAGGCCTCGTTCAAGGCCTTCTTCGCCGGCCGTTGCCAGGCCTTCACGACGGACACGTCCGCACTCGCGGGCCTGCGCAACAAGGAAGCGCCCAATCCCGACGACTACGTCATCCTGCCTGAGTTGATCTCCAAGGAGCCCCTCGCGCCGCTGGTGCGACGCGGCGACGACGAATGGTTCGCCATCGCCAAGTGGGTGCCGAATGCGCTCATCGAGGCCGAGGAGTTCGGCATCACGCAGGCCAACATCGACGAGCTCAAGACCAGCAGCAAGGATCCGGCACAACAGCGCCTGATCGGCACCGGCGACGACCTCGGCAAGCTGCTGGGGCTCGACAAGGACTGGTCCTATCGCGCCATCAAGGCGGTGGGCAACTACGGCGAGGTCTTCGAGCGCAACGTCGGTCCGAAGTCGGTGCTGAAGCTGCCGCGCGGATCGAACAACCTGTGGAACAAGGGCGGGCTGATGTACGGATTGCCGGTTCGATGAGCGCGGCGCCGGGCCGTCCGGCGCCGGATGGGCGACGCGCCGTCTGGCTGGCGTGGGCGGCTCAGGCGTTGTTGATTGCCGCAGTGGCCGGGGGCGCTTTCTGGCTCGTGCACCATGCGCTGGAAGTCTTGCGCGCCCGCGGTGTTCGTTCCGGCTTCGACTTCCTCCTGCAGCCGGCCGGCTTCGAGATCTCCGAGGGCTGGCTCGACTTCCACGCGGGCCAGCCGTTCTGGCGTGCCTTTCTGGCGGGTCTCATCAACACCATTCGCGCGGCCATTCCCGCCGCCGTGGTGGCGGTCCTGCTGGGCACGCTGATCGGCATCGGCCGGCTCGCACCACACGTGCTGGTGCGCGGCCTGTGCGGCGCCTATGTCGAGACGATACGCAACGTGCCGCTGCTGGTGCAGTTGCTGATGCTGTACTTCGCGCTCACCCAACTGTTGCCCGATTCGACCGAACCGCTCGAACTGCTGCCCGGCTTCTGGCTCAGCAAGGACGGGCTGTCGATGCCCTGGCCCGTGAGGGAGGAGGGTGCCCTGTGGCCCAGCCACTTCGAGTGGCCGGAGCGTGGCAGCTTCAACGTGAGCGGCGGCGCGGCGTTGAGTCCCGAATACCTCGCGATCGTGATTGCGCTGGGGCTCTACACGGCTTCATTCGTCGCGGAGATCGTCCGGGCCGGCATCACCTCCGTATCGCAGGGCCAGAAACTCGCGGCGCAGGCATTGGGGCTGTCGCCGTGGCAGCAGCTGCGCCTGGTGGTGATGCCGCAAGCCTTGCGCGTGATCGTGCCCGCGCTCACCAACCAGTTGCTGAGCCTGACCAAGAACTCGTCGTTGGCCGTGGCAGTCGGCTACCCGGAACTGGTGTCGATCGCCAATACCTCGCTCAACTCCACCGGCCGCGCCTTCGAATGCATCGCCGTGATCATGGTGGTGTACCTCGCGCTGTCGCTCCTCATCTCCGGCGGCATGAACCGCTACAACGCACGGGTCGCGCTGAGGGGGTGGCGATGATCGGCGCGACGCGTCCGGCCATCGCGTGGCGGCAGGAATTGTGGGGATCGCCGCTGCGCATCGCATCGACAGTGGCGCTGGTCCTCCTGTTCGCCTGGGCCGGCGTTCACGCCGTGGATTGGGCGGTACTGCATGCGGTATTCCGCCCCGATGCCGACGCCTGCCGGGCGGTTCAACACGGCGCCTGCTGGGGCGTGATTGCCGAGAAGTGGCGTCCGATCCTGTTCGGGCGCTATCCGTATGAGGACCAATGGCGGCCCGCGATCGCCGTCACAGTGCTGTCACTGACCACCATGCTCAGCGCTTGGCCGCGTACCTGGCGCTGGTGGCTGTTGCCGCTGTGGGTCGTGGCGCTCGGGTTCTTCGCCGTGCTGATGCGTGGCGGTTTCGTGGGCCTCGAGTTCGTCCCGACGAATCGCTGGGGCGGACTGCCGTTGACCATCGGGCTGGCGGTCGTGGGGCTGGCGCTTGCCTTCCCTTTGGCGCTGTTGCTCGCGCTGGGGAGGCGTTCGCAATGGCCGGTCGTTCGCACGCTGTGCGCGACCTACATCGAACTCGTGCGCGGCGTGCCGCTGATCTCGGTGCTGTTCATGGCCTCGTTCCTGCTGCCGCTGCTGTGGCCCGCGGGCTGGCAGCCCGACGTGCTGCTGCGCGTGCTCGCAGGTTTGTCGCTGTTCGTCGCAGCCTACCTGTCCGAGATCATCCGCGGCGGCCTTCAGGCAGTGCCGCGAGGACAGACGGAGGTCGCCATGGCGCTCGGATTCGGCCGCTGGCCGGTGCAGCGCGACATCATCCTGCCGCAGGCCCTGCGACTCGTCGTGCCGGCGCTGACCAACAACGTGGTCGGCACGCTGAAGGACACCTCGCTCGTCACCGTGGTGGGCCTGTTCGAGCTGACGGGCGCGCTAGGCCTCGCCCTCGGCGGCGATCCGACCTGGCGGCCGTTCTACCTCGAGGGGTATCTCTTCATCGCGCTGGTGTACTGGGTGTTGTGCTTCGGGCTGTCGCGCTACAGCGTGTGGCTGGAGCGGCGGCTGGCAGCCGGGCGCGACTAGATTTTCGTCGACTACTCCGGGGATGATGGTGCCAGCCGCCGAAGGTCCTTGTAGCCCGTGTTGAACTCGTTCCAGTCGTCCTGGGTCCATTCCGCCCAATTGAGACTCCTGCCGTCTTCGGTCCTGCCGACATACCGCAACTCGAGATACTTGCCGGTCCAACGGCAAGCGTGCACGCAGTGCAACTGAACGTGGTGGTCAACAAAATCGGGGGACAACGCGAAGTTGCAATACTCATCGTTTCGAATGCTGGGATAGACGACAGCGTCGATATTCTTCTCATGAAGCCAGAAGTGACTTATCGCAGCGGTATCGCTGTAATCCTCTCTGCGAAACTGCATCGGGGTCTGCTGCATTCTGTCCCAGGTCTCGTCTGGCCTTCCTGCCAGTGCATCTGAATTGCGAACATGCTCACGCAACTCGTTGCGAAGATCCGCCCATCGACTGGGGGCGCAAAACTGATCGTGGATCAAGAGCATGAGTTCGATGTCAGCCGGAATCGGCATCTTGAAGACCGCGAGGTGCAACCAATCGCCGATTTTTATGTGCAGCTCGTCAAGCACCACGGCCGGGGACTCACCCGCATAGAAGACCGGAAAGCCGGGAATATTGGCGCGGCCGTATGTCAGGCAGTATTCGGCCGGCGGGTACGAGAAATGGTTGGCCTTCGGGGTAAGGTCTTTCGGGTCCACCGTTCTGCCGCGAAAGAACACCATGCGCACACCTTGAAGAACGGAGCTTCCTACATCGCCTAGACCATAGGTCTCCCTGATCAGGTGGTACTTGGCGACGGTCGCTTGATGGAGGGCGTGTCTGGTCATGCGGCGACTCCGTGTCGATCCCAGGGCCTCCCTGCAAACCGTTCGAGCAGGAGGTTCAAGGTTGAAATCCGCTGAAGCAAAGCCGCGATTTCAGGCGCAGCGGCGTGGCATCCAAGGCAAGCTCCTCAGGCAGCCAGCGCTTCGAGCAGTTCCGTCTCGATCGCGAGTTGCGCCCGCTGGCCCTGCAGTTCCGGCCCGCTGATCAGGAAGGTGTCCTCGACACGTTCGCCAAGGGTTGTCACCTTGGCGAGTTGCAGGTTGAGGTGGTGCCGCGCCAGCACGCGCGCCACCGAATACAACAAGCCCGCGCGATCGCTCGCGGAGATGTTCAGCAGCCAGCGCTGGGCTTTCTCGTCCGGCAGCAGGCTGATGCGCGGCTTGATAGGGAAGCTGCGCACCCGGCGAGAAACGCGCCCTTTGCTCGGCGCAGGCAGCGGGCCGGCCTCGCTCAGCGTCTTGGCCAGTCCGGTCTCCACCATGTTGATCAGGTCGCGGTAGTGCTCAGGGATGAAGGTGGTGACCACCTGGAAGGTGTCGAGCGCGAAGCCGTTGGTCGCGGTATGCACCTTGGCGTCGAGGATGCTGAAGGACGACTGGTCGAAGTAGCCGCAGATGCGCGCGAACAGGTCGGGCTGGTCCGGCGTGTAGACCGCGACCTGCAAGCCTTCTCCGACCGGCGACAGCCGGGCCCGGACAAGGGGCGGCGTGTGCGGGTCGATCGGCACGCCGGGATGGGGCACGTGACGCGACAGCTGCCTGGCATGCCATGCGATCTCTGATGCGTCGTGGCGCATGAAGTAGCCGACATCGAGGGTGTCCCAGAGTGCCCTGTGCGAATCCAGCGGCTCGGCGTGGAGCGCGAGTTGCACCAGGGCCTCGCGCTTGCGCGCCTCGATCTCCGCGCCCGGATCGGGCATGCGGCCGCCGAAGGCGCGCAGGGTGTAGCGGTAGAGGTCTTCGAGCAGCTTGCCTTTCCACGCGTTCCACACGCGCGGCGAGGTGCCCCGGATGTCGGCGATGGTGAGCAGGTAGAGGGCAGTCAGGTAGCGCTCGTTGCCGACGCGCCCGGCGAAGGCGCCGATCACCTCGGGATCGCCCAGGTCCTGCTTCTGCGCGACCTGGCTCATCACCAGGTGCTCGGAGACGAGGAACTCGATCAGCTTCGTGTCTTCGCGCGAGATCTCGTGCTGCCGGCAGAAGCGGCGGACGTCGCGCGCGCCCAGGGTCGAATGGTCGCCGCCGCGGCCCTTGGCGATGTCGTGGAACAGCGCGGCGATGTACAGGATCCAAGGCTTGTCCCAGCCGGCCGCGAGTTGCGAGCAGAAGGGGTACTCGTGCGCATGCTCGGCGATGAAGAAGCGCCGGACATTGCGGACCACCATGAGGATGTGCTGGTCGACCGTGTAGACGTGGAACAGGTCGTGCTGCATCTGCCCCACGATGCTGCGGAAGACGCGCAGGTAGCGCCCGAGCACCGAGGTCTGGTTCATCAGCCGCAGCGCGTGCGTGATGCCGCGCGGTTCCGTCAGCATCCGCATGAAGGTCATGTGGTTCGTGCGGTCGTTGCGGAACTTACTGTCCATCACGTGGCGCGCGTTGTAGAGCGCGCGCAGCGTCCGGGCCGACAGGCCGTTGACGCCGATGGTCTTCTGGTAGAGCAGGAAGGTCTCGAGGATCGCGTGCGGATTCCTGATGTAGAGGTCGTCGCTCGCGACCTCGATGAGCCCGCCCTTCTCGTAGAAGCGCTCGTTGATGGGCGTCGGCTCCTCGGCCTGCGGCTGCAGGCGGTCGGCGATGTTGAGCAGCAGGATCTGGTTGAGCTGCGTGACGGCCTTCGCGGCCCAGTAGTAGCGACGCATGAGCGCCTCGCTCGCCTTGCGCTGCGATTCGCCGACGTAGCCGAAGGTGGCGGCCACGGCAGTCTGCAGGTCGAACACCAGCCGGTCCTCGCGCCGGTTGGCGGTGACGTGCAGGCGTGCACGGATCAGGCTCAGCAGTGCCTCGTTGCGCTTGATCTGCTGGATCTCGAAGGTGGTGGCGAGGCCGTTCTTCGCGAGATCGTCCCAGCGCTTGCCGAAGCCTGCGGCCTTCGTCATCCAGAGGATGGTCTGGAGGTCGCGCAGGCCGCCGGGCGATTCCTTGCAATTGGGTTCGAGCGCGTAGGGCGTGTTCTCGAACTTCTGGTGCCGGTGCCGCATCTCCTGCGACTTGGCGGCGAAGAAAGCCTGCGGGTCGATGGCCGCGAGGAAGCTCTTGCGGAAGGTGGTGTAGAGCTTCTTGTCGCCGACGATCAGGCGCGATT
Organism: Variovorax sp. P5_A3; assembly: GCF_056400665.1. Taxonomy (NCBI): domain Bacteria; kingdom Pseudomonadati; phylum Pseudomonadota; class Betaproteobacteria; order Burkholderiales; family Comamonadaceae; genus Variovorax; species Variovorax sp. P5_A3. Next base: position 55,922 of record NZ_JBFUKW010000013.1, on the reverse strand, counting down.
CGAGCAGCGAGGTCTGGACCGTCACGTCCTTGGCGGCCTCGGCCAGGCATTCCGCGACCGTGCGTACGCTGGAGCCGATCTCCAGGCCGGCGTCCCAGCAATGGCCGATGAAGGCTTCGAGGCGGCCGGGTTCGATGTCCGCTCCATGCCCTTCGGGCAACAACAGCAGCACGTCGACGTCCGAATACGGAAAGAGTTCGCCCCGCCCGAAGCCGCCGACCGCGACCAGCGCGAGCTGGTTGCCGAAGCCGGCGTCCGACCAGAGCGCGCTCAGCGTTTCGTCGGACAGCGCCGCGAGCTGGCGCAGCACGGTGTGGACGCTGCGGGTGGGCGCGCGGGCGCTGCGAAGCTGGTCGAACAGCGCCAGCTTGTGCGTACGGTAGGCGTCACGCAATGATGGGATGTCCACCTCGAGCGCCCTCGGAAGCCGGCGCCGGGTCAAGCCGCGGCGCTGACGAACGCGGGCGGCGGCGGGCTGCCGGCCGACAGCGTGAGCACCTCGTAGCCGGTCTCGGTGACCAGCACCGTGTGCTCCCACTGCGCCGACAGCGAGTGGTCGCGCGTCACGATGGTCCAACCGTCGTACTGGCCGCCCTTGGCGTCTTCCTTGATGTCGCGCTTGCCGGCGTTGATCATCGGCTCGATGGTGAAGGTCATGCCGGGCTTGAGCTCCTCGAGCGTGCCGGGCTTGCCGTAGTGCAGCACCTGTGGCTCCTCGTGGAAGCCGCGGCCGATGCCGTGGCCGCAGAACTCGCGCACGACCGAGAAGCCGTTGCTCTCTGCAAAGCGCTGGATCGCGAAGCCGATGTCGCCAAGCCGGGCGCCCGGCTTGACCTTGACGATGCCGTGCCACATGGCGTCATAGGTGAAGGTGCACAGCCGCTTGGCCGCGATGGAAGCGTCGCCGACGACGAACATGCGGCTGGTGTCGCCGTGCCAGCCGTCCTTGATGACGGTGATGTCGCAATTGACGATATCGCCCTTCTTGAGCAGCTTGTCGTTCGGGATGCCATGGCAGACGACGTGGTTGACCGAGGTGCAGATCGACTTGGGGTAGGGCACGGTGCTGGCCCCCATGTAGTTCAGCGGGGCCGGGATCGCGCCCTGCACCTGCGTGATGTAGTCGTGGGCGAGCTTGTCGATTTCGTTCGTGGTCACGCCGGGCTTGATGTGGGGCGTGATGTAGTCCAGCACTTCGGAAGCGAGGCGGCATGCCACGCGCATGCCGGCCACGCCCTCGGCGTCTTTGTAGGTAATGCTCATGGCCGGAATTATCCCATCCGGACCGCTAAAATTCAGGGTTGGCGCGGATGGCCCCAGTCAGCGGCTGCCGCCTCTTTCTCTTCATTCTCAACGCGGCCGACCGGCCGATCCGACTGTGACGTTGCCCGTGAACCCGTCTTCCCATCCCGCACCCGTGGTGACTTTCTTCGAGGGCGGCAGCGCACTCAGCGAATTCCGGGCCCGGCAGATCCTGCCCCGCCTCCAGGCGGTCGATCCGCGCATCGAGGGCTTGGGCGCCCGCTTCATGCACCTGGTCGTCACCGAATCGCCGCTGGACGCCGTAGGGCGCGAGCGCTTCGCCGCGTTGCTGGGCTACGGCGAGCCTTTCGTCGCACCGGGCAAGGCGGGGCCGACGATCGTCGTCACGCCCCGGCTGGGCACGGTGTCGCCATGGGCCTCCAAGGCGACCGACATCGCCCACAACTGCGGGCTCGCCCTGCGCCGCGTGGAGCGCGTCACCGAATACCACCTGACGCTGAAGGCGCCGCTGCTCGGCAAGGCCCTGGGCAAGGCCGCCACGCTGGAGGGCGACAAGCTCGCCGCCATCGCCGACCTGCTGCATGACCGCATGACCGAATCGGTCCTCGCCCAGCTTGACCAGGCGGCCAATCTCTTCGCCGAGCTGCCGCCCCAGCCGATGGCGCAGGTCGACGTGCGGGACGGCGGCCGCGCGGCCCTGGTCGAGGCCAACAAGAGCTTCGGCCTCGCGCTGGCGGAAGACGAGATCGACTACCTGGTCGAAGCCTTCACCCGCCTCGGCCGAAACCCCAGCGATGTCGAGCTGATGATGTTCGCGCAGGCCAACAGCGAACACTGCCGCCACAAGATCTTCAACGCCGACTTCATCATCGACGGCGAGGCGCAGCCGCAGAGCCTCTTCTCGATGATCCGCCACACCGAGCGCCAGAACCCGCAGCACACGGTCATCGCCTATGCCGACAACGCGTCGGTGATGGAAGGCACGCAGGTGGAGCGCTTCGTCGCCGCGTCGGAATCGGGCAGCTACCGGAAGCAGGATGCCCTGAGCCATGTGCTGATGAAGGTCGAGACGCACAACCATCCGACCGCGATCTCGCCCTTCCCGGGGGCATCGACCGGCGCGGGCGGCGAGATCCGCGACGAAGGCGCCACCGGGCGCGGCTCCAAACCCAAGGCCGGCCTGACCGGCTTCACGGTCTCGAAGCTCTGGCCGGAAGAGGGCAGCTACGGCAAGCCGGGCCACATCGCGAGCCCGCTGCAGATCATGACCGAGGGCCCGCTGGGCGGCGCCGCCTTCAACAACGAGTTCGGCCGGCCCAACCTGCTGGGCTACTTCCGCGAGTACGAGCAGGCCATCGGCAGCGACGGCGACACCGTGCAGCGCGGCTACCACAAGCCCATCATGATCGCGGGCGGCCTCGGCAGCATCGACGCCGGGCAGACGAAGAAGATCCAGTTCCCGGCCGGCGCATTGCTGATCCAGCTTGGCGGACCCGGCATGCGCATCGGCATGGGCGGCAGCGCCGCCAGTTCGATGGCGACCGGCGCCAATGCGGCAGAGCTCGACTTCGACTCCGTGCAGCGCGGCAATCCCGAGATCGAGCGTCGCGCGCAAGAGGTGATCAACCATTGCTGGCAGCAGGGCGACGCCAACCCCATCCTCGCGATTCACGACGTCGGTGCCGGCGGCCTGAGCAATGCCTTCCCGGAACTCACGAACGACGCGGGTCGAGGCGCGCGCTTCGATCTGCGCGCCGTTCCGCTCGAGGAATCGGGCATGGCGCCGAAGGAAATCTGGTGCAACGAAAGCCAGGAACGCTACGTCCTCGCCATCGCCCCGGAATCGCTCGAACAGTTCCGCGCCTTCTGCGAACGCGAGCGCTGCCCGTTCGCCGTGGTTGGCGTCGCGACCGACGCTCGCCAGTTGCTCGTCGCCGACGAAGGTGCCGAGGCACAACCGGTCGACATGCCGATGGACGTGCTGCTGGGCAAGCCGCCCAAGATGCTGCGCGACGTGAAGACCGTCGAGCGTCGCTTCAGGCCGCTGGACCTCACCGGCGTGGACCTTCAGAAGGCCGCGATCGACGTGCTGTCGCATCCGACCGTCGCATCGAAGCGCTTCCTCATCACGATCGGTGACCGCACCGTGGGCGGCCTCAGCCATCGCGACCAGATGGTCGGACCCTGGCAGGTGCCGGTGGCCGATTGCGCCGTGACGCTGGCCGACTACAGAGGCTTCGCGGGCGAGGCGATGAGCATGGGCGAGCGCACTCCGCTAGCGTCCATCGACGCGCCGGCTTCGGGCCGCATGGCGGTGGGCGAGGCGATCACCAATCTGCTGGCAGCCCCCATCGACCTGTCGCGCGTCAAGCTGTCGGCCAACTGGATGGCCGCCTGCGGCGAGCCGGGCGAGGATGCGGCGCTGTACGAGACCGTCAAGGCGGTGGGACTGGAGCTGTGCCCGGCGCTCGGTATCTCGATCCCGGTCGGCAAGGATTCGCTGTCGATGCGCACCCAATGGCAGGACGGCGGCGAGCAGAAGAAGGTCACGTCACCCGTGAGCCTGATCGTGAGCGCCTTTGCCACGCTGGCGGACGTGCGCGGCACGCTCACGCCGCAACTCGATGCCGGCGAGGCCGACACGACGCTGGTGCTCATCGACCTCGGCCATGGCAAGCACCGCATGGCCGGCAGCATCCTGGCGCAGACGCTGGCGCAAAGCGGCGATACGGTGCCCGACCTGGACGATCCGCAAGACCTCGTCAAGCTCGTCGCCGCGGTCAACGTACTGCGCGCCGAAGGCAAGATCCTCGCGATGCACGACCGCAGCGACGGTGGCTTGTTCGCCGCCGCTTGCGAGATGGCCTTCGCCGGACACGTCGGCGTGGCGCTCAATGTCGACCTGCTGGTCACCGAAGGCGACGGCATCAGCGACAGCCGCGCGGAATACGGCGACGCCAAGAACTGGGCCGGGCAGGTCAGCGCCCGCCGCGAGGAACTCACGCTCAAGGCGCTCTTCAATGAAGAGCTCGGCCTGCTGCTGCAGGTGCGGACCGCCGAGCGCAACGAGGTCATGCAGACCCTCCGCGCGCACGGCCTGAGCGCTCACAGCCACTTCGTCGGCAAGACGCGTCCCGACAACTCGGTGATGGACGCGGGCAAGGGCAAGGTCGAAGTGTGGCGCGATGCCAAGTCCGTCTTCAGCGCCAGTCTCGCCGACCTGCACCAGGTCTGGGATTCGGTCAGCTGGAAGATCTGCCGCGAGCGCGACAACCCCGAATGCGCAGACGCCGAACACGCCGCGGCTGGCGATCCGAAGGACCCGGGCGCGCACGTGCTGCTCGCGGACGGCGCCGCCGAGAACGTCGCAGCGCCTTTCCTGAATCTCGCCCGGCCCAAGGTCGCGATCCTGCGGGAGCAGGGCGTGAACTCGCACGTCGAGATGGCCTACGCATTCACAGAGGCAGGCTTCGAGGCTTTCGACGTTCACATGACCGACCTGCAGACCGGCAGGGCGGACCTGGCCGACTTCAAGGGCGTGGTCGCCTGCGGCGGCTTCAGCTATGGCGACACGCTCGGCGCCGGCATCGGCTGGGCACGCAGCATCACCTTCAACCCGAAGCTGGCGGACCAGTTCAAGGGCTTCTTCGGCCGGACCGACACCTTCGGCCTCGGCGTCTGCAACGGCTGCCAGATGTTCGCCGAACTGGCCGACATCATCCCCGGCGCCGAAGCCTGGCCGCGCTTCACGACGAACCAGAGCGAGCGCTTCGAGGCGCGGCTGTCGATGGTCGAGGTACTCGATTCGCCCAGCCTGTTCTTCGCAGGCATGGCGGGCAGCCGGCTGCCGATCGCCGTGGCGCATGGCGAGGGCTACGCCAACTTCAAGCACCGCGGCGACCCGAGCAAGGCGATTGCTGCCATGCGTTTCGTCGACAACAACGGCCAAGCGACCGAGCGCTACCCGTTCAACCCGAACGGCAGCGCGGGCGGCCTCACCTCGGTCACCACCGCCGACGGCCGATTCACCGCGCTGATGCCCCATCCGGAGCGCGTGTTCCGCAACATCCAGATGAGCTGGACCTCGGGCAACAAGAGCGAGTTGAGCCCCTGGATGCGCATCTGGAGAAACGCCCGTAAGTGGGTGGCTTGAGCGCCGTTGCTTCCAAAGAAAAMGCGGCCCGAGGGCCGCTTTTTCTTCTACGAGGAACACCGCGGAACCGGCTTCGCCGGGCCGCTGGTGTTGCCCCCTGAAAGGGGGTGGGCGGCCACACGAAGTGGGCAAGCCTGGGGGTTATTCCACCTTCGCCTTTGCGCGCAGTTCTTCCTGGTACTTTTGCAGGCGCTGCTGCTGCAACTGCTGCGTGATCTGCGGCTTCACTTCCTCGACCTTCGGCAGTTGCGCCTGGCGGATGTCGTCGACGCGGATGATGTGATAGCCGAACTGCGACTTGACCGGTGCAGGCGAGGTCTCACCCTTCTTGAGTTTGATCATCGCTTCCGAGAACTCGGGCACGAAGCTCGCGGGAGCTGCCCAGTCCAGGTCGCCACCGTTCGCGCCCGATCCCGGGTCCTTGCTTTGCTTCTTCGCGATGTCCTCGAACTTTGCGCCCTTCTTCAGGTCTGCGAGGATCTTCTTGGCTTCGTCTTCGGTGGCGACCAGGATATGGCGGGCCTTGTATTCCTTGCCACTGTTGGCGGCCGCGAACTTGTCGTACTCGGCCTGCACGTCGGCGTCCGAAACGGCGTTGGTCTTGCGGAAGTTGTCGAAGAGCTGGCGGATCAGGATGGCCTGCCGAGCGAGTTCGAGCTGGTTCTTGTAGTCATCGGTGGCGTCCAGGCCTTGCTTGTGGGCTTCCTGCATGAAGACTTCGCGCGCAATGATTTCCTCGCGCAACTGGTCCTGCATCTCCGGCGTGACCGGACGACCCGCGGCGGCCAACTGCTGGGCCAGAACGTCCATGCGTGCCTTCGGCACCGGCTTGCCGTTGACGATGGCCGCATTCTGCGCAAAGGCAGCGACGGGCAGGGCGCCCACGAGTACGGCGGCCGCGACGGCCTGCAAGATCTGTTTCTTCATAGGGGGAGCCTCGGTCGTTGAGGAGAAAACGCGCAGTGTTTTTGGGAAAAGCGCTTAGATGGAATGGGGGGAGTTTTTCGCCGCACGGAGCGGGCGGGAAGAGATCGAAGTGCCTTGAAGCGCTTCAAATTGTCTCGATGGCAATCGCGTGAAGACCCTGTGCGATGAAAAGTTGCAGCGCATCATACACAAGGCGATGGCGCGCCACGCGGGGCTTGCCGGCGAAAAGCGGGGACGCGATGCGCACCCTGAAGTGGGTGCCGTAGCCCTCGGCATTCGCGCCGGCGTGACCGGCATGCGAGGCGCTTTCGTCGATCACTTCGAGCACCGTGGGGTCAAGCGCCTCGCGAAGGCGCGCCTCGAGATCGCTGGCGGTGGGGAGGCTCATGCGGTGGGCTTGTCCGATTTGAGGTGCGGCGAGATATAGAGCCCCTGCGCAACCAGGAAGACGATCGGAAACACGTAGCCCCACAGCTTGAAGTTGACCCAGGCCTCCGTGCTGAAATAAGCGGCCACGTAGCCGTTGATCACGGCCATGAAGAGGCAGTAGGCGATCCACGCCACGTTGAGGCGGTTCCAGATCAGCGTGGGCAGTTCGAGTTGTGCGCCCAGCAGCATCTTGAGGAAATTTCGCTTGAACCCCCACAGTGCGACCGCCAGCGCCAGCGACATGGCGCCATAAAGCACGGTCGGCTTCCACTTGATGAAGCGGTCGTCGTGCAGCGCCAGCGTGAGCGTTCCGAAGAGCAGGATCAGCACCAGCGTCGCCTTCTGCATCGGCAGCAGCTTGCGCTCGGTGTACCAGATGATGGCCATCTGCACGACCGTGCCCGCCATGAGCACCGCGGTCGCAGTGAAGATGTCGTAGAGCTTGAACGCGCCGAAGAACAGCAGGATCGGAAAGAAATCGAGGATGAGTTTCATTTTTTCTGGAATTCCAGGGAAGCGGAATTCATGCAGTAGCGCAGGCCCGTTTCGGTCGGACCGTCCGGGAACACGTGGCCGAGGTGGGCGCCGCAATTGGAGCAGACGTTCTCGGTGCGCACCATGCCATGCGAGCGGTCGACGATGTTGCGGATCGCGCCCGGCACCGCTTCCTGCGAGAAGCTGGGCCAGCCGCAGCCGGCGTCGAACTTGGTGGCCGACTCGAACAACTTCGCGCCGCAGCAGATGCAGTGATAGGTGCCGTCGTCCCAATGGGCTTCGTACTTGCCGGTAAAGGGTCGCTCGGTGGCGGCGTGGCGGGTGACCTCGAAGGCGCCGCGCTCGGCGCCTTTCTCAGCGAGGATGGCCTTCCATTCGGCGTCGGTCTTCTGGATGGGCGAAGTCATGATGAACAGCTGATTTCGATCGTGGAGGCCCAATCGGGCGGGAAACCGGCGAAAGCGTCGTGGCCGGCGTGCTCCTCGAACGGTGTTTCGAGCAGCGCGAGCAATGTGGACACGCCGGAAAAGTCCTTCTGCTGCGCCGCTTCGATCGCCTGCTGGCCCAGGTGGTTCCGCAGCACGAACTTCGGATTGGTCTTGAGCATCAGGTCAGCCGCGCGTGCCGAAGCAGTTTGCGCGCGGCGCTTCGAAAACGATTGCAGCCAGGCATCGAAAGCCGGACGGTCGATGAACAGGTCTCGCACCGCGGCAGGATTGTCGCCTGCCACGTGGCCGGACAGGCGCCGCCAGAAGATCGTGTAGTCCACCTTTTCCTCCGCGAGCAGCTTCAGCACGCCCTCGATCAGTGCGCGGTCGGACTCCGCCTTGTCGACGAGCCCGAGCTTGGCGCGCATGCGGGCCTCGAATTCGTTGGGGAAAACGGTCTTGTACGACTCCAGCGCGGCGACCGCGACTTCCTGGTCGCCGATCAGCGGCAACAGCGCCTGCGCCAGGCAGAAAAGATTCCAGTACGCGACGTTGGGCTGCTGGTTATAGGCATAGCGGCCGCCCGTGTCGCTATGGTTGCAGATATGTCGCGGGTCGAATCCATCGAGGAACTGGAAGGGCCCGTAGTCGATGGTGAGCCCGAGGATGCTCATGTTGTCGGTGTTCATCACGCCATGGCAGAAGCCGACGGCCTGCCACTGGGCGAGCAGCGCCGCGGTACGCTCGCTCACTGCTTCGAGAAGGGCGGCATAGGCGTTGCCGTTGAAGCGATCTGTCGTACGGCAGGCGGGGTAGTGGCGGTCGATCACGTAGTCGGCCAGGGCGCGGAGTTCATCGTCGCGCTCGTTGGCCGCGAAGTGCTCGAAATGGCCGAAACGGATGAAGCTGGGCGATACGCGCGTGACCACCGCGGCGGTTTCGAGCTCTTCGCGCCGAATGCGTGCGTCGGAGCCGGTCACGCACAGCGCGCGCGTGGTCGGGATGCCCAGTCCGTGCATCGCCTCGCTGCACAGGAATTCGCGGATGCTGGATCGCAGCACGGCCCGGCCGTCGCCCATGCGGGAGTAGGGCGTCAGGCCACTTCCCTTGAGCTGCACTTCCAGCCCTCCAGCCGTTTCTCCCAGGAGGATGGCCCGGCCATCGCCGAGCTGGCCGGCCCAGACGCCGAACTGGTGGCCGCTGTAGACGCTGGCCAGCGGGCGCGTTCCCGCGATCGGCACGTTGCCGGTAAAAGCCGCCAAACCCTCCGCCGAATGCAGCCAGCTCTCATCCAGGCCGAGTTCGCGCGCGACTGCCGTGCTACGCCCGACCCAATAGGGATCCGGCAAGGGGCGAGGGGTGATCTCGGTAAAGAATCCGGAACCCAGCGCTGAAAACCCTGGGGTCCAGCGCAGGCCCAGGTCAACGACTTCCGCTTCGTCTGCAAGCATGCTCATGGGGTGGATTGTCCCGCACGGCGCCCGACCCCTTGCCGCGGAGGCCATCCCGGTGAAAACGGCGGTCTCGAAGCGCCGGTTTGGTGCTACCGTGCGCCTCCATGACAGCCAGCCCCGGACCCTCCGATGCCGTCCCTTCTCACCCGACGTTGCGCAACACCATGCAGGGCCAGGTCCTGGGCGCCGACGAGTCGGCCCGCTCCGGCACCTGGTGCTGGAAGGGGATTCCATTCGCCCGGCCGCCGGTCGGCGAACTGCGCTGGCGTGCGCCCGCAGCGCCCGAGCCCTGGGCGGACATCCGGGACGCCAGCCAGTTCGGCCAACCCTGCATCCAGAACGGCCGCCTCTTCGGCCCCGGCGCGAACAACACCTACGACGAGACGATCGCCAGCACGCTGAACACGCCGGTCGGCAGCGAGGACTGCCTGACACTCAACATCTGGCGGCCGGCCACCGCGGACGCGAAGCTGCCTGTGATGCTCTTCATCCACGGCGGCAGCAACATCTCGGGCTACACCGCCGATCCGGTCTATGACGGCGCCAACCTTGCGAGGAAGGCCAACGCGGTGATCGTCACCGCAAACTACCGGCTCGGCATCCTCGGCTTCCTCAAACTGCCGCAGCTACGGACCGGCGGCCCGGAAGGCGGCGACTCCGGCAACTTCGCGTTGCTGGACATCCTCGCGACCCTGCGCTACATCCAGGCCAACATCGCCAGCTTCGGCGGCGACCCGGCCAATGTCACATTGGCGGGACAGTCGGCGGGCGCCATCAACGTGCTGGCCGTGATGACCTCCCCGTTGTCGCGCGGCCTCTTTCACAAGGCCATGCCCTTGAGCGGCGGCATCTCGATGGCCAGCAACCTCCCGCCCGGCAGCCTGCCGACGCTGATTCCGGCCTCCGCCTATCTCGCGCAGGGCCAGGCCCTGCTGCTGAACCTGCTGGTCGCCGATGGCAAGGCGGCGGACCTGGAGGGCGCCGCCGCCTATGCCGCCACCCAGACCGATGCCCAGATTGCCGACTACCTCCGCAGCAAGGATGCCAGGACCATTCTTTCCACCGTCCTGGCCAAGGGACTGACCATCTCCGGTCCGGTCCCGGACGGGACCGTGGTGCCCGCAGACCCGATCGCTGCCATCACGGCGGGCCAGTACGCGCGGGTGCCGATGCTCGTGGGCGTCACCCGGGACGAAGGCAAGCTCTTCGCGCCTTTCCTCTCCCTCTTCGGCGGCAAGCCCGGCTTCAGGATCGACGACGCGACACGCTTCAGGTTGATGCGTGACTTCGATCCCGATGCGCCCACCACGCTGACTTCGGCGGACATCATCGACCCTTCCTACCTCCCCGTGACGACGCCGGACACCGGCTACGACGCGATGACCGCGCGCATCACCGACAGCTTCATGATGGCGAGCCGGGACAACCTCCTCGGCGCCTTGAAGACGCAGCAGTCCGACATCTGGCACTACCAGTTCGACTGGGCGCAGACGCCCGCGCCATGGAACGAGGTCTACGGCGCGGCCCATGCCTTCGACCTGGCGTTCCTTTTCGGCAATTTCGGTCCATCGCTGTTCTCGAACGCGCTCTATGGCGAGGCGAATCGTCGGGGCCGCGTGGCACTGTCGGACGCGATGATGGCGAGCATCGCCGCCTTCCTCCACAAGGGCGATCCGAACACCGGCGCGCTGGGCACGACCTGGGCGCCCTGGCCGGCGAAGCTCAGCTTCGACGCCACTCTCGACGCCCCTCGCATCACTACGCGATAGCCACAGGCCGCCCGGAACCTGCGCACTGCGGGTTTCTGTCATTGTGTGACGCACCGAAGATGAGCGAACCTCACGGTCGTCAGAATTTCCGATGCCCATTTCAAGAAGGAGCCACTAGATGCTGGGTTTGATGCAGGACCAACCGTTGCTGATCTCGTCGCTGATCGAGTTCGCCGAACGCCACCACGGCGACGCCGAGATCGTCTCGCGGCGGATCGAGGGCGACATCCACCGCTCGACATGGCGGCAGATCGCCGCGCGGTCGCGCCAGGTCGCCAACGCGCTCGACGACGAGCAACTGCTGTTCAGCGACCGCATCGCCACCCTGGCCTGGAACGGCTATCGCCACCTCGAGCTCTATTACGGCGTGAGCGGATCGGGCCGGGTGCTGCACACGATCAATCCGCGCCTGCATCCCGACCAGATCGCCTGGATCGCGAACCATGCAGAAGACCAGATCCTGTGCTTCGACCTGACCTTCCTGCCGCTGGTGCAGGCCGTGCACGCCAGGTGCCCGATGATCAAGAAATGGATCGCCTTGTGCGATGCCGACAAGCTGCCAGCCGACAGCGGCGTGCCCAACCTCGTGAGCTACGAAGCCTGGATGGGCCAGCGTTCCACCGACTACGAGTGGCCGAGCTTCGACGAGAACTCCGCATCGAGCATGTGCTACACGAGCGGCACCACGGGCAACCCCAAGGCGGCGCTCTACAGCCATCGTTCGACCTTGCTGCACGCCTATGCCGCCGCCTTGCCGGACGTGATGACGCTGTCGGCGCGCGATTCCGTGCTGCCGGTCGTGCCGATGTTCCACGTCAACGCCTGGGGCATCCCGTACTCGGCCGCGCTGGTCGGCGCCAAGCTGGTGTTCCCCGGCCCGGCGCTCGACGGCAAATCCGTGTATGACCTGCTCGAGTCCGAGAAGGTGACTTTCGCCGCCGGCGTGCCGACCGTGTGGCAAATGCTGCTGGGCCACCTGCAGGCCAACGACCTCCGGTTCTCGACACTCAAGCGCACGGTGATCGGCGGTTCCGCCTGCCCGCCGGCCATGATCAACGCCTTCCAGCAACAGTACGGCGTGGAGGTGCTGCATGCGTGGGGCATGACCGAGATGTCGCCGCTGGGCACGCTCTGCACCCTCAAGAACAAGCACCTCGAGATGTCGCCGGAGCAGCAGACCGCCATCCGGATGAAGCAGGGACGCTCGATCTTCGGCGTGGACATGAAGATCGTCGACGGCGACGGCAAGGACCAGCCCTGGGACGGCAAGGCCTACGGCGACCTGCTGGTCAAGGGCCCGTGGGTGGTCAAGGAATACTTCAAGGGGGAGGGCGGCGACCCGCTCATCCAGGACGAACAGGGACGCAGCTGGTTTCCCACCGGCGACGTCGCGACCATCGATCCCGACGGATTCCTGCAGATTACCGATCGCAGCAAGGACGTGATCAAGTCCGGCGGCGAGTGGATCAGCTCGATCGACATCGAGAACATCGCGGTGGCCCACCCGGCCATCGCGATGGCGGCGTGCATCGGCGTCGCGCATCCGAAGTGGGACGAGCGGCCGATCGTCGCGGTCGTGAGGAAGCCGGGCACCGAGGTTTCGCGCGACGAGTTGCTCGCCTTCTACCAGGGCAAGACGGCAAAGTGGCAGATTCCGGACGATGTGGTGTTCGTCGAGGCGATCCCGCTCGGCGCCACCGGCAAGATCCTGAAGACCAAGCTGCGCGAGTTGTTGCGCGACTACAAGTTGCCCGGCTGCTGAGGAAAGCTACCGACCGGTAGGATTTCGTGGGTCGCGTGTCGCATGGGTGATAGTTTGGCGTCCCGCGCGCCCCACGTTACGGGCATTCCCTGAGGGGTGCCTCTGCAAAGACTTGTACTCTCAGCGCGTCATTGATCGACCATCGACCCAGGAGACAATCGCCATGAAATTCGCACTCAAATCCATAGCCGTCGGCCTCATGCTGGCGGGTGCCGCCGGGGCTTTTGCTCAGAAGGGCGAAACTGTCAAGATCGCCATGATCGAAGGCCTTTCCGGACCCTTCGCCAATGTCGGTCAGAACCAGCTCAAGAGCTGGCAATTCGCGGCCGAACACCTGACGCCCGAAGAGAACCCGGCCGGGGTCAAGTTCGAGATCACTGGCATGGACAGCAAGAGTTCTCCGCAGGAGGCCTTGAACTTGCTCAAGTCCGCCAGCGACCAGGGCTACCGCTACATCACGCAGGGCAATGGTTCGAACGTCGCGGTGCCGCTGTCCGATGCGGTCGGCAAAGCCAACGAGCGCAACCCAGGCAAGGAAATCATCTACCTGAACTACGCGGCCGTCGATCCGGTCCTGACCAACGACAAGTGCAACTACTGGCACTTCCGCCTCGACGCCGACACCTCGATGAAGATGGAGGCGCTGACCACCTTCATGAAGGATCAGCCGAACGTCAAGAAGGTCTACCTGATCAACCAGAACTACTCGCACGGCCAGCAGGTCGCCAAGTACTTCAAGGAGGGGCTGGCTCGCAAGCGGCCCGACGCCCAGATCGTGGGCGATGACCTCCACCCCCTCGGGCAGGTCAAGGACTTCGCTCCCTATGTGGCCAAGATCAAGCAGTCGGGCGCCGACACCATCGTGACCGGCAACTGGGGCCAGGACATGACCCTGCTGATCAAGGCGTTGAACGATGCGGGCCTGAAGGTGCCTGTGTACGCCTACTACGCCGGGGTCTCGGGTACGCCGACCGCGCTCGCGTCGGGCGGGGATCTCGAGGTCTACCAGATCGCCTACAACCACTCCAACTATCCGGGGCGCATGGGCACCTTGACGAACGAGTTCCAGCAGAAGTTCAACGATGACCTCTACACCTTCTCGGTCTACAACGCGCTGGTGATGCTGAGCAATGCCATGGCCAAGGCGAAGTCCACCGACCCGGTCAAGGTGGCGGCGGCGCTGGAAGGCCTGAAGTTCAAGGGCTTCAACGGTGAGAGCGAAATGCGCAAGACCGACCACCAGTTGCAGCAAGGCCTCTGGATCTCCAAGTGGCAGAAGGTCGATGCCAAGAACAAGTACAGCGTGGAAAAGACGGGCTTCACGTTCGCCCCCGTCAAGTACCTCGAGCCCTACGTCGCCAGCACCCCGACTTCCTGCCAGATGAAGCGCCCGGGCGCCTCGACTTCCTAGGACGCACTTCCCGAAACCGCACGCCGGGAGGTGATGGCAATCGCTCCCGGCGTCTTTTTTTTGGGCGTCCGGCGAGGCGCTTGACCATCACCCAGACCTCATGGAATTTTTCACCGTCTCCCTGCTGAACGGGCTCAGCTACGGGCTCCTGCTATTCATGTTGAGTTCGGGCCTCACGCTGATCTTCAGCATGATGGGCGTGCTCAACTTTGCGCACACCAGCTTCTACATGCTGGGGGCGTATTTCGCGTACACGGTCTCGCGGGTCGTCGGCTTCTGGCCCGCCCTTGTCGTCTCGCCCCTGCTCGTGTTTGCACTGGGGGCCGCGTTCGAGCGCTATTGCCTGCGGCGCGTCCACAAGTTCGGGCATGTGCCAGAACTGCTCGTGACCTTCGGTCTTTCCTACCTGATCCTGGAGGTGGTTCAACTGGTCTGGGGCCGATCGGTGGTCCCGTATGGCCTGCCTCCGGCGCTCGAAGGGCCGCTGTTCACCATCTACGGCACCCAGTTTCCCAAGTCCAGGTCCTTCATCATGTTCATCGCCATGCTGATGCTCGTCTCGGTCTGGCTGTTGCTGACGCGCACGCGCATCGGGCTGGTCATCCAGGCCGCGCTCAAGCATCCGGAAATGGTCGAGGCGCTCGGCCACAACGTGCCGCGCGTCTTCATGCTGGTCTTCGGCGGCGGCGCCGCGCTGGCCGCGCTGGCCGGCGTGATCGGCGGCAACACCTACGTGACCGAACCGGGCATGGCTGCTTCGGTCGGTTCGATCATCTTCGTGGTCGTGGTGGTCGGCGGCATGGGTTCCCTGGCCGGCGCGTTCCTGGCATCGCTGCTCATCGGCGTGGTGCAGACGTTCGCGGTCGCGATGGACCAGTCGTTCGCGGGAGGACTCCAGGCCCTGGGCATGACCGTCACGAGCCAGACCTTCGGCTACGAACTCCTCAGTCTCAAGATCTCGCAGATCGCGCCCATCCTGCCGTACATGTTCCTCGTGCTGATCCTGATCTTCCGGCCCAAGGGCCTGCTCGGTACCCGGGAGGACTGACGCATGACGACATCTTCTGTTTCCTACTATCGCTTCACGCCCTGGAACCTGGGCCGCGTCATCGTTTGGACGCTGTTTGCGCTGCTGCTGCTCGTGGCGCCGGTCCTGTTCCGCAGCAGCCTTGCGCTGACGATGCTCTCGCAGATGGGTTATCTCGTCATCATCTGCCTGAGCTACAACATCCTGTTCGGCCAGGGCGGGATGCTGAGTTTCGGGCACGCTGTCTACACCGGCATGGGGGCGTTCATCGCCATTCATGCCATGAACCTGGCGACACAGGGCCACATGGCCGTGCCTCTGGTGTTGATTCCGCTGGTCGGCGGGCTGAGCGGCGCGTTCTTTGCGATCCTGCTCGGCTTCGTGACGACCAAGAAGTCCGGCACGACCTTTGCCATGATCACCTTGGGCATCGGTGAACTGGTGGCGTCCATGGCCCTGATGTTTCCGGGATTCTTCGGCGGCGAGGGCGGTGTGACCACCAACCGGGTGTACGGCGCCTCGTTCCTGGGCCTGACCTTCGGTCCGCAGTTGCAGGTGTACTACCTGATCGCCGCCTATTGCTTCGTCTGCACGGCGCTGATGTTCGCCTTCACGGGCACGCCGCTGGGGCGCATCCTCAACGCGGTACGCGACAACCCGGAGCGGGTCGAATTCATCGGCTACAACACCCAGCGCGTGCGCTACTTCGCTTTCATCATCGCCGGCTTCTTCGCCGGGATCGGCGGAGGCCTGTCGGCCATCAACTTCGAGATCGTGAATGCGAGCGACAGCCTTTCCGGCGTGCGCTCCGGAGGCTATTTGCTGTTCACCTTCCTCGGTGGGGCCGGCTTCTTCTTCGGCCCGATCATCGGCGCGGTGCTGCTCGTGTTTGCGTCGGTCATGCTGTCCGAACTCACCAAGGCCTGGCTGCTTTACCTGGGATTGGTGTTCCTGTTCATGGTCATGTTCGCGCCGGGCGGCGTTGCCAGCCTGATCATGATGAACCTGCGCGTCGCCAAGTTCGGCCTGTTCAAGCCGTTCTGGGTGCTGTATGCCGGCCTCGTTGCGGCGGGTGCATTGCTGGTGGTCGGCGCCGCAGCCCTGGTGGAGATGGTCTATCACATCCAGTTGAATCCGGCGCTCGGGCCGGAGGTTCCTTTTGCCGGGATGATCTTGGACACATCGAGCACCGGCAGTTGGGTCGGCGCCGCGCTGCTGGCCCTGGTGGGCCTCGCGTTGCTCGAATGGGTGCGTCGTCGATTCGCTCGCGCATGGGGTCGTGCGCAGGAACAGATCGAAGCTGAAATCAAACGACGGGCGACCGCATGAGCCAGACGCAGACAATGACGGGCTACGCACTTGAACTCAAGGGCTTGCGAAAGAGCTTCGGCAAGACGGACATCATCCGTGGTGTCGACCTCGCGGTGCGGGCGGGCGATCGGATCGCCATCATCGGACCCAACGGCGCCGGCAAGTCGACACTGTTCAACCTGATCAGTGGACGGCTCGCACCCACCAGCGGCGAGGTGCTCCTCAACGGCCAGCGCATCGACGGCAAGAAGCCGTTCGAGATCAACCGGCTGGGCCTGTCGCGCAGCTTTCAGATCACCAACATCTTCCCGAAGCTCAGCGTCTTCGAGAACCTGCGCTGCGGCGTGCTGTGGAGCCTGGGCTATCGCTACACCTTCCTGCGCTTCCTGTCGAAGCTCGACGACGCCAATGAGCGCACCGAGGAACTCGTCCGCCAGGTCGGCCTCGAGAAGAAGCGTGATGTGCTGGCGGTGAACCTCACCTATGCAGAACAGCGCGCGCTCGAGATCGGCGTGACCATCGCCGGCGGCGCCAGCGTGATCCTGCTCGACGAGCCGACGGCCGGCATGAGCAAGACCGAGACGGCGCACTTCATCGCGCTGATCAAGCAAGTGACCGTGGGCAAGACGCTGCTGACGGTGGAACACGACATGGGCGTGGTGTTCGGCCTCGCCGACAAGATCGCAGTGGTGGTCTACGGCGAAGTCATCGCCTTCGACACGCCCGCCGCCGTGCGCGCCAACCCGCGCGTGCAGGAAGCCTATCTCGGCTCGGCCGTCGCCGACGCACAAGGCGCTGGACACTGACATGCTGAAGCTCCACGACATCCACGCCTATTACGGCAAGAGCCATGTGTTGCATGGTGTTTCGTTCGACGTTGGCCCCGGCGAGATCGTTGCCCTCTTGGGCCGCAACGGCTCGGGCCGCTCCACGACGGCCAAGGCCATCATGGGCTTGGTGCATGCCGAAGGCGCGCTGCGCTGGAAAGAACAGGACATCCTGCGCCGAAAGGCCTACGAGATCGCGCACCTGGGCATCGGCTACGTGCCCGAGAACCGGGACATCTTTCCGAAGCTCACCGTGCAGCAGAACCTGCTGCTGGGCCAGAAGGGCAAGGGGAAGGGCAGTCGCTGGTCCTTCGACGACATGTACGGGATGTTCCCGCGCCTGAAGGAGCGCCAGCACACCGAAGCGGGCGTGCTCTCCGGCGGCGAGCAGCAGATGCTGACGCTGTGCCGCACGCTGATGGGCGACCCCGACCTGATCATCATCGACGAGCCGACCGAGGGCCTCGCGCCCAAGATCGTGGAGCTGGTGGGGCTATACCTCCGCACGCTCAAGGACAAGGGCATCTCGGTGCTGCTGATCGAACAGAAGCTGACCATTGCCATGCAGATCTCCGATCGTGCGCTGGTGATGGGCCACGGCAGCATCGTGTTCGACGGTACCCCCGATAGCCTGAGGGCTGACGCCTCCACCCGCAAGGAGTGGCTGGAGGTCTGATCACCTGATCGACTTCAGTCTTTTTGTCTCGGCAGCGACTTGGGGCCGTTGATTGGTCCCAGGAAACGCCTAGAATTTCACAAAAAAAGAACACTCGTGCTTTTTAAGTGCGAGGGCGTCGGCGCCCACTGAGGTTGCCGGGCCCTCGAACCCTTTTTTTCGATCCTCTCCCATCCCAAAGGAACGCAGCATGACGGCTGAATACAAAGTGCTCGGCGATGTCGCCGTGATCACGATGACCAACCCCCCGGTCAATGGCCTCGGTTTCTCGACACGCATCGGCATCACCGACGGTCTCTCCAAGGCCATCGACGACCCGGCCGTCAAGTCGATCGTCATCACCGGCGCGGGCAAGGCCTTCTCCGGCGGCGCCGACATCAAGGAGTTCGGCACGCCAAAGGCGTTGCAGGAACCCAATCTGCTGAGCGTGATCCTGGCGCTCGAAGCATCGCCGAAGCCCATCGTGGCGGCGATCCACTCCGTGTGCATGGGCGGCGGCCTCGAACTGGCCCTGGGTTGCCACTATCGCGTGGCCGCACCCGGCACCAGCGTTGCATTGCCCGAAGTCAAGCTCGGCCTGCTGCCCGGTGCCGGCGGCACGCAGCGCCTGCCACGCGTCCTGGGCGTGGAAACCGCACTGAACATGATCGTGAGCGGTGAAGCCGTCAAGAGCGAGATGCTCGCTTCGCTGCCCGGCCAGAAGCTGTTCGACAAGCTGGCCGCATCGCCGGAATCGCTGTTCGACGAGGCCGTCGAATTCGCGAAGTCTGTCGCCGGCAAGACGGGCGAGGCGCTGCCGCTGGTGCGCAACCTGCCGTGCAAGCACCCGCAAGGCGATGCCTATTTCCAGTTCGCTAAGAACATGGTCGGCGGCATGTCGAAGAATTACCCCGCGCCCCTCAAGTGCGTCGATGCCGTGCAGGCCGCGACCAAGCTGAAGTTTGACGACGGCATGGCCGAAGAGCGCCGTCTTTTCACGGCGCTGATGTTCACGCCCGAATCGATGGCGCTGCGCCACCTGTTCATGGCCGAGCGCGCCGCTTCGCGCATTCCGGACGTGGCCGATGACACGCCGCAGCGCGCCATCAAGTCCATCGGCGTGATCGGCGCCGGCACCATGGGCGGCGGCATCTCGATGAACTTCCTGAACGCGGGCATCCCCGTCAAGATCCTCGAGATGAAGCAGGAAGCCCTCGACCGCGGCATCGCCACCATCAAGAAGAACTACGAAGCCCAGGTCAAGAAGGGCAAGCTCAAGCAGGACAAGTACGAGCAACGCATGGCGCTCTTGAGCACCACGCTGAACTACGACGACCTGAAGGACGCGGACCTCATCATCGAAGCCGTGTTCGAAGAACTCGGCGTCAAGGAAAAGGTCTTCAAGGAACTCGACCGTGTCGCCAAGCCCGGCGCGATCCTGGCCTCGAACACCTCCACACTCGATGTCGACAAGATCGCTGCCTTCACGAAGCGCCCGCAGGACGTGGTCGGCATGCACTTCTTCAGCCCGGCCAACGTGATGAAGCTGCTCGAAGTCGTGCGCGGCAAGCAGACCGCCAAGGACGTGCTCGCGACGGTCATGTCCACCGCCAAGAAGATCAAGAAGACCGCAGTCGTCTCCGGCGTGTGCGACGGCTTCATCGGCAACCGCATGATCGAGCAGTACTCGCGCCAGGCCGGCTTCCTGCTGGACGAAGGCGCGACGCCGCAGCAGGTCGACAAGGCCATCGAGAAGTTCGGCTTCGCGATGGGTCCGTTCCGCATGGGCGACCTGGCCGGGAACGACATCGGCTGGGCGATCCGCAAGCGCCGCGCCACCGAGATCGCCGACATGAAGTACAGCCGCACGGCCGACAAGCTTTGCGAACTGGGCCGCTTCGGCCAGAAGACCGGGGCAGGGTGGTACGACTACCAGGCCGGCAAGCGCGACGCGATCCCGTCCGACCTGGTCAACAAGATGATCGAGGACCATCGCAAGGAAATCGGCATCACGCCGCGCAAGATCTCCGACGAAGAGATCGTGCAGCGCCTGGTCTACGCCCTGGTCAACGAAGGTGCCCGCATCCTCGAGGACGGCATCGCCTCCAAGTCCGGCGACATCGACATGGTGTACCTGACGGGCTACGGCTTCCCGATCTGGCGCGGTGGCCCGATGCACTACGCATCGCAGGTCGGCCTCTACAACGTGGCCGAGTCGATGAAGCGCTTTGCGAAGAACCCGCGCGACGACGCGAGCTTCTGGCAGCCGGCGCCGCTCATCCAGAAGCTGGTGGCCGAAGGCAAGTCGTTCAGCTGACCGGAGGCGAGACCGCTCTATGCTGAAACGCGTCTTCCTTGCGTTGCTGCTCGCGCTCGTGGTGCTGGTGGCGGCGGTGGCGGTCAACACCTGGCGCACGCCGTCGCGGCAGCTTGCCGTGGCGCCTGCGCCTGCACTGGTCATCGACAAGGAGGCCGCTGCGAAGCGGCTGTCCGGTGCGATCCAGTTCCATACGGTGTCCAGTCTCGAGAATCCGACCGCCAACGACGCCGAGTTCGACAAGCTGCATGCCTACCTGGCAGCGCAGTTCCCCAAGCTGCATGCCACTCTCAAGAAGGAAGTGGTAGGCCAGAAGGCGCTGCTCTACACGTGGACCGGTTCTGATCCCGCCGCCAAGCCGATCGCGTTGATGGCGCACCAGGACATGGTGCCCATCGCTTCCGGGACCGAAAAAGCCTGGTCGGTCGATCCCTTCGCGGGCGAGATCAAGGACGGCTTCGTCTGGGGCCGAGGCGCGCTCGACAACAAGGGCAACCTGATGGCCCAGATGGAAGCCATCGAGATGCTGATCGCCAGCGGTTTCCAGCCGAAGCAGACGATCTACCTCGTGATGGGCGACGACGAGGAGGTGAGCGGCCTGCGCGGCGCGTTGCCCATCGCCGAACTGCTCAAGTCGCGCGGCGTGCGTCTCGACTGGGTGCTCGACGAAGGCCTGCTGGTGCTCGATGGCGTGCTGCCTGGCCTCTCGAAGCCGGCGGCGCTGATCGGCCTGGCGGAGAAGGGCTACGGCACGTTCTTCCTGTCGCTCGACACGGCTCCGGGCCACTCGTCGATGCCGCCGGCGCACAGCGCCATCGGCACCATGAGCGCGGCGCTCGCGCGGCTGGAAGCGACGCCGATGCCCGGCGGCATCCAGGGCGTCGCGGGCGAGATGTTCAGCACGCTCGCGCCGGAGATGAGCGGCATCAACCGCGTAATGCTTTCCAACTTGTGGCTCACCCGGCCGCTGGTCGAGAGCCAGCTCCAGAAGAGCCCGAGCAGCAACGCCATGCTGCGCACGACGACAGCGCTCACCATCGTGCGCGCCGGCAACAAGGACAACGTGCTGCCGGGCCGCATCGAAGCCGCCGTCAACTTCCGCATCCTGCCGGGCGACACGATCGACAGCGTCGAGGCGCATCTCAAGCGCGCCCTCGGCAATGATGCGATCCAGGTCAAGCGCTATCCGGGCAACTCGGAGCCTTCGCCGGTCTCGCCGACCGACGGCGTCGGTTACCGCTCCATCGAGCAGGCTCTGCGCCAAGTGTTTCCGGACGCCATCGTCGCACCGGGCCTCATGACCGCCGCCACCGACTCGCGCCACTTCAGCATCCTGAGCGATTCGGTCTACCGCTTCTCGCCGTTCCGCGTGAAGAGCGAGGACCTCGCGCGCTTCCACGGCACCAACGAGCGCATCTCGATCGCCAACTACGGCGAGGCGATCCAGTTCTATCACCAGCTGCTGCAGAACACCGCACAGCCCCAGTAACCGTCATTCCTCTTCTTCAAAGGACCTCACCATGACCAGCGCCGTCATTGTTTCCACCGCCCGCACGCCGCTCGCCAAGAGCTGGAAGGGTGCCTTCAACATGACGCACGGCGCCACGCTCGGCGGCCACGCGGTGCAACACGCGGTGCAGCGCGCCGGCGTCGATCCCGCGACGGTGGACGACGTGATCATGGGCTGCGCCACGCCCGAGGGCGCGACGGGTTCCAACATCGCGCGCCAGATCGCGCTGCGCGCCGGCCTGCCGATCACCACGTCGGGCATGACCATCAACCGCTTCTGCTCGTCGGGCCTGCAGACCATCGCGACCGCCGCCCAGCGCATCATCGCCGGCGAAGGCGAGGTCTACGTGGCCGGTGGCGTCGAAAGCATCTCCTGCGTGCAGAACGAAGCCAACAAGCACATGCTGGCCGACCCCTGGCTCGTGAAGCACAAGCCCGAGATCTACTGGAACATGCTGCAGACGGCCGAGCAGGTCGCCAAGCGCTACAACATCGGCCGCGATGCGATGGACGAATATGGCGCCGCCAGCCAGCAGAAGGCCACCGCCGCGCTCGAAGCCGGCCGCTTCAAGGACGAGATCGCCCCGATCACGGTGCTGGCCGGCGTCGCCGATCCGGTGATGGGCCTGCGCACCAAGGAAGTCACGATCGAGAACGACGAAGGCATCCGCGCCGGCACGACCAAGGAAGGCATCAGCGGCATCCGCCCGGCCATCCCGGGCGGGCTGATCTCGGCCGGCAATGCCAGCCAGTTCTCCGACGGCGGCGGCGCCTGCGTGCTCGTCGATGAAAAGTACGCGGAGCAGAAGGGCCTGAAGCCGTTGGGCCGTTTCCTCGGCTTCGCGGTCGCGGGCTGCGAGCCCGACGAAATGGGCATCGGCCCGGTCTTCGCGATCCCGAAGGTGCTCAAGCGCCTCGGGCTCAAGGTCAGCGACATCGACCTCTGGGAACTGAACGAAGCCTTCGCGGTGCAGGTGATCTACTGCCGCGACAAGCTCGGCATCCCGGGCGAACTGCTGAACGTCGACGGCGGCGCGATCGCGGTGGGTCACCCGTACGGCGTGAGCGGCCAGCGTCTCACAGGTCACGCGCTCATTGAAGGCAAGCGCCGCGGCGCGAAGAAGGTTGTCGTGACGATGTGTATCGGCGGTGGCATGGGCGCGGCAGGCGTCTTCGAAGTCCTTTGACGCCATAGCAAAAGGAAAAGGCCATGGCGTCGAAAACGCAGCAGGCCTCGCCCGAGCAGTTCCTCGCCATGGGCCGGCAGGTCCTGGCGTCGCAGCCTTTCAGCGCACTCATCGGCGCTGAAATGCACGCGCTGTCGCCGGGATTCATCGACCTCCAGTTGCCGGTGACCGACAAGGTCCGGCAGCAGGACGGGTTCGTGCATGGCGGCGTGGTCAGCTATCTTGCAGATAACGCGCTGACCTTCGCGGGCGGAACCGCGATGCAGGTGCCCGTCGTCACCGCCGAGTACAAGATCAACTACGTCCGGCCGGCCATCGGCGAGCGCCTGATCGCGCGCGCCAAGGCCGTTCACGTCGGCAAGTCGCAATCGGTGTGTACCTGCGAAGTCTTCGCGGTCACCGGGGGCGAGGAAAAGCTCTGCGCCATCGCGCAGGGCACCATTGCACGGTCGCCTTCCAAAACATAGATCGCGTAGCGAACAGATCCATGAGCCTTCGTTCCACCCTCGATTTCCTTCTCTACGACTGGCTCCATGCCGAGTCGCTCAGCGAGCGCGAGCGCTTCGCCGATCATTCGCGCGAGACCTTCGATGCGGTGCTCGACACCTGCGAGCGCATCGCGCGCGACAAGTACGCGCCGTTCAACCGCACCGTCGATACGCAGGAGCCGCATTTCGACGGCGAGAAGGTCATCCTGCCGCAGGCCACGCACGACGCGCACAAGGCTTTTGTCGAATCCGGCATGCTGAGCGCGGCACAGAACTACGACATCGGCGGCATGCAACTGCCCTACACCTTGTCCGCCGCCGCGAACAGTTTCTTCGCCATGGCCTCGGTCAGCATCGGCTCGAACATGCTCACCAGCGGCAACGCCAACCTGCTGATGGTGCACGGCACCGAGATGCAGAAGGACGTGTTCGCCAAGAACGAATTCGCCGGGCGCTGGGCGGGCACCATGTGCCTGTCGGAGCCGCAGGCTGGTTCCAGCCTCAGCGACGTCGCGACGCGCGCCGTGCCCGATGGCGCGGACTTCCAGGACGATCCGCTCGGCCCGCGCTACCGGCTGACCGGCAACAAGATGTGGATCTCCTCCGGCGACCATGAGCTGACCGAGAACATTGTGCACATCGTGCTCGCGAAGATCCCCGACGAGAACGGCAAGCTGGTCCCGGGCACGCGCGGCATCTCGCTTTTCATCGTGCCGAAGAAGATGGTCGACACCGAAGGCCGGCTGACCGGCGAACGCAACGACGTCGCGCTCGCGGGCCTGAACCACAAGCTCGGCTGGCGTGGCACGACCAACACGCTGCTCAATTTCGGAGAGGGCAAGTTCCCGGTCGGCGGCAAGGCCGGCGCCGTGGGCTACCTGGTCGCGCAGCCCGGCAAGGGCCTGCACTGCATGTTCCACATGATGAACGAGGCGCGCATCGGTGTCGGCACCGCGGCGACCATGCTCGGCATGGCCGGCTACCACGCCTCGCTCGACTATGCGAAGAACCGCCCGCAAGGCCGACCCGCTGGCCCCGCCGGCAAGGACTCGGGGAAGCCGCAGGTGCGCATCATCGAACACGCCGACGTGCGCCGCATGCTGCTCGCGCAGAAGGCGTATTGCGAAGGCGCACTGGCGCTGGAGCTCTACTGCGCGCGCCTGGTCGACGAACAGAAGACCGGCGATGCACAGGCCGCCGACGACGCGCGCCTGCTGCTCGAAGTGCTGACCCCGATCGCCAAGAGCTGGCCCAGCGAATGGTGCCTCGAAGCCAACTCGCTCGCGATCCAGGTGCACGGCGGCTACGGCTACACCCGCGACTTCCCGGTGGAGCAGTACTGGCGCGACAACCGTCTCAACATGATTCACGAGGGCACGCACGGCATCCAGGCGGCCGACCTGCTGGGTCGCAAGGTGCTGATGGAAGATGGCCGCGGCCTGCAACTGCTGGCCGGGCGCATCACCGAGACCATGCGGCATGCCGGCGCGGTGCCTGCGCTGAGCGCCCATGCGAAGGCGCTGGGCGAAGCCCTGCAGCGCATCGGCTATGCGACGAAGGCTGCATGGTCCACAGGCAATCCGCAGGAGGCGCTGGCCAATGCCGTGCCCTACATGCAGGCCTTCGGTCACGTGGTGCTGGCGTGGATCTGGCTGGACGTCGCGCACCGCGCGCTCGAACGAGACGCCGCCAAATCGTCGCCTGCCACGGCAGGGCGCGTCGCAGCGGCCGACTACTTCTTCCACTACGAACTGCCGAAGATCGGAGCCTGGCTCAACGTGGTCGAGAGTCGCGACCCGACCTGCACGGCACTGCCCGAGGAAGCTTTCTGATGGCCGAAGCCAAGCCGCACGCCGCGCTGGAGAAATGGATCTGGATCCTGATCTACGGCGGTCTTTTCATGATCATCATCGGTATCGCGACCGGTCGCGAGGTGGCGGCCCTCGGCTGGTCGCTCGCCGTTCCCGGAGGCGTACTCACCGCGGTCGGCGTCGTGCTGATCTATGTTCGCTCCCGTTTCAAGAACTGAAGGACTCGCCGTGATCAAACACATCGTGATGTGGAAACTCAGGAAGGCCAGCGACGCGGCGCAGTTCAAGGCCAAGCTCGACAGCTGCAAGGGCCTGGTGCCCGGCATGCGCGAGTTCGAGGCCGCCGTGCGTACCGAAGGCCTCGAAGCCAACTGCGATGTCGTGCTCGTCTCGTCCTTCGACGACAAGGCGGCATTGCAGGCCTATCTGGAGCACCCGACGCATGTCGAGGTGTCTGCAGTCCTCGGCGGCTTGCGCGAATCGCGCAGCGTGCTCGATTTCGAAACCCATTGATCCCGGAGACACCATGACTGCACGCAGCATCCAGAAGCTTTTCGACCTCACTGGCAAGGTGGCGCTCGTCACCGGCGGCTCGCGCGGCCTCGGCCTGCAGATGGCGCATGCGCTCGGCGAAGCCGGCGCGAAGATCATGCTGAGTTCGCGCAAGGCCGACGACCTGGAGCAGGCGGCCGCCGAACTGCAATCCGCCGGCATCGATGCGCGCTGGATCGCGGCCGACTGCTCGAAGGAAGAAGACACGCGCCGGCTCGCCACCGAGACGCTGGAGCGCATGGGCGCCGTCGATATCCTCGTGAACAACGCCGGCGCGAGCTGGGGCGCCCCCGCCGAGGACCATCCGGTCGAGGCCTGGGACAAGGTGATGAACCTCAACGTGCGTGGCTACTTCATCCTCGCACAGCAGGTGGCACGCGCCTACATGATCCCGAAGAAGGCCGGGCGCATCATCAACATCGCGTCCATCGCCGGCCTCAACGGCAACCCGCCCGAGATGCAGACGCTGGCCTACAACACCTCCAAGAGCGCGGTGATCGGCTTCACGCACACGCTGGCGGCCGAGTGGGGCAAGTACAACATCAACGTCAATGCGATTTGCCCGGGCTTCTTCATGACGAAGATGGCCGCAGGCCTGATCAAGTCGATCGGCGAGGAGAAGATGGCCTCGCATGCGCCGCTGGGCCGTCTCGGCGACGACGAGGATCTGAAGGGCGTCACGCTGCTGTACGCCAGCGATGCCGGCAAGCACATCACCGGCCAGTGGCTGGCGATCGATGGCGGCGTCAGCGTGGTGTTGGGAGCATGACCACGTCCGACGACCTCAACCTGCGGTCCTACGTGGACCGCATTCCCTTCGCGCGCCACCTGGGCTTCGAGATCGCCAAGTTCGAAGGTGGCGAGTCCGAGCTGCACTACACGGCCAAGCCCGAGCATCTGAACACTTTCGACGTGACGCACGGCGGCGCCTGCATGACGATGCTCGACATCGCCATGGCCGCCGCGGCGCGCAGCGACACGCCAGAGATCGGCGTGGTCACGATCGAGATGAAGACGACCTTCATGGCGCCCTCCGTCGGCCCGCTGATCGCGCGCGGCAAGCTGCTGCATCGCACGGCGACGATGGCCTTCACCGAAGCGAAGATCTACGACGCACAGGAGCGTGTCTGCGCGCACGCGACCGGCACCTTCAAGTATGTGAAGCGGCGCTTGCCAACCGGTCCGGCGAGCGCCAACGAAATGCGTCCTCCGTCCACCGACTGACCCTGTTTTACCGAGACACACCATGCCCACCAACAGACAACAGATTCTCGACAACCGCCCCGAAGGCGAAGCCGTCGCCAGCAACTTCAAGCTGGTGACCACCGAGACGCCCGCGCTCAACGACAACCAGGTGCTGGTCCGCCATCACTACATGAGCCTGGACCCCTACATGCGCGGCCGCATGAACGACGCCAAGAGCTACGCGCAGCCTCAGCCCCTCGGGCAGGTGATGCAGGGCGGCACGGTCGGCGAAGTGGTCGAGAGCAGACACCCGAAGTACGCGGTCGGCGACAAGGTCGTCGGCTTCGGCGGCTGGCAGGAATACAGCGTGGTCGATGCATCGCAGCCCGGCGCGCTCAAGAAGGTCGACACCACGCAGGTGCCCCTGTCCCACTACCTCGGCGCGGTCGGCATGCCCGGCGTCACGGCCTGGTACGGGCTCGTGAAGATCATCAATCCGAAGGCGGGCGAGACCGTCGTCATCACGGCCGCCAGCGGCGCGGTCGGCAGTGCCTTCGGTGCGCTGGCCAAGGCGCGCGGCTGTCGGGTGGTTGGCATTGCCGGCGGTCCGGACAAGTGCAAGTACGTCACCGACGAACTGGGCTTCGACGCCTGCATCGACTACCGCCAGCACCCCGACGTGAAGAGCATGAGCGCGGCACTGAAGGAAGCCTGCCCGAAGGGCATCGACGGCTACTTCGAGAACGTCGGTGGCTACATCTTCGATGCGGTGCTGCTGCGCACCAACGCCTTCGCGCGCATCGCGCTGTGCGGGATGATCGCAGGCTATGACGGGCAGCCGCTGCCGCTGGCCAACCCGGCGTTGTTCCTGGTCAACCGGCTCAAGCTGGAAGGCTTCATCGTCAGCGAGCACATGGAAGTCTGGCCGGAAGCGCTGGCCGAACTCGGCGGGCTGGTGGCGAGCGGCAAGCTGCGGCCGCGCGAGTCGGTTGCGCAAGGCATCGAATCGGCACCAGAGGCTTTCCTCGGTCTGCTCAAGGGCAAGAACTTCGGCAAGCAACTAGTCAAACTGATCTAGGCTCGCCCCCAGGCTGCGCGCACTTCGTGTCGCTTCGCCTACCCCCTGCCGGGGGCAACACCGGCGGCCCGGCAAAGCCGGTTCCGCGGTGTTTCACGAAAGAAGGAGGCTCTTGATGAGTGACGTTGGAACGCATGAGGTCTTCAACCAGCCGGCCCCGCTGTCCGGCTACAACCTTTTCGAAACGAACCGCCCGCTGCGGGATGCGTTGAAGTTCAATGCGCCACAGTTGGAGGTCGCGCCGCTCCAACACCTGGGTGCCGTGGTCGGTACTGCGGAGATGCAGACGCATGCGCGGCTTGCGAACACGCAGACGCCGGTGTTGCATACGCATGATCGCTTCGGGCGGCGGATTGATGAGGTGGAGTTTCATCCGAGCTATCACGCGCTCATGGCTGCGGCCGTGGGGGCGGGACTGCATGGGGCGCCTTGGGGGGCCTGCCCCCACCCCAGCCCTCCCCCGGAGGGGGAGGGGGTTCGGACGTCGCCGCATGTTCAGCGAGCCGCCGGCTTCATGCTCTTTACCGAGCTGGAGCCATCGATGCTTTGCCCGATCTCGATGACCTATGCGGTGACGCCCGCATTGCGCGGCAACGCGGCCCTCCATGCAGACTGGGGGCCGAAGCTCACGAGCCTCTGGTACGACCCCGCGCTCAAGCCCTGGCACGCCAAGCCCGGCGTGACGATGGGCATGGGCATGACCGAAAAGCAGGGCGGCTCGGACGTGCGCGCCAACACGACGCGGGCCGTCCGCGCGGGCAGCGACAACTGGGGCGAGCGCTACGAGATCACCGGCCACAAGTGGTTCTTCTCCGCGCCGATGTGCGACGCCTTCCTGGTGCTGGCGCAGGCGCCGGCCGGGCTGTCGTGCTTCTTCCTGCCGCGCGTGCTGTCGGACGGCACCCGCAATGCCATTCACATCCAGCGCCTGAAGGACAAGCTCGGCAACAAGGCCAATGCCAGTTCCGAAGTCGAGTTCCATGGCGCGAGCGCCTGGCTGGTGGGCGAAGAGGGGCGCGGGATTCCGCAGATCCTCGAGATGGGCACGATGACGCGGCTCGATTGCGCGCTCGGCACCAGCGGCCTGATGCGCCAGGCGCTGAGCCTCGCGCTGAACCACACGACGCAGCGCCAGGCCTTCGGCAAGCCGCTGATCGAGCAGCCGCTGATGAAGAACGTGCTGGCCGATCTCGCGCTCGAAAGCGAAGCGGCCACCGCGCTCGCCATGCGCCTCGCGCGCGCCTTCGATCACCAGGACAGCGAACACGAACGCCTGATGGCGCGCCTGCTCACGCCGGTGGCCAAGTTCTGGATCTGCAAGCGCGGCAGTCACCTCGCGCAGGAAGCGATGGAATGCCTCGGCGGCAACGGCTACGTGGAGGAGGGCGGCGAAGGCGTGATGGCGCGCGTCTACCGCGAGATGCCGCTCAACTCCATCTGGGAAGGCGCAGGCAACATCATGGCGCTCGATCTGCTGCGCGGCCTGCGCAAGGGCGACGCCGTCGCCGCGCTCGCGCAGGAACTCGCGCCGGCGCGCGGCATCGACGCAGCGCTCGACCGGCTGGCCGACGCGCTGCCCGCCCGCATCGAGGCGATGGCGACGGAGGCCGAGGCCCGCCGCCTCGCGCAGGACGTGGCGCTGGCGGTGCAGGGCGCACTGCTCGCACAGACCGCGCCGGGCGCCGTCACCGGCGCCTTCTGCGCATCGCGCCTCGGCGGCGATTGGGGTCACGCCTTCGGCACGCTGGGTGCGGGCGTCGATTTCGATGCGATCATTGCGCGCGCGCAGCCTCGTTGATCACGACCCCACGAAGGACTTCCATGGCAGACCTGATCCTCCACCATTACGCGACTTCGCCGTTCTCCGAGAAGATCCGGCTGATCCTCGGCTACAAGAAGCTCGCCTGGAAGTCGGTGATCATTCCGCAGATCATGCCCAAGCCCGAGCTCGTGACGCTCACGGGCGGCTACCGCAAGACGCCCGTGCTGCAGATCGGCGCGGACATCTACTGCGACACCGCGCTCATCTGCGACGTGCTCGAGCACGTGGCGCCGACGCCGTCGATCTACCCCGAGCCGGGCAAGGGCCTCTCCCGCCTGGTTGCCCAGTGGGCCGATACCTCGCTGTTCTGGGCCTCGATGGCGTACAGCTTCAGCGGCAAGGGCGCGGCCGACGTCTTCGGCAAGGCGCCGCCCGAGTTGGCCAAGGCCTTCGGCGACGACCGCAAGGCGATGAGCGTCAACATGGTCCGGCTGCGGCCCGGCGATGCCGCAGCGGCCTACAAGTCCTACCTGCGGCGCCTGTCCGACATGCTGGACGACACCGACTACCTGCTGGGCGCCTATCCGACGGTGGCGGACTTTGCCAGCTACCACCCGCTGTGGTTCACCCGCAAACGGACGCCGTCCATGGCCGGCATCCTCCAACTCACGCCGGCCGTGGTCGACTGGCTGGATCGGATGGCCGGCATCGGCCACGGCACGATGGAGACTTTCGACGCGGCGCAGGCCATCGAGGTGGCAGCCGCTTCGGAACCCCACACCTTGCTTTCGGACAGTACCTTCCAGGACGAGCACGGCATCGCGCTGGGTTCGCGGGTGACGATCGCGGCCGAGAGCTTCGGGCCGGAGCCGACGGAAGGCGAACTGATCGCCGCTTCGCGCACGCACTACACGCTGCGCCGCACCGCCGACCGGATCGGCACGGTGCATGTGCACTTTCCGCGCATCGGCTACGTCCTGAAGGCGGTCGAAAGCTGACCACCGAGGACGCAGCGCGGGCACCTAGGCGACTGCGTCTATCGCCAATCCGTCATTCAATAGCGTCTCCGCAGAACAGAGACGAAAGGACACGCGCAAATGATTCAGGACTTCAAGGGCACGACAGCCGTTTTGACCGGTGCAGGCTCCGGCTTCGGCCTCGAATGCGCGCGCATCGGCGCGGCGCGCGGCATGAACCTCGTGCTGGTCGACGTGCAGCAGGATGCGCTCGACAAGGCGCAGGCGGAAATGGAAGCCGCGGGCGCGCAGGTGCTCGCGCGCAAGGTCGACGTGGCCGATGCCGCGCAGATGGAAGCGCTGGCGAAGGACGTGAAGGCGCGTTTCGGCGCGCCGCATTTCGTCTTCAACAATGCCGGCGTGGGCGCGGGCGGCCTGGTGTGGGAGAACACCGTGGCCGATTGGGAATGGGTGCTTGGCGTCGACCTGTGGGGCGTGGTCCACGGCGTGCGCCTTTTCACGCCGATGATGCTGGAAGCAGCCGCCAAGGACCCGGCCTATCGCGGCCACATCGTCAACACCGCGAGCATGGCCGGCCTGCTGACGCCGCCCAACATGGGCATCTACAACACGGCCAAGGCGGCCGTCGTGAGCCTGACCGAGACGCTCTACCAGGACCTGAAGCTGGTCACGGACCAGGTCGGCGCCAGCCTGCTGTGTCCGTACTTCGTGCCGACCGGCATCACGCAGAGCGAGCGCAACCGGCCTGGCGCTCTGCCGACCGGCGAACTCACCAAGAGCCAGTTGATCGGCCAGGCCATGAGCAACAAGGCCGTGAGCAGCGGCAAGGTGACGGCTGCCGAGGTCGCGCACAAAGTCTTCGAGGCGATCAGCGCGAACCAGTTCTACGTGTTCAGCCACCCCAAGGCGCTGGGCAATGTGAAGAGCCGGATGGAGAACATCGTGTCGATCACGAACCCCGCCGATCCCTTCCTGGAGCGGCCGGAGATCGGCGCGAACCTGCGCGCGCAACTGCGCTCGTAATCCCGCATCGGCCTTCGGGGTTTGGGTGGGACGGGGAGGTGGGGCTGGCTAGACTGGACGCCACGATTCCCTACCGTCAACCCGACCTCCAAGGAGATCCCCGCATGGCCTACGTCGATGGATTTGTGCTTCCGGTTCCCAAGAGCAATGTCGAGAAATACCGCGAGATAGCCACCAAGGCGGGAAAGATCTGGCGCGAGCACGGCGCGCTCGAATACCGCGAATGTCTCGCCGACGACGTGAAGCCCGGCGAGCACACCTCCTTTCCACAGAGCGTGAACCTGAAGGACGACGAGACCGTCGTCTTCGCCTACATCGTCTACAACTCGCGCGCCCATCGCGACGAGGTCAATGCCAAGGTCATGAGCGACCCGCGCCTCAACGACATGATGGACATCAAGAACATGCCCTTCGACGGCAAGCGGATGTTCTGGGGCGGCTTCGAGACCCTGGTCGAACTCTGAGACTCTGGGCATTGGGACCGAACGGTCTCGCACTGCAGAGGAAGAGTCTGAATTCAATTTGACGGAATTGCCGCCTGATTGCTGCTCGATAGCATGAATCGCTTTTTGGCCCGCGTTGTCCGGGCAGCAAAAAGGGAGCGTCATGAGCATCAAGAAGAGCGTGCGGCCGTCGCCGGCGCGAGGCCCGTCGGCGCAGCTCGCGCGCCAGTTCCAGTTGCATGCCCGGCGTTTCACAGAAGCGATGGCGCGTGCGGACTACGCCGTTGCCGTCCAGGCGGCCGAGGCCGCGCTGAAGATCCAGCCGAACAACCCGGGCGTCATGGCCGACCATGCGCTGAGCCTCATGCGGCTGAAGCGCTACGACAAGGCGCACGAGGTCTACCTGCGGATCTACCAGGCCAACGCAGGTCGGATGCAGCCGGGCCAGACCTGGCTGGATGGCCTGGCCGAAGTCTGCGGCTGGCTGGAACGGCCCGACGATGTGCGGCGGTACGGCAAGGCGTCGCTCGAACAGGCCGATGCGCGGCTGGGGCAGGGGCCGGCGCTTCCCATTCCCGCATCCGCCCCGCCGGCTTTCGAGACGGATCGTCCCGAGCGGAACATCATCGCCTACACCCTGTTCGGCGACAGCCCGCGCTACTGCGAGCCGGCCGTGAAGAACGTGGAGGTCGCGGCCGATCTCTTTCCGCAATGGCGTTGCAGGGTCTACCTCGACGACACGGTGCCGGCGGACATCCAGCGCCGCTTGCGCGAAGCGGGCGCACAGGTCGTGGACATGTCGGGGCAAGCGCGCGACGGCGTCCATCCGTTGATGTGGCGCTTCCTCGTCGCCGATGACCCCGGGGTGACGCGCTTCCTGGTCCGCGATGCCGACTCGCTGCTTTCCGAGCGGGAGCAAGTGGCGGTGGCCGAGTGGATCGAGAGCCCGCTCTGGTTCCATCACATCCGCGACTACTTCACGCACACCGAACTGATCCTCGCCGGAC
Organism: Variovorax sp. P5_A3; assembly: GCF_056400665.1. NCBI lineage: Bacteria > Pseudomonadati > Pseudomonadota > Betaproteobacteria > Burkholderiales > Comamonadaceae > Variovorax > Variovorax sp. P5_A3. The sequence goes on along the minus strand of NZ_JBFUKW010000013.1, from coordinate 22,672 downwards.
TGTGGGGCGGGTGTCGGGGCGTGCTGGCGCCATTGAAACCCTTGATGCAGGGCTGGCTGGCGAAGCAGAGCGACGTCACGCGCTTCGCCGACCAGATCTTCCTTCGCGAAGTCGTGTGGCCCACTTTGCGCCAGAGCGTGCTGAACCACGACGAGATCTTCGGCTTTCATGGTGCGCGTCCGTTTCCTGGGCATCCGCCGATCCGATGGGGCACTTCGAAATTCCACGTCGGCAGCAACACGAGCTACCAGGACATCCAGGGGTCGAGCGACATGGCCGACGGGGAGCGGCAGACCTGGACGGTGCTGGACGACCAAGGCCAGGCGGTGTGTACGTACAGTTCGCCGGTTCAAGGCCGGCGCTGGCGCGCCGACCTGCCGTTCTTCCTGGGCGAGCCGATTGCCGCCGGTCGCTGGAAGGTGGAACTGGCGTCGTAGCACTCGCCGGTCAGGCCGAGTGGGTCGCCACCGGCACCGGGCTGCATTCCGCGAACTGGCGGTTCCAGTAAGGGTAGTAGGGGTAGAGCGGTGTGACGGCGCTGCGCCTTCTTCCAATGAAACGCCTTGGTCAAGCCTCGACAGGTCGCGCGGCGACTCTGCCGCAGCCTCGAGTTCGTCAGTAGCGGTACGGGTTGTCCGGACGGCGGTCGTAACGATCCGGCACGCCATCGCGGTCGTAGTCTCGGCGTGCGCTTGGCGGTGGCGGCGCCGGGCGGCTGTAGTAGGCGCCGGGCGGCGGCCCGGCGTCATAGGGCACCGCAACGCAACCCGCAAGGGCTGCAGCGGATGTCAGGAGGGCAATGAGTACTTTCATGCCGACAAGGTGCGCCGTTCCGCGTCGTTCGACCATCGGCCCGTCCGCCCGTGTTCAAGTAGGCGGATGCCGTGTGCCGTCGTCATGGCTGCATGTGTTCCTCGTCGCGGCTCGAGAGCGCAATCATTCGCCGTGCTTTCGACGATTCCATCACGCGCCGTCTGGGCCGGAAAGCGCAAACTGAACCATGTTCAAAGCACTCTTTCTCCTGGTGGCCATCGTTGGTCCACTCTGGCTCGTCTACCTGTTGGGCTTCTGGGTGCTTGCCGCGACCGGCGCGATGTTGGCAGCCACGATCGCATTCTCGACGGGGAAGGCGAATCCCTCGGAAGAACACAAGGGCGGTGGTCTCACAGGCTATCGAACCAGCTTCTACGCAGACCTGTAGGACGAATCGACGGCGCGCCGAATCAGGCGCGGTTCGCGGCTACGGACTTACCAGCCGGCCAGCGACTTCAGAGACCAGACAAATGCCGTCATGAGCAGCACGATGAGCAACGCGGTGCTCCAACTGAATCCGCTGCTTTCGGGTGGCCGGGATGCCCAGTTGAGAGGGGCGTGAAAGGTCGTGGGGCGCTCCTCCCGGTCGGGCTTGTCCACCCACCATCCGAAGTTGGTGTCGCTGTCGTCGGCATCGCGTTTCATGCATTTATTCTAAAAATGTAATGAATAGGTATTCGTTGATTTCGCCTCGTGCTGCAGGCCGAATGTGACTTTGTGCGCACTTCATGCGCATTCGAAAGATTGACGCCGGCGTCGAGGCAGATGTCGACGATGCGGTGCGCACCCGTGACGTCCGTGTTGCCCAATCCGGGGGAGGAGGGGTTCAGGCGCTGGCCGTGGCGGGCGCCGGCAGCGTTTCGCGCCGGTCCAGCGCGCGGCTCCACAGTGCGATCGCGAGACCGGCCAGCGTGAGCAGCCCGGCAACCCAGCCGAGCGCACCGAGCCCCGGCCCGCGCTCGATCACGACGCCGCCGACCCAGGCGCCGAGCGCATTGCCGAGGTTGAAGGCCGCAATGTTGAGACTCGACGCCAGGTTCTGGCCCGCGCCGGCAGCCTTCTCCAGCACTCGCAGTTGCAGCGGTGCCACGGTCGCGAAGGATGCGATGCCCAGCAGCACGACGAAGACGACTGCCGTCACGGGCGTATGGATCACCCATTGCATCGCGCCGAGCACCACGGCCAGCGCCACCAGCGTGCCGAGCAAGGCCGGCATGAGCGAACGATCGGCCAGCTTCCCGCCCAGCAGGTTGCCCACGGCAAGACCGCCGCCGAAGAGCAACAGGATCGGCGACACCGCCGCCGCGGAGACGCCGGTGATCTCGGTGAGCAGCGGCTGGATGTAGGTGAACACGGCGAAAAGTCCCGCAAAGCCGAGCACCGTCATGGCGAGCCCCAGCAGCACCTGCGGTCGCGCCAGCACGGCGAGTTCATCGCGCAGGGGCGATGGCCGTTCGTCGGCCTTGCCGCGCGGCACGAACACCGCCAGCACCGTGAAAGCCAGGACGCCGATCAGCGCCACGGCCCAGAAGGTCGCGCGCCATCCGTAGTGCAGGCCGAGCCAGGCGCCCGCCGGCACGCCGAGCAGCGTGGCCGCGGTGAGGCCGGTGAACATGATCGCGATGGCCGACGCGCGGCGCTCCGGCGGCACGAGGCCCGTGGCGACGACCGAGCCGACGCCGAAGAAGGTGCCATGCGCGAGCGAGGTGATGACGCGCGCCGCCATCAGCATCTCGTAGTTGGCAGCAAGCGCACAGGCGATGTTGCCGAGCGTGAAGATCGCCATCAGCGCGAGCAGCACCGTCTTGCGCGGAATCCTGCGCGTGGCGATGGTGAGCACTGGCGCGCCGACCGCGACCCCGAGCGCATAGCCCGAGATCAGCAGGCCGGCGGCCGCGATGGAGACATGAAGATCCGTCGAGACCTGCAGCAGCAGGCCCATGATGACGAACTCGGTGGTGCCGATCCCGAAGGCACCGGCGGTGAGGGCGAGGAGAGCGATTGGCATGATGTCCCGTACTGTGCGGGCGCTGGCTCTCCTTGACTAGGATGCGATCGGGACCAGCATTGATGAGTTCAAGTCAAAAATGGCGCGCCAGGGCCGAATCCATCGCTTTCATCTAAGATGTACGGTCTGTACGGAAATATTCGCCATGACCTTGCACACCGTCGGCCTCGAGCAGGGCCGAAATACGCTGCCACTGCTCGCATCGCGCGCCCATGCCGGGGAGCCGAGCCTGCTCACACGACACGGCAAGCCCTATGCGGCCATCGTTTCCTCGGATGTCCTTCTTAAAGGTCGATCGGGCCCGCGTTTCCTGAGCTTGCGAGGCAGCGGCAAGGGCCTGTGGGGCAAGTCGCCCGCACAGTCGATTGCCGACTCCCGCAACGAATGGGACTGAAATGGCTGGAGCGCCCTCGAAGAAGCCGAGTCGCAAACCACGGGCGCGCAAGGCCGCAAAGTCCGCATCGCTATGGGGCGGGCTGCACGATGGCGATCTCGTCGTGGTGGATTCGGCCCCGCTCATCTATTTGCTCGACGACCATCCGGACTTTGCCCCGGCCTTCGAAGGCGTGTTCGAGTTGCATGCACAGGGCCTGGTCCAGATCGCGATCTCCACGATCGCGATGGCGGAAGTGCTCGCCGGTCCTTTCAGACACCGCCAGGATGTCCTCGCCAAGCGCTACGAGAAGGCCTTGTCCGGCTTCGACGTGGTGCCTGTCACCCAGGAAATCGCGGTGACCGCCGCGCGCCTCCGGGCGGGCGCCGGCCTTCGGCTCCCCGACGCGCTCCAGGCCGCGACGGCGCTGGAGATCGGCGCCGCAGCACTGGTGACGCACGATCGCGACTTTTCGCGCCTGGCCGATCTGCGCGTGATCCTCGGCGACGCCGGCTGGAAATAGGCGAACACGACATGCCCCGCATCGAGGTCAACCGTTCCGGCGAAATGGAAGCCTTCGTCCAGGTGGTCGACCGCGGCAGTTTCTCGGCCGGCGCCCGGGTGCTGGGCATGACGCCCTCGGCCATCAGCAAGCTGATCGGACGGCTGGAGGCACGCCTGGCAACTCAACTGGTGCACCGCTCGACCCGCAAGCTGCAACTCACGCCCGAAGGGCGGCAGTTCTACGAGCGTAGCGTGCGCGTGCTGGCCGACCTGGACGAGGCGGAGCGTTGCGCCGCCGCCGGGGCCATGCCGCGCGGGCGCGTGAGCATCAACGCCAGCGTTCCTTTCGGCCAGCATGTGTTGATTCCCCTCGTGCCGCGCTTTCTGGAACTGCATCCGCAGGTGACGCTGGAGATCGTGCTGACCGACCGCGTGGTCGACCTCATGGACGAACGCATGGATGTCGCGATCCGCTGGGGCGAACTGCCGCCATCGGACCTCGTCGCGCGCCGCCTCGGCGCGACCGGGCAGGCCATCGTGGGCTCGCCCGACTACCTGGAACGCTACGGCACCCCCCGTACGCCCCAGGAACTGGAAGCACACAACCGGCTCGGCTTCAACTACCGGCGCAGCGTGCCCGACTGGCCCTTGCGCGTCGACGGCCGGGTGTTCGACTTGCCCATCGTCGGCAATGTGCGCTGCGGCGACGGCGAGACGCTGCGCTCGCTCATCCTGGCGGGCGTCGGATTGGCACGGATGTCGCTTTATCACGTCCAGTCCGACATCGACGCGGGCCGGCTGGTACCGGTGCTGGAGGAATTCAACCCGGGCGACGAGGCGCCCATCCATGCCGTTTACCTGGGCAAGGCCGGGCGGCTTCCGGCGCGGGTGCGCGCCTTGCTTGACTTCCTGGTCACTCACGTGGCCGACAATGGGCGGCCCAAGCCATGACAGAAGTCCCTGACGCCATCCTCTGCGAAGGTTGCGACGCGATCTACCAGCGTGTGCCCCTGCGCCGGCGCGAAGTCGCGCATTGCCCGCGATGCGGGACGGAGCTCGACCGGCATGCGGGCGACCAGAGCGCCCGCGTTCTGCCGCTCACGGTCGCCTGCCTGATCCTGTTCGCCATCGCCAACCTGTTCCCGATCGTCGAGATCGAACTCCAGGGCCTGACCAGCCAGACCACGCTGGCGGGCGCCGTGGTGGCGCTCAGCTCCGAAGGCATGTCGCCCGTCGCGCTGCTGGTGCTGGCGACGACCATCCTCTTTCCGCTGATGCAGCTTTGCATCCTGGTCTATCTGCTCGTGCCGATGGCCTACGAGCGCCGGCCGGTCGGCTTCGCCATCCTCGTGAAGGCGCTGCAGGCATTGCGGCCCTGGGGGATGGTGGAGGTGTTCCTGCTCGGGGTGCTGGTGGCGATCATCAAGCTGGGCAGCATGGCGCAGGTCATACCCGGCCCCGCGCTCTGGGCGTTCGGCGCGCTCACGGTGCTCCTGACGGCGGTGCTGTCCTTCAATCCCAAGACTTTCTGGGAAATGGCCTTCGAGCCGCGACCGGGGCAGAAACCATGACCGAACCCACATCGCCGACCGAGACGGGCGCGAAGCGCGGCCTCATGAGCTGTCATCACTGCGGCTCGGTGTGGAGGGATGCCGAGGAGGGCGAGAGCTGCGAGCGCTGCTCCACGACCCTGCATATCCGCAAGCCCGACAGCTACAACCGCACCTGGGCGTACCTGATCGCAGCCGCCATCCTCTACCTGCCGGCCAACATGCTGCCGGTGATGATCACCCGGAGTCTCTTCGGCACGCAGCAGGACACGATCCTGAGCGGGGTGATCTACTTCTGGGTTTCCGGCGCCTACGGCCTGGCGGCGCTCATTTTCGTCGCGAGCTTCCTGGTGCCGCTGTTCAAGCTGACCGCGCTCACCCTCCTGACCTACACGGCCCAGCGCGGCAGCGACTGGCGCCAGCTGGAGCGCGCCAAGCTCTATCGCATGCTCGAAGTGATCGGGCGCTGGTCGATGCTCGACGTCTTCGTCGTGGCGCTTCTGGCTGGCCTGGTTCGCATCCACGGCTTTGCCGAGATCACCGCCGGGGTCGGCATCGCCGCCTTCGGCGGGGTCGTGGTGCTGACCATGCTGGCCTCGCTCAGTTTCGATCCGCGCCTGACCTGGGACACGCGAATCCGATCGAAAAGGCAGAAGAAGCAGAAGAAGCAGAAGAAGGGGCCGGACGGCATGGCGCGAGATGAAGGAATCGTATGAGCGATGAAGACAAGGGGTCCGCACCCCCTCCATTGGGCCGGCCCAAGGTCGTGAGGCGGCGCAACTGGCTGCCATCGCTGATCTGGGTGATCCCCATCGTGGCGGCGCTGGTCGGCATCACGCTGGTCGCGCGCATCCTGATGGAGCGGGGGCCCGAGATCGTGCTGACTTTCAGGACCGCGGAAGGCCTCGAAGCCGGCAAGACGGCGGTCAAGTACAAGGACGTGCAGATCGGCACGGTACAGAGCATCCGCCTGGCCCATGACCGCTCCCACGTCCGGGTGCTGGTGCAACTCAAGAAGGAAGCCAGCGCCTTCACCGCGAGGGACACCCGTTTCTGGGTGGTCCGTCCGCGGCTCGACACCTCCGGCATTTCAGGGCTGGGCACCTTGCTCTCCGGGGCCTACATCGGCGCCGATGCGGGAATCTCGGAAGAATCGGCGGGCGAGTTCACCGGCCTGGAGGTGCCACCCATCGTCACCCGCGACGATTCGGGGCGGCAGTTCCTGCTGCACTCTCGCGATGTCGGTTCGCTGGACATCGGCTCGCCGGTGTACTACCGCCGCATCAAGGTGGGCCAGGTGGCGGCGTACGAGCTCGACGGCGACGGTCGGGGCGTGACGCTGCGTGTCTTCATCAATGCGCCGTACACCAAGTTCGTCGGCCTCAATACGCGCTTCTGGCATGCCAGCGGTGTCGACCTGGAGCTGAATGCGAGCGGCGTCAAGGTGCGCACGCAGTCGCTCGTGACCGTGCTGCTCGGCGGCATTGCATTCCAGTCACCCGACGATGTGTCGGGGCCGGTCGCCCAGGAGAACGCCGCTTTCGCACTTGCTGCGGACGAGGGCGCCGCCATGAAGGAGCCGGACGGCCCGTCCCAGACGATGCTGCTGTACTTCAACCAGTCGCTGCGCGGTTTGTCCCCCGGGGCGGCGGTCGACTTTCGCGGTGTCGTCATCGGCGAGGTCAAGTCGATCGGCGTCGAGTTCGATCGCGACGAGCGCGAATTCAAGATGCCGGTGGTCGTGACGATCTATCCCGAGCGGATGCGGCGCAGGGTCGCGGGTGGCATGGCGAGCGAATCCCGTTACACACCGCTGGAGCGGTGGCAGTTCCTCGTCAGCAAGGGCCTGCGCGCGCAATTGCGCACAGGCAATCTGCTGACCGGTCAGGTGTACGTGGCCATCGACTTCTTCCCCGAGGCCAAGCCCGCGAAGATCGACCCCGGCCGGACGCCGCTCGAGTTGCCGACGACGCCGAACAGCCTGGACGAACTCCAGTCCCAGGTCGCCGATATTGCGCGCAAGCTCAACAAGGTGCCCTTCGACGAGATCAGCACCGACCTGCGAAAGACGCTGGGCAGTCTCGACAAGACACTGTCCGCGACCGAGCAACTCGCGAAGAGCCTGAACAACGATGTGACGCCGGAAATGGCCGCCGCCATGAAGGACATCCGCCGCACGCTCAGTTCCGCGGAGAAGACGATCGCCAACGATTCGCCGCTGCAACAGGACATGCGCCAGACCCTGCAGGAGGTCACGCGTGCGGCCGCATCACTGCGCATCCTGACCGACTATCTGGAGCGCCATCCCGAATCCCTGATCCGCGGCAAGCCGGAGGACAAGCAGAAATGAGAATGACGAACTTCCGCCTTGCGGCTGCGACCTTCGGTGCCGCCTTGTTGCTGGCAGGCTGCGCCAGCAACACCGGGCCGCAGTACTACAGCCTGGCCGAAACGAAGGCACCCGCGCGCACGCCTGTCGTGCCTGCCGCCGGCGCGATGCCGATTTACATCGAGTTCGCGCCGATCGCGATGCCCGAACGCTTCGCACGGCCCCAGATGGTGGTTCGCAAGAAGGCCGCGCCGGAAAGCCCCGCGGTCGATATCCTGGAAGACCACCGCTGGTCGTCCTCCTTCGAGTTCGAGTTGCGCGACGCGTTGGGCAGCGGCATCGTGAGCCGCCTGGGCGCGGTCGATGTGACCCAGTCCGGGCGCCAACGCGGCCAGCCGGTGACGCGCATCGCTGTGCAGATGGGGCAATTCGACGCCGTGGAAGGCAGCCGCGTCGACGCCAGCTTCACCTGGACCGTCCGCCGCACCGACGAGGGCCAGCCGACCGGATGCCAGTTGTCGATCTCCGAGCCGGTCGGCAGCGGCTTCGACGCGTTGGCGCAAGGCGCCCAGCGTGTGACCTCGAAGCTGGCCGATGCCATTGCCGGCAGCATCTCGGCGCTCAACGCCAACCAGGCGCCGCCCTGCGCGGCCTGACCCGCGCTTACCCGATGAGCCCAGCCGGCTTCGCCTTGTTCGCCACGCCCATCGGCGCGTGCGGCATCGCGTGGGGTCCTCGCGGCATCGTGGGGGTTCAGTTGCCTGGAGCGACAGAGAACGCGACGCGCGCTCGCATGGCGCGTTCTTTTCCGCACCTGCAGGAAGCCGATCCGCCGCCCGAAGTCCGGCAGGCCACATCGGCCATCCGCGCTCTGCTGGAGGGCGAGCCGCTCGATCTGGCAGAAATCGAGCTCGACCTCGAAGGCGTCAGCGACTTCCATCGACGCGTCTATGCCATCGCGCGCCGCATCCCTCCCGGCCGAACCCGCACCTACGGCGACATCGCGGCCGAACTCGGCGACAAGGGCCTGGCTCGCGCGGTGGGCCAGGCGCTCGGCCTCAACCCCTTCGCGCCCGTCGTGCCTTGCCATCGCGTGCTGGCGGCGGGCGGCAAGTGGGGCGGCTTCTCCGCACCGGGCGGCACGACCGCCAAGCTGCGCATGCTCGCGATCGAAGGCGCCCGGCCGGACAGCGACACCGAGCCGCTTTTCTGAACAGCTAGCACAGCGCGTCCCATCTCGCTGCCGGCGGCCCATTGCCGCCTTGGCGACAATCGAGTGAATGACTTCATCGCGCTTCTTCCGGATCGCGCTCGTGCTGGGCCTGTTGTCGGCCATCGGCCCGTTCGCGATCGACATGTATCTTCCCGCCTTGCCCGAGATCGGCAACAGCCTGGGCGCCGGCATCGGCCCCGTGCAGATGAGCCTCACGGTCTTCTTCATCGCGCTCGGCGTGGGCCAATTGCTCTATGGCCCGGTGTCGGACATGGTGGGGCGCAAACCGCCGCTGTTCTTCGGGCTCGGCCTGTTCGCGCTGGCCAGCATCGGCTGCGCGCTGGCGACCGATATCCAGACACTGATCGCTCTGCGCTTCGTGCAAGGCCTGGGCGCGGCTGCGGGCATGGCGATTCCGCGTGCCGTGGTGCGTGACCTGCACACGGGCAACGACGCTGCGCGCCTGATGTCCCTGCTGATGCTGGTGTTCAGCGTGTCGCCGATCCTGGCGCCGCTGGTCGGCAGCGCGGTGATCGCCTTCACCGGCTGGCGCGGCGTGTTCTGGGCGGTGATGATCGCCGCCGTGATCGGGCTGGCGACGGTCGCGACCGTCCTGAAGGAAACCCGCCCCGCCGAAGAGCGCGTCGAAAGCAGCCTGGGCGGCGCGCTCAAGGCCTACGGCGTACTGCTGCGCGACACGCATTACCTCGGCCTGGTGTTCATCGGCGCCTTCGCGATGGCGGGCTTCTTCACCTATCTCGCGAACTCGTCCTTCGTGATGATCGACCACTACGGCCTGTCGCCGACGCTCTACAGCATCGCCTTCGGCGTCAACGCGGCAGCCTTCTTCGGCGCCGCGCAACTCAACGGGCATCTGTGCGAGCGCTTCGGCATCGTGCGCGTGGTCAAGGCCGGCGTCAGCGCCTGCGGGCTCGTCATGACCGCCATGTTCGCCTACTACCTGAGCGGCGGCGACCGACTGGCCGTGCTCATCGTGCTGTACTTCATCGCCAGCGGCCTGATGGGTTTCGTGATCCCGACCACCTCGGTGCTCGCGCTCGAGAAGCACGGCGCCATCGCCGGCACGGCGTCGGCCCTGCTCGGCACGCTGCAGATGCTCACGGGTTCGGTGATGATGGCGGTGGTCGGCGCCTTCACGAACGGCAAGCCGCTGCCCATGGTCGCCGGCATGGCGGCCGGGGCGCTCATCGCTGTCGTGCTCACATGGTCCACGCTGGGTGGACGGAAGCGGACGGTCTATGTTGCGGGCTGAGATGGTCGCGACGCCGGGTCCCGTATCCGTCGTCGTCGACGGACTGCCGCAGCCGCAGCGCTGGCACGCGATGCTGGTCATCATCCTCGGCATCGCGGTGGCGGTGCTCGACGGCACCATCGTCAACCTAGCGCTGCCGGGCATCGCGCGCGAACTCCACGCGGATGCGTCGCACGCGATCTGGGTGGTCAACGCCTACCAGATCGCCACGCTGGTGATGCTGCTGCCGCTGGCCTCGCTGGGGGATCTCATCGGCTATCGGCGCGTGTACCTGGTCGGCATCGCCCTGTTCGCGGCAGCGTCGCTCATCGCGACCTTCGCCGGCTCGCTCGGCATGCTGATTGCCGGGCGGGCGCTGCAAGGGCTCGGCGCCGCCGGGATCATGAGCGTCAACGCGGCGCTGGTGCGGCTGATCTATCCGCGCGAGCAACTGGGCCGGGGCATGGCGATCAATTCGATGGTGGTGGCGACCGCATCGGTCGCCGGCCCGACGGTGGCCGCGGCGATCCTGTCGGTGGCTTCATGGCCCTGGCTCTTCGCGCTCAACGTGCCCTTGGGAGCGCTCGTGCTCGTGCTCGGCCTGCGTGCGTTGCCGGCCAATCTCGTGAAGGCGCACTCGGATTCGCGCTTCTCGGCATTCGACGTGCTGCTCAACGTGTTGATGTTCGCGCTGATCTTCATCGGCGCCGACCGGTTGGGCGTGCGCGGCGATGCAGGGCAGGGCGCCAGTCCGTGGGCGTGGGCGCTGCTGCTGGCTGGCGTGGCGGTCGGCTTCGTCTACCTGCGGCGGCAACGGGCACTGACCTTGCCGCTGTTTCCGGTCGATTTGCTGCGCATCCCGGTGTTCGCGCTGTCGATGGGCACGTCGATCGGCGCCTTCTGCGCGCAGATGCTGTCCTTCATTGCGCTGCCCTTCCTGCTGTTGGAGACCTACGGACGCTCGCACTTCGAGGCGGGTCTGCTGATCACCGCATGGCCGCTGGCGATCGTCGTCATGGCACCGATCGCGGGCCGGCTCATCGGCCGGTATTCGGACGGGTTGCTGGGCGGCATCGGCCTTGCGCTGCTGGCTACCGGCCTGGTGCTGCTCGCGGCCTTGCCCGCGCATCCCGGCAATGCCGACATCGTGTGGCGCATGGCCTTGTGCGGCATGGGCTTCGGGCTGTTCCAATCGCCCAACAACCACACCATCGTCACCTCGCCGCCGCCCCATCGCAGCGGTGCCGCAAGCGGCATGCTGGGCACGGCGCGACTGACAGGCCAGACATTGGGCGCAGTGCTGCTGGCCGCAATCTTCAGCGTCTGGAGTCCGCACGACGGCAAAGGCCAGGTCATCGCACTCGGCTTAGCCGCGTGTTGTGCCGGCATCGCCGCCGTATGCAGCACCCTCCGCACGAGGACGTGACCCGTCCCAAATCCAGGAATGCCGCGGAACCGGCTCGGCCGGGCGGCCGGTATTGCACGATAGGGGCTTCGTGAAAATAGCAGCAGGCTGAATCTGGCTCGAACGCTCGTCGGAAGAGAACTTCCCAGCGATTTGTGTAATCAGCCGAAATTCGCCATCAGATATTGATCTCATACTTGGTTTTCGCCGCCCCCGCGAGATCAGCGCCCCGCTCAACAGCGGCAACCTGCTGATCGAGCAGATATAGGGTACCAGAAGTCGCACGATGAAAACAGTGACTCATCCATTTCGATTCAATATCAAAAGGCGAGCAAGCGCAACTTGAATCCTCTCTCTAAGCCTGGTTTCATCTAAATAAAAAGCTGGATTTGCAGTCAATAGTGCGGAGTCAGTGCTGTATGAGTCAACTTCACCGAAGACCGTTTCAAGAAGATCAAAACAACTCGACGTCAAGTGGTTTTTTTCGTTCTTGAAGCGATCTAGATATTCTCTTTGGAATTCTGTCGCCGGCAACCCTCCAGAAAGAAAATTAGCAAATAGCGTTTGATATTCGATCCCCGCATTTATTGAGGTTCTCATAGCTTTCCTCTCATCATTTCCCTTGGCTGAGTTGGAGTGGGCTCCTTCCTAGTGGACTCGTAGCAGTCGGTGAAGCGCGGTTGATCTCGACAAGGTAGGCACTCCCCCAGGGCGGGTTCAGACCAAGGTCTCCGCAAAGAATCACCGTTCGCTATCCGTCTTCTGGATGAAGCGGCGACCGCATTTCTTCAACAAACAAGCCAGCGTTCGTCGCCAGAGCCTGTGCTTTCGGACAAGGCGATGGCACCCCGACGTACATGTAGTAGTCCCATCCAAAGTGGATGAACCCCCTATCGCTGTCAAGCCTGCACCAGAGTTCCTCGCGAAGCACCTTGGTCATGATCGCCCCGATATCCATAGGCGAGATGGAATCTCCATCGGTATAGGAGGGCTCTTCGTCCTTTCGGTATTCCAAGCCGCGAATTGACAGCGAACCAACTTTCGCTTCTTGAAGGAACGCGATGGCGGCAGAAATGTACGCCGACTCGACCTTTTCGTAGGCCGCTTGAGTCAGCACTGTTCCATCGAAAATGGCTCCAACATCACTGAAGGAGGTCCACTCGGTGTACTGGCAACCATCCTTACGGACTGCCGGGTTGTATTTGGTAACTCGATACTCGAACATCTTGCTTTCTCCTCGCGGCACATAACGGTTCAGTCGCCCACCCATGGGCCACCCTCTCTCGCTCTACGCACTCAATCCCCGATACGTAGGGTAAGGTCCGCATTCCAAGTTCCAGATCGCGTATCCTTAGATCCGAGCCCATTGACGGAATCTGCAACTTTCCATGCCCCGCCATTGTGGCCGTCCACATCCCTAGTGATGTACTGGTTCCCCTTCTTGTAGACAGCCTGGCCTTTAACGGTTTCGTTGATGCGCACATAGCCGAGAGCTTGCGCCGCCTGCGTGGCTTCCCTGCTCGTTTTGAAGATCGGACCATCCAATGCCCGCAACACGGACGTCAAGGTCTCCACCACTGGCTCACCAACCTTGCGGACCATCCCCCCCGCAATGGGCACCAATCCAACGGCCGCCCAGACGCGGTTCGCCTCCTCGCCAGTCAGGCTGCTCTTACCCGTGATCAACTGAAGCGCCGACTCGCCTGCCGTCGAGGGTGGCCGCGCCGATGAATTCGCGGTGATTGAGACCAAGCTCCCAGCCGCCGACGATGCGGCGCTGGTTGCCGATTTCGGTGTCTTCGAAGTAGTTGTGCGAGGAGCGTCGGAAGCCGCGCAGGTTCACGCTGGTCTTGCGGTGCTTGTCGCGGTAGACCAGGCGGGAGAGCCTGGCTTCGGCGTTGCTGGTTTCGCCCGAGTACTCGTAGCTTTCCCAGATGCCGACGGCGCGCTGGTGGTAGCTGCTTTGCGAAGTAGTGGCGCTCAGCAGCCAGTTGCCGTAGGGCACGGAGTAGTGGACGACCTGGTTGTCGGTGCCCTTGTCGGGGTTGCCGAAGCCATGGTCATCGATGCTGTGGCCGGCGCTGACATAGAAGAGGTCATTGAGGCCGAAGGGATTGTCGAGAGACAAGGTCGCGCCGGCCTGGTACTTGTCGGTGGCCTCCGTGCCACTGTCGTCGAGACTGACACTGCCGCGCCAACGCTCCACTTGTGCGTACTTGACGACGAGGTCGCTGTCGCCGGGCTGCGCATTCGCGGCATTCGATGGCACGATCTGGATGTCGGCTTCGGCGGTGGGTACGCGCTTGAGATTCTCCAGGCCCTGCTCGATGTCGCGCAGATTGAGGAGGTCACCCACTTGCGCGGGGATCGCGGTGCGAAGACTGGTGGGAGCGGCTTCGCTGTCGAACCGGATGGCGGCGATGCGCCCCGGAATCAGCGTGAGGGTGAGATTGCCCGTGGTGAGGTCCTGAGAACCAGCCAACACGCGAGTGGTCACGAAGCCGCGCTCGATGACCGCCTGCTGCACGCGCGTGAGCACGATGTTGACTCCCTCGGTGCCCAGGCAACGGCCGACAGGTGAGTCGTCGCCCTGCGGGCCAGCGATGGCGTCGAGCGCCCACTGGAATGCGTCGGAGCGCTTGCCGGAGAGCACCACGCGATCAATGCGGAAGCACGGCATTTCGTCATCGGGCAGGCGCTGCGTTTCCACGGCTGCCTGGCGAGGCAGGCGTGCGTCGACAGTTCGCTCCTGCTCCTCACGCAACGCGCGTTCACGCTGCTGCTGGCGCTGCTCCTCGATGACGGGACGGGGTGTCGACGCGATCTGCGCGTGAGCCGCGAACGACCCGGCCAACCCCGTCAAAAGGAGAGGCGAAAAAGCAGAAACCGAGAGTTCCGGAACGCGGCAAGCAGCCACCGTGGGACGCACCCACAGGCGGAAAAGAAAGATCATTGTTTTTCTTGCCGCGTTGAAGGGCGCGGATATCAGCTTTTTGGCGCGCAGGAAAGCGGACGCCTCTTGCCGGTCAGTCTATGGATGGCCGCGACAAACAGCTCATCAGATCAGTCTAAAAAAACAGCCGAGATTTCTCGTCTTCAGGCGAATTCGGAGGAATCGTCGGATTGACCGAAGACCGCGGCCAAGTCCCTCTGCCTCACGCCCACGTTGTGGGCGAGTGAGCCTGGGGGCGAGCCTAGTTGGTTGGGATGACTTCCAGGATTCGGTCGGCCATGTAGGGAAAGAAAGGGTTCGAGGACAGGCGTGTCAATGAATCCAGGCTGACGATGAGCGCGCCGCGTTCGCCCCGGACCGCCAGGGCGCCGAGGTTCACGCCGAAGTCTTCCTTCATGTCGGGCCGTATGCCGTAGAGCGAATCGGTGACGGGGAAGGGCAGTGCGAGGTGCGACAGCGAGAACACTTCCTGCGGAAACTCAAGGTCCAGGGTCCGCGTCTTCTCGACTACTGCACCGGCCTCGGTGACGCGCTCGACGACCTGGCGGCTGTCCGGCCCCGAGTTGGTGATTAGCGTCGAGCGGAACTGCCGCGGCGCGGGCGGTAGAACGCGATCCGGCCGCAGGTCGCTCCCCGATCGCAACAGCGGACCAAACTTGATGCTGCGGTTCATGTCGAACAGCACCAACTCGCTGCCGTTGTTCGGGAGCCGCGCGTACAGGTTGGTCACGATCGCGCGCGTGCTCACCGTGAAATCGATCAGCGACTGGAAGGTCAGGATCGGCGGCAGCTTCGCGAGGCGGCCCGCGCGCTCCTCACGCGCGACGTGGGAGCGCAGGTCGCGCGTGAGCAGCGACGACTGGCGTGCCCCGTTGACCGGAAAGGAGTTGTACTTGAAGGGATTGAACTCCGGCACGATGCCCAGCCACGCCGCCTTGGCGAACGCCGGGAAGATCGCGGGCCAGCCGAACACGCCCGCGAAACGCGAGAGTTCGGTGATGCCGATCATCGGCGCGATCAGGATCACGCGGTCCGGCCGCGCCAGGCCCGGGTCGTCCAGTCCGTCGAGGGCGAACTTCATCGCCAATGCGCCGCCATTGGAGAAACCGACGATGTGCAGCGGCAACGGCGCGGCTGCGCGGCGGCGCGCTTCCCGCACCGCGAGGCGCGTGGCCTCCGACCAATCCTCCCATTGCACGCGCGTCAGGCCCGCGGGCACGGTGCCGTGGCCCGGCATGCGGATCGCGACGACGACAAAGCCGCGGTCACGATAAAGCGTGGCGATGTGGCGCAGGCTGAAGGGCGAATCGGTCAGTCCATGCAGCAACACCACGGCGCCGCGGGGCGTGCCTTCGGGTTCCTGCACGTAGGAACGGTTCCAGTCCTGCACGAATCGCCCGGGATAGATCGGGCTGCCTTCGAAATAGCGGTTGCCCGGTACGCGCGCCTCGGCTGGCAACTTGTCGGTCACCTCGGCGCGCACTTCGGCGAAGGCCTTGTCCTCGGCGGCGAGATAGCCGGCCCAGTCCGTCCTGGCGAGTTCGGCGCGGGACAACTCCTGCGGCGCGTGCGTGTGCCAGAGTTCGAGGGGCGGTCCGCGCTGCACGTCGTAGGTGCGCAGCGCGATCACGGTGACGAAGACCACGCCGACCACCAGCGCAGTGCGCTTCAGAATCCTCGCCAGCCGGGGTAGCATTTCCGTCCTCTCACTCGTGGCTCGATCGGGCAATCGACCCTGTGTCGCTTGCCGGCGTGCAATCTATCACGAGGCTTCTGACGCAAGGTCGCGCATGCAGGCCTCGGTCGCGATGCGACCCAGCGTCGCCACGGCTTGCTCGCTGCGCGCATCCCACGCATGGCCGTAGTTCAGCCGAAGGCAGTTCGTGAACTCGCTTTGCGCCGAGAAGATCGGTCCCGGTGCGATGCTGATGCCTTGCGACAGGGCCTGTCGATGAAGCGCCAACGCGTCGACCTGCGTCGGCATCTCGATCCAGAGAAAGTAGCCTCCCACAGGTCGTGTGGCCCGGGTGCCGGGCGGGAAGTGTTCGGCGATGGCCTGGGCCAGGCGGGTCTGTTGCTCTGCGAGCGTGCGGCGCAGTTTGCGCAAATGCTTGTCGTAGCCGCCCTTTTCGAGATAGGCCGCAAGGGCTGCCTGCGCGGGGGCCGATGCGCCAAGTGTGGTCGTCAGCTTGCCGCGCGCCACCGCGCGCACGAAGCGGCCCGGTGCCGCCCAGCCGATGCGATAGCCGGGCGCAAGGCACTTCGAGAACGATGAGCAATGCATGACGATCCCTTCGGTGTCGAAGGCCTTCGCCGGCAGCGGGCGCTTGTCGCCGAAGTAGAGCTCCCCGTAGACGTCGTCCTCGATCAGGGGCACGTCGTGGCGCGTGAGCAGTTCGACCAGCGCCTGCTTCTTCGCGTCGGGCATCAGGCTGCCCAGCGGGTTCTGGAAGTTCGTCATCAGCCAGCACGCCTTGGGGTGATGCCGCCGGATCGCGCGATCGAGCGCGTCGAGGTCCATGCCTTCGCGCGGATGGGTCGGCACCTCGATCGCTTCGAGGCCGAGGCGCTCCAGCGCCTGCAGCGCTGCGTAGAAGGTGGGCGACTCGATCAGCACCGCATCGCCGGGGCGAGTCACCGCGGACAAGCAGAGATTCAGCGCTTCGAGCGCGCCATTGGTGATGACGATCTCATCCGTGTGCACCTGCATGCCGTCGGCGAGGTAACGCAGCGCGATCTGCCTGCGAAGGCGCGCATTGCCGTGCGTGAGATCGTCCACCGTGCTCCACGGATCGAGGTCCTGCGCGCTGGACGCCATGAACCGGCCCAGCCTCGGAAGCGGAAAGAGCAGCGGACTCGGAAAGGCCGAACCCAGCGGCACCACATCCCGCACCATCGACGATTCGAGGATCTCGAACACGCGCTCGCTGACGTCGAGCGATACCACGTCATCCTCGGGCTGCGATGCGGCTTCGGGTTCAGGCGGGAGATGCCGCGCACCGTCCGCCACGTAATAGCCCGAGCGCTCGCGCGCACGAATGAGCCCCTGCGCTTCAAGCAGGTAGTAGGCCTGGAACACGGTGGACGGACTCACGCCACGGCTGGCCCGCGCCTGTCGGACGGAGGGCAGGCGGTCGCCCGGATGGAGCAGACCGGTCCGGATGGATTCCGCGATCTCGGTGGCCAGTGCTTCGTAGCGTGTCATGGCGCGGGATTGTCCAGCACGGGGCCGCGCTTCATACTGGCGGCATGACCCAGATCGGCAAGCCACCCGGGGACGACAACCAGATCCGCCACGGCTGCGAACAGGCGGATTGCCCACCGGCCTCCAAGCCCTGGGTGCTGGCCGCGGCGATCATCGGGTCGAGCATGGCCTTCATCGACGGCACGGTGGTCAACGTCGCGCTGCCTGCCATCCAGGCGGACCTGCACGCGACGGCTTTCCAGGCGCAGTGGGTGGTGGAGTCGTATGCGCTCTTCCTTGCGGCGCTGCTGCTGGTCGGCGGATCGCTCGGCGATCACTTCGGGCGCAGGAAGATCTTCGCGATGGGCGTTGCGCTCTTCGCGGCGTCGTCGGTGGGTTGCGCGCTGGCAGGCGATGTGCATCAACTCATCCTCGCGCGGGCTGTGCAGGGCATCGGCGGGGCGATGCTGGTTCCTGGAAGCCTGGCGCTCATCAGCGCTTCGTTTCCAGAGAAGGAACGTGGTCGCGCCATCGGTACGTGGTCGGGGTGGAGCGGCATCACCGCCGCGATCGGGCCGGTGGCAGGGGGCTTTCTTGTGGACCACTACTCGTGGGTCTGGGCCTTTCTGGTCAATGTGCCGATGGCGGTGATCGTGCTGCTGATCGTGTGGCGTCATGTGCCTGAAAGCAAGGGAGGCGGTGCCGCCGCGGGACTCGACTTCTGGGGCGCGGCGCTCGCGACCATCGCGTTGGGCGGCATCGTCTATGCGTTCATCGAGGCGCCGACGCAGGGCTGGGCTTCGCCTGCCGTGCTGGGCGCACTCATTGCGGGCATCGTGGCGAGCTTCGCGTTCGTCGGTGTCGAACTGCGTGTGCGATCGCCGATGCTGCCGCTTTCGTTGATGCGCATCGGCAACTTCGGCGGCGCGAACCTGTTGACGCTGCTGCTGTATGCGGCGCTCGGGGGCGGGTTGTACTTTTTCCCGCTCAACCTGATCCAGGTGCAGGGCTATTCGGCGACGGCCGCGGGTGCGGCGCTGTTGCCTTTCATCCTGATCATGTTTGCGCTTTCGGGGTGGGCGGGGCAATTGGTCGACCGATTCGGCTCGCGGCTTCCGTTGGTGATCGGGCCGAGCATTGCGGCGGTGGGGTTTGTGTTGTTTGCTGTGCCGGGGGTGGGGGTGAATTACTGGACTGCCTTCTTTCCGGCGGTTGTCGTGCTGGGTCTGGGGATGGCCATCACTGTTGCGCCGCTCACGACGACGGTGATGAATGCCGTCGGGCCCGAGTCGGCGGGTATTGCATCGGGCGTGAACAACGCGGTGTCGCGTGCGGCGTCGGTGTTGGCGATTGCGGTGTTCGGGGTGGTGATGGCGTTGGCCTTTGACATGCGCCTTGGAGAAGGCTTGCGCGACATCGGCGCCTCTGTCGAGACCACCGCTTTTCTCGACGCGCAGCGAAGCCAGCTTGCTGGTGCGAAGCTGCCGGCGGGCGTGGATGCCGCTGCGGGCGCGGCGCTCAGGCAGACGGTGAATGCGTCATTCGTTTCGGGGTTCAGATGGGTGATGCTGATCTGTGCTGGGCTGGCGTTGATGAGTGCTTTGAGCGCATGGGTCCTGATTGGTCGAGGGCCGCGCGCGGTGGCTGTTTCCGCGGAAAGTTGAGCAGAGATATCAAGAGTCGAATTGTGTCAACTCAGTGAATCAAATAGCGCCCCTTAGTTGACGCCACATAGCGCAAACTCTATAGTCCGCCGCTTTGTAACAATCGGTGCGGGCGATCAGATGCAGTTGGATTCACTGGAGGGATTGGGGACGCCCAAATATGTGCGGGGCACTTGTTGCGGACTTCTTGCTTCAATCTGCGCGGTTCGGTTTTGTCACAAGGCTCATGTTGTTCGCCTGATTGGTTTTTTGGCGGTTTTCGTGGCGCTGTCGTGGTGCTGTGCCGCTTCAGCATCCATTGCGCCGAGCTATCTTTGGTCGGTTGGTGGTAGGCCGGTGTGTGGCACCGGCGTTGATCCGGTGCCTTTGGCCGAATGTTCAACGAAAGCTACCTATAGCTATCCTGCCGCGTGGACCAATGCGCACAGTTTTTCGTGTTGGAAGAACACCGTGGACAGCACCGCGAATTTTTACAGCGTCAACTGCCATTGGATCGCGAACGGTGGCTATGACTACTACGGTGTTGGCGCGGCGAAGCGTGAGACTACGCCGAGCAGTTGCCCGGCTAGTAGCACGCTCGTGAATGGTGCGTGCTATTGCAATATCGGGTACTCCGAAGACATTGGCTCGGGCACCAACACGCCCGCATGCACGAAGACAATTCCCGAACCGCCGCCCATGATGTGTATGGCCGGCGGTCCCCAAGGCAACCCAATATTGCCTTTCACCGCTGAAAAATACCGGGCCGAGCTGGACTGGAGCGAGGGCGGCCCGGCGCCGCTGGCCTTCACGCGCTTCTACCGCAGCAACTGGGGAGCAGGAACCAGCGGCCCGTCATCCGGCCTCGGCCAAGTCTGGTCTCACAGCTACAACGCTGGCTTGAGTGCTGTCCCGAATTCGGGGCCGTTGCTCGTCGTCATCACGCTGCCGGAAGGTTACCGGCGCTCATTCTCGCGCGCATCGACCAGCGCGGCATGGTCGGCCGACAACAGCGCCGACACCTTGACCCAAGCCGGCGGCGCTTGGTCCTGGCGCCGTACCGACAACGAGAGCGCCTACAACTTCGACAGCTCCGGCAAGTTGCAGACCGTGGTCGCGCGCAACGGCTGGACCACCAGCTACGCCTACAACGGCTCGGGCCAGCTCGTCAGCGTCACCAACGCCTTCGGTCGCACCCTGCTGTTCACCTACTCCGACGGCAAGCTCGCCACGGTCACCACTCCTGACGGGCGAGTCGTCGGCTACAGCTACGACAGCTCGGGACGTCTGTCGATGGTCACCTACCCCGACAGCAGCACCCGGACGTTCCTGTACGAAAACGCTACCTACATCCAGGCGCTGACTGGCATCCTCGATCAGGCGGGTACCCGCTGGGGCACGTTCGGCTACGACAGCCAAGGCCGAGCTACCAGCACGCAATTGGCGGGAGGCGTGGAGAGCTACCAAGTCTCATACCCATCCCCTGGAGTAGCCACGGTGCTCGACCCATTGGGCACCACGCGCAACTACAGCTACATGGCGAACAAGGGTAGGCTGGCCGTCACAGGCGGTTCGCTTCCTTCAGGAACTGGAGAGGCCGACGCCGCTTCGCGCGTTCAGGACGTCAACGGCCTGATCACGAGCGAAACCGACTTCCAAGGCGTGACGACCACAACGACTTGGGACGTCGCACGCCGCCTCCCGCTCTCAGTCACTCGCGCCGTCGGGACACCCGAGGCAACGACAGTAGCGACGCAGTGGCACGCGACCTTTGCCTTACCGGTTCTGGTCACGGAGTCAGGCCGTACGACCGCATATACCTACGACAGCCTAGGCAACGCGCTGTCGCAATCCATCACCGACACAAGCGCGTCGCCCAATACGACCCGCACCTGGCAGTGGACCTACAACCCTCAAGGCCTCGCGAGCACGCAAACGGACCCCCACGGCGCAGTCACCACCTACGAATACGACACTCTCGGCAACGTCACGAAGGCCACCAACGCCCTCGGCCACGTCACCCAGTACACCTACGACTCTGCCAACCGCGTCGTCAGCACCACCGCCCCCAACGGCCTCGTCACAACCTACACCTACGACCCGCGCGACCGCTTGCTGACGCGCACCGTAGGCGGCCAGCAGACCACCACGCTCACCTACAACCCCACTGGCCCGATCGCCACCCTGGCGCTCCCCACTGGCCTGGTGCTGACCTACACCTACGACCCCGCCCACCGCCTGACCGGTTGGAGCAACAACCGGGGCGAGCAGGGCAGCTTCACCCTCGACGGGATGGGCAACCGCACCGCCGAGCAGGCCAAGGACGCCTCCGGCGCCATCGCCTGGACGGCCGTGCGCAGCATCAACAACATCAACCGCGTCTACGCCCGGACCGACGGCCCCAACCAGACCAGCGGTTTCGGCTACGACGCCAACGGCGAACTCATCACCGAGACCAACGGCCTGAATCAGAGCACCCGCTACGGTCTGGACGGCCTGCGCCGCGTGACCGCCATCACCAACGCGGCCAACGCCACCGCCACGCTGGCCCGGAACGCGCTGGACGACGTCACCCAGGCCAAGGACTTCAAGGGCGTGGCCACCAGCTACGCCCGCGACGCCCAAGGCAACGCCACCAGCGAGACGAGCGCCGACGCCGGCCCGCGCAGCACCCAGTACGACAGCCTGGGCCTGCCCAGCCGCATCGTGGACGCGCTCGGCCAGGCCACGCAGATCGAGCGCGACGCGCTCGGCCGCCCGACGAGCCTGGCCTTCGCCGACGGCAAGACCACCACGCTGCGCTACGACCTCAGCCCGTCGAGCATCGGCTACCTCTCAGAGATCGTCGACCGCAGCGGGGTCACCGAATWCACCCGGGACAGCTTCRGCCGCGTCACCTCGAAGCGCCAGACCCTCGCCAGCGGCCTGGTGCAGCARGTGGGCTACGGCTACGCCGCCAATGGCCTGCTCACCACCCTGAGCTACCCCAGCGGCAGCGTGCTCACCTACCTGTACGACGCCACCGGCCGCCTGAGCCAGCTTAACTGGAACGGCGCACCGCTCGTCACCGGCATCGGCTGGAACCCGCTGGGCCGGCCCACCGGCTGGAACTGGGCCTTCGCGTCTCCGGGCCTCCAGGCCAGCCGCGCCTACGACACCGCGGGGCGCCTGACCGCCACCGAGTTCAGCAGCTACGTCTACGACGCCGCAGGCCGCATCACCAGCCTGACGCAGCAATTGCTGCAGCCGGCGGACGCCGATCCCACGCACAGCACCATCACCAGCGTCAACACCACGTGGAGCGTCGGCTACGACGCCGTGGGCCGCATCACCGCCTTCAATGCCACGGGCAACACGGCAGGGTTCGGCTACGACGCCAACGGCAACCGGGCCAGCAGCACGCGCACCCTCGACGGGGTGACGACCAGCCGCGGCTACGGCATAT